>JAHKKQ010000053.1 GCA_020027805.1 Candidatus Dadabacteria bacterium
CATCCCTCGTGCGAAACGAAAACTCCGTCTCCGAATCGACTACGCCGTATTCGTCGAGCTTGTCCGAATCCCGGGCGACCGGCTTCTCGGCCTCCATATCCTTGACGTCCTGGATGAGGTCCTCAATAGCGTCTTCATCCGCTTTAAACCTCTTCGAGCCGCTTTCGACTATCCAGCCCCCGTCGCCTTTCTCGAGTGTGAATTCGGATCCGGACGATTTCAAACTGAAGGATGTTATTTCCTCCGTGTTGATGCCGGGGAAGACCTTTTCCAAATTTTCCTCCGGTTGTTTTTCCCTATCGAACAGAAGGACGGATGCCAGGAGTACCACGAAGATAATCAACGCGATTACGGTGCCTGCGAATCTTTTTAGATAGCTGTTCAATTTATTGGCTCAATCAAGCGGCTTTCCGCGGGCTTGCGAGTTGAGAACCGCCGCACTAGTTACGAATATATATCACAACCTTCTTCTCTTCCACCAGATACCCAGACCGGAGAAGAAGATGACGGCAGGTATCAACACGACTGTAAAGAAGAATATTATATTAGTCTGCTTCTTCGTTATGGTTAGTTTCCCCTCTTTCGCGGCTCTCGGGCGTATCGAGATCAGGTTTTCATCGCCCGCGACCCAGTTGACGGTATTGAGGAACAGATCCCTGTTCCCCGAGAAATCGATAAATATATTTGAAACGAAATCGACGCTCCCGAAGACCGCTATTCTCGAATTATCACCGTCCTCACTCACAGCCGCCACTCCCAGCGGGCCTTTTTTGTCCCCTTCCTCCTGCTGGGCGACCCCCTGATCGAAAAGCTCGAAGTTGGATTCGGACCAGCTGTACTCGCCTGTATTAGCCAGCACCGTCGTGTCGGTTCCGTCCTGCTCGACTACGTCGACACTCCTCGAAAAGGGGAATATGGTTGCGAACCTGAAGCCCTCGGTGATATCGTGATGGGCGTATTGGGCGATTATGGGGGCTATATCCCCTCCCCCTTCCAGCTTGGAGCTGGGGTCGACTATGATATCATCGGCTATGGCGAAACCGTAGCTCTTTAAAATCGAAACGAGCTCGCCCCCGCTCCTGGGCTCTATAAGGAATACGGCCTTCCCGCCCTGATCGAGATAGTCCTTGATATCGGTTATTTCCTTGAGAGACAGCGCCTGCTTCGGGGCGGACACGATAAGGACGCTGTCTTTCTCGGGCAGCGGGTCCCCTCTCAGGAGCAGGAAATCCTTCACGTCATAGCCTTCGTCAACGAGGGCGGCCCTGAGCACCCCTAGGCCCTCGGGTTCGAGCTCATCGTTAATGTCCCGCTCCCCGTGTCCCGTCAGGAAATAAACCGTCTTGTGGACCACCCGGTTGAGTTTGAAGAGCGCGTTCGTGAGCTCCTCCTCCGCATTTTTGAGAATCCCCCCCGAGATATGGTCCGCGAGCCTCAGTTTTATAGTTTGTTCCCCGTCGACGAGCACAATGGTGCCGTATTCTTTTATATCGTACTTTTTCGCGATACCGGGCTCCTTGTCCGGATTGACATATCTGATTTTTATATTTCCCGACCTCCTCGAGTATTCCTTTATGAGGTCCTGAAACTCGCTCCTGTCCATTCCCACATCTTTGAAGAACGCCAGCATCTCCACATCGCCGCCGATATTCTCGATCACGCCGATCGTATGCTCCGAGACCGTGTACAGCTTCCCTTCCGTCATATCTATCCTGACGTCGGATTTGAAAAAAATGTAGTTGAGAATGATGAGTATGCCGCAGACGCTCAATACGGAGATTAAAGCGTTCGTGCCGTAAATGAGCCTCCTCCTCTTCATCTCCACCTCTCCGACTCGAGCGATGTGTAGGTAAGAAAGAGCCCCAGGAAAATGAGCGACAGATAATAAACGACGTCTTTAAGCTCGATCAATCCCTTGCTGAAGTCCTCGTAGTGGTTGATTACCGAAATGTAGCCCAGTACGGAGCTCTCGGCGTCCGAAAGAGCGCCCACGAGCCAGAGAAGGAGCAGCACCCCGAAGCTTATTACGGCCGCTATAAGCTGGTTTTCGGTAAGAGAAGAAGCGAATATACCGACCGAGAGGAACGAAGCGCCCAACAGGAACAAACCTATATAGCCTGAAAAAACGGCTCCGAAATCCGGGTTCCCGTGGACCATCAACACAAAAATATTAATCGACGAGAGCAGGAGCATGATAATGAGGAGAATCAGGGAGGCGGTGAATTTCCCGAACACTATGGTGCGTATCCTGATAGGAGACGTGAAGAGCAGCTCCGCAGTATAGTTCTTTTTCTCGTCGGCTATCAGCCTCATCGTAATAAGCGGCACTATCAGCAGGAGGACTATGCTTATCGTCCCGAAGTAGGGAAGCACGACCAGGTTGTTCAGATTGAGCTCGCCGGTTTGAAGCTGGTAGCTTGGATCGAACTGGAACTGGAGGAACCCCTGGAGGTACAGGAAGAAGAACCTCGCCGAGATCACCTGAAACACGACCAGGATGATGTACGCGAGCGGAGAGGCGAAATAAGACCTCAGTTCCCTTTTCACGATCGTATAAAACGCCTTCATCTAATTGCCTTCAGAGGAAATTGCCTTCATAAAGACCTCTTCGAGCGTGCTGACAAGCGGCCTCAGCTCGAGCAGGCCGAGGTCGTTTTCGACGACCAGCCTTACGAGCTCCTCCCGTATCTCCACGCCTTCCGAAGGCGTAATTACGAATTCGCCCGAGGAACCCGGCTTCACGCCCGACACGCCGTTAACCGACATTATTTTTTCTTTTACGCCCTCTCCGTTTTGTCTTACTCTCAGCAACAGGCTCCCGGAATTCCTTAAACCCTCGGACAGGTAATCAAGCGACTCTTCGAGCACCATCTTCCCTTCGTTGATAATTACGACCTTACTGCAGATCATCGTCACCTCGGGCAGTATGTGAGTGCTCAATATTACCGTGCGCTCGCCGGAGAGACTCTTTATGAGGCCCCTTATCTCTATTATCTGCAGCGGGTCGAGGCCTATAGTAGGCTCGTCCAGAATAAGGACCGAGGGGTTGTTCACGAGCGCCTGCGCTATCCCGACACGCTGTCTGTACCCTTTGGAGAGGTGGCCTATGATGCGCTTCCTGACGTCGGAGAGACCGCACTTTTCCAGCACATAGAATATCCTGCTCTTTTTCTCCTTCCTTTTCACCTGCTTGATGTCAGCAACGAAATCCAGGTACTCGGCAACCGTCATATCGAGGTAGAGGGGAGGGGTTTCGGGGAGATAACCTATCATTTTTTTAGCCTGTAACGGGTTATCGAATATATCCACGCCTTCTATATGTACGGTGCCCTTGGTAGGGGGCATATAACCAGTGATAATGCGCATCGTGGTCGTTTTTCCGGCCCCGTTGGGGCCGAGAAAACCGAGAACATCCCCTCTGTCGAGCCTGAACGATAAATTTTCTACCGCGACCAGGCTGCCGTAACGCTTTGTAAGATTATGTACGTGTACCATATGAGCAGTGTCCCCGGAGTCACCGTATTTCCAGCCTCGGGGGGGTCGATTTCAGGGAATAGAATAACCGCCAGGAAATTCTATTCCAAACTATTTGCCAAGAACACGCGAAAAACCGGACTTTCCGGTCTTGCTTCTTACGATTGAATTTTTAGATTGACTAAATATAACAACTATGCTAATAAACTGATATACTATAAGAATCTAGGGTGAAGTAATAGGCATCACTTAATAATATCGGTCAACTTTTATTATTAACAAGCTGTTTTGCAGCTGCTTTTATGCCAGGTATAAAGGTTATAGGACTCGCTCAGCCGTGTGTAGAGAATAAAAAGCCGAAATGCATGCTTCAGCTAAATAATCTAACAGGGAGTATCGATTATGAGCAATGAAGAATTAAGCCGGGATGAGAAGCTCGTACGCGCCGTTCAGGAGAAATACCACAACATGCTTGAGCAGGGCGTGGACCCCTATGAATGGGCTTATGCCTGGAGGTCGGAAATCAACCGCGGGGGGTTCAAAGCGGTCGACTTCTTAATGCGCGAGATAGTGGATACGGGTAAATGCGTCGGCTGTGCCGCATGCGTCACTATTTGTCCCACAGACGTATTCGATTACAAAGACGAGCTCCCCGTAGATACCAGAAACGACGCGTGCGTCTTTTGCGAGCTGTGCGCGGACGTCTGCCCCGTGCTCCGCCCCCTGGACAAAGACCTCAATGCGCTTCTCGGATTCAAAAAACCCGTACTGGACGAAGGCTTCGGGCCCTACAACTATGCAGTTATCGCGAGGGCAAAAAACCAGGAGATCCTGAAGCGAGGCCAGGACGGAGGCGTCACCAGCGCGCTGCTTGTCCACGCGCTGAACAAAGGGACGATAAAGGGAGCGGTATTGGGCGACGTGCTGCCCGAGAATCCGCAGGTCGGGGTTCACAAGCTCGCGACCACGCCCGAGGAAATCACCGCCTGCAGCGGCTCACGGTATACGTATTCTCCGAACACAGTGGCCCTCACCGAGGCGATGAGAAAAGACATACACCCGATCGCGGTAGTAGGCGTACCCTGCCAGGTCGACGGGATCAGACAGCAGCAGTACAGCAGCATACGTCTTGAAGTGGCGAAATGGTATCAAAAAAACGTAACGCTTGTCATAGGACTCTTCTGCTCGGAAAGCTTTACTCATGAGCACATCAAATTCATAGCCGAGACACTTAACGTCGAGCCAAAAGACATTGTGAACGTGAACGTAAAGGGGAAGGTAATAATCAACCTCAGGGACGGGCGCGAAATAATAATGAAGCTGAAGGATTTCCATCAGTTCGCACGGCCCGCATGCCTCTACTGCCTCGACTACTCGGCCGAACACGCCGATATAGGGGTCGGGGGGATAGGACTCGACGGGTGGACGTTCGTCGCCGTGAGGACGGAGGCCGGACACAAGGCGTTTCAGGCTGCGGTCGACGACGGGCTCTTCGAGATAGTGCCGGTCGAGACGGAACCGCGCGCCAAGGAGCTTTTGATAAGGCTCTGCGATATGAAGAGAAACAAGCCCCTGCCCGCCCTGATGCCCACGCTCCAGGAGCGGATCAAAATGGGTAACACTAATCCAAAGACTCTCTACAAAGACTACAACCCCACTAACGGAGGAAAAGCGTCTAAATGAGCTCCAACAACGGCCGGCCAATTTTAGAGGATGTAAACGTTATCGTAGCCGGGCAGGGAGGGGACGGCTCGCTTACTGTTATCACGATGCTGGCCGAGCTGCTCCGGACGAACGGCCTTAACGTTTACACGGAGAGGGACGTTTTATCGAGAATCAGAGGCGGACACGCAGCTGCGACGATGAGGGCGTTTGCCGGTGACAGGTACTGCATCGGGAGCAACATCAACCTTATGGTAGCGCTCGATGAGGAAGCCGTTGAAAAAAACGCGCGCCAGCTGGATTCAAAAAGCATAGTGGTATACGACGATTCGGGCGGCCCGATACCTCCCGTGCTCCCCGAGGGGACCAAGGTCTATTCCGCGCCCTTCAACAGGATCGCCATGCGCACGATGAGGAGGGAGCTCTATAAGAACAGCATCGCCTTCGGGGTCGTAGGGAGGCTCCTCGGACTCGAGGACGAATCGCTGCGTGAGACGTTTATAAAACACTTCCAGAGGATGGGACAGGTCATTCTCGAATATAACCTCGAGGCGCTCGGACTGGGATTCCATCTCGCGGACGAGATGGGCATACACGAAGGGGAAGGACTATATAAGATTAAAAAGACCGCACCTGAAAAACGCTTATTAATCACGGGAAACGAATCGGTCGCTTTCGGATTCATGGTCGCGGGCGGCAGGTTCTTCTGCGGTTATCCCATAACGCCTTCATCGGAGGTGCTGGAGACTCTTCAGAAATGGCTCCCGCGGTGCGGGGGTGTAGCGAGACAGACCGAGGACGAGCTCGCCGGCATAAACATGGCAATAGGAGCTGCGCTTACAGGAACGAGGGCGATGGTTGCGACCTCGGGGCCCGGATTCTCACTCATGCAGGAAGGCGTCGGCCACTGCGGGTCGGGGGAAATTCCGCTCGTGATCGTTGACTGCCAGCGTTCGGGACCGAGCACCGGCATGCCGACAAAGCCCGAACAGAGCGACCTCAATCTGATGGTGTTCGGAGGACACGGGGACTTCCCGCGCATAGTGCTTACGCCGGGACACCCCGATGAATGTTTTTACCTTACCGTCGATGCCACGAACCTTGCGGACAAATACCAGTGCCCGGTCTTCCTGGCCATGGACCAGGCGCTGTCTCAGAATATCGCGACCGTCGAACCGTTCAACCTAGACGGGGTGAGCGCTGTGCCGGGTAAACGCGTCGAAGCGGGCGACATCGAAAAACTCGGGGTATACAAGAGATACGAATTCACGGAAGACAACGTTTCGGCGTTTGCCGCGCCCGGTACGCCCGGAGGGTTGTCCCTGGTTACCGGGAACGAGCATAACGAATGGGGGCTCGTCTCCACGGACCCGGTCAACCGCGTGAAGATGATGAACAAGAGGATGGGCAAGATCGAGGTCGCGAAGAAAGAATTGCCGAGGGGGCGTCATTTCGGCGACCCCGACGCGAAGATCGGATTCATAGGGATCGGCTCACTATTCGGGGTCATACTGGAGGCCATGGAAGACTTGAAGAAAGAAGGCGTCAAGACGCAGTATTTACAGCCGAGGACGATATGGCCCGTGCTCGAAGACATACTCGCCTTTATCGATAAATGCAGCAGGGTATACGTGGTCGAGCTCAATGCGCAGGCCCAGCTGGCCCATATACTCATCCATCAGGGGGCTGACCCCGGGAAAATAGTCAACATATTGAGATTCGACGGGATCCCGTACAGACCGGCCGAGCTTGTAAAGAGCGTAATCCAGGCAGAAAACGGCAGTAAAATAAAGAAGGGGAAAAAGGAGGCAAAGCTTCAATGACGATGCAAACCCACATAAAGACATTCGCGCCGGCAAGGCCCATATGGTGCGCCGGGTGCGGAGACTTCGCCGTACAGGGCGTCCTCGAGAAATCACTTCACAAAATGGGTATACCTCCTCACAAGCTCATGATGCTCGCCGGGATAGGGTGCTCCGGGACCATACAGAATAACCTGCCCTGCTACGGTTATCATGCGCTCCATGGAAGGGTTTTGCCCGCAGCCATAGGAGCGAAGCTGGCCAACCCCGACCTTACAGTGATAGCGGCTGGAGGGGACGGCGACGGGTATGCCATAGGAGCGGGCCACCTGGTACATACTTTCAGAAGCAACCCGAGCATCATATACATCGTGATGAACAACAGCAATTACGGACTTACCAAGGGACAGGTGTCGCCCACGAGCCCCACGGGCTACCGTGACAACGCGGAATCCGGCCTGGATTCGATACTAATGGGTCTGAGCTTCCCTTCGGCCACATTCCTCGCCCGCGGATTCAGCGGAAACCCGGAACAGCTCGAAAGGCTGATGGAGGCCGCCCTCGATCACACCGAATCGAAAAGGGGATTCGCTTTCCTCGAAGTTCTCTCGCCCTGCGTAACCTATTACGATACTCACAGGGAATGGCGCGCAAAGGTTTACAACATCGACGAAGAGGAAGGGTACGACCCGACCGACCGCGGCATGGCGTTTCAGAGGTCTCTCAAGCTGAAGGAACAGGGGCGGATACCCATAGGGCGGATATTCAAAGGGGAGCACGCTTCGCTCGAATCGCTGATCCTGAACAAGACCGAGCTTCCTCCTGCACAGCATAAAGTAGGGCGCGACGAACACAGAGAGCAGTACGAAAAGTTCATCGATTCTTATATGGGTTAGCACGACTGACCCTGAGCACGTTTCGCCGCCGGAGCGGAACCCCCGAAAAGCGGCAGGTTTACCCGATGCGTCGGGCCTGTATATCCATATTGTTTTGCCCTGTACTTCCCTGATACCAAAGAGAAAACAAAAGAATTACTCTGTAACCACAGATGATTAGATGTCGGGAGATTGCACAAAAATATAGCTGTGCTAATATAGTATCAATTAATTGATACTTTATTACCAACCCGATCAGAAAACTGAAGAATCTAATCAAAAGGGCAAGAATAAATGGATATTTCACATATTTTTCACGGACCTAACTCAGGTTATGTGCTTGAACTGTATGAGCGTTACTTGAGGGACCCGGACTCGGTAGACTCCTCCACGAGGGCGATATTCGATAAGATGCGTCCCGAGATGTATGAAGAGAAACCCTCCGAGATCACCCAGCATGATATAGATAAAATCGTCGCAACGGTGAACCTCGCCCAGGCGATCAGGGCCTTCGGCCATCTGGATGCCGATATAGACCCTCTGGGCATCCCTCCGCCGGGAGACCCTTCCCTCGAACTCGCGACCCACGGATTGACACCGGAAGACCTGGTCGAGCTCCCGTCGAGCCTTATCGGCAGGCCGGTCTCGGACAAGACGGACAGCGCTTATGACGCGATCGAGGAGCTCCGTAAAATCTATTCCTCCACGGTCGGTTACGATTATTATCACATCAACTCGCCCGAAGAGAGAAAATGGCTGAGGGAAGCGGCGGAAACAGGCAGATTCAGACCGCCCGTAGACCCGATCAACGAAAAACTCCTGCTCGAAAACCTTACCAGGGTCGAGGTGCTTGAAAAGTTCCTCCACCGGATATTCCCAGGCAAGTTCCGCTTCTCTATAGAAGGCGTGGATATGCTCGTCCCGATTCTGAATGAGATCGTCGGGATTGCGGCCGAGACCGGTATACGCCACATCTTCATGGGTATGGCTCACAGGGGCCGCCTTAACGTCATGCACCATGTCATGACCAAGAGCTACAAAGGTTCGCTGATTAAATTCAAAGACCCGGTGCTCGAAAGGGATTTCAGAGACTACATGGGCTGGACGGGCGATGTGAAATACCACGAAGGGGCGCGCCATGCGATAAAAAACGGAAGAGAGATAGAAATGCAGATCTCACTGTCGCCGAACCCGAGCCACCTGGAGTCGGTGAATCCGGTAGTGGAGGGAATGGCGCGGGCGGCCGGAACATCCGTAAACGCCAGCGGAGAGCCGAAATTCGATCCGGACGTGGCGCTCCCGATAATCGTGCACGGGGACGCGGCTTTTCCCGGCCAGGGAATAGTGGCCGAGACGCTCAACATGTGCAGGCTCCCGGGCTACACCACGGGCGGCACGATCCACGTAATAACGAACAACCAGCTCGGATATACGGCGCTGCCGAACGAGAGCCGCAGCACGCTCTACGCGAGCGACCTTGCCAAGGGCTTCGAGATACCGATCGTCCACGTGAACGCGGACGACCCCGAAGCGTGCGTCGAATGCGCCCGCCTCGCGTTCGCATACCTGAGCAAGTTCGGGAAGGACTTCCTGATAGATCTCGTGGGATACAGGCGGCACGGGCACAACGAAGCCGACGAGCCGGCATTCACGCAGCCGGAAATGTACAAGGTCATAGACGACCACCCTACCGTCAGGGAAATCTGGGCGGAGACGCTCGCAGAGCGGAATATGATAGACAAGGACGAAGCCGACGAACTAGTAAATAAATACAACGAGATACTCCACAGCGATTTCGAATCCCTCACCCCGCAGGACATACCCGAAGAGGCCCTTTCCACGATACCTCCCGCAGGGGCGGCTCAGAAAACGATCACTTCGGTTCCCGCGGAGACACTCAGGGAAATGAACGCTTCCCTGCTCAAAATCCCTGAAGGGTTCACGACAAACCCGAAACTCAGGCGCGGAAGGGAGCGCAGGGAAATCGCACTCGCAAATATCGACGAAAAGACAGTCGACTGGGCCACGGCGGAAGAGCTGGCATTCGCATCTATACTTGCCGACGGCACATCGATACGATTCACGGGGCAGGACTCAGAGCGCGGCACGTTCAGCCACAGGCACGCTGTGCTGCACGATTTCAATACCGGGCAAACCTATGCGCCGCTCCAACACATACCGCAGTCAAAAGCGGCTTTCGAAATATTGAACAGCCCCCTTACCGAAAACGCATGCATAGGTTTCGAATACGGATATAACATACAGGCGCCCGACAGGCTGGTCATATGGGAAGCTCAGTACGGAGATTTCATTAACGGCGCCCAGACGATTATAGATGAGTATGTCGTTTCGGCCAGGGCCAAGTGGGGGCAGACCCCATCGCTCGTCCTCTTGCTTCCTCACGCATACGAGGGGCAGGGACCCGATCACTCGAGCGGACGCATGGGGAGGTTTCTAGATTCGGCGGCTGAAGTTAACATGCGTATCGCCAACTGCACTACCTCCGCGCAGTATTTCCATCTGCTCAGGAGACAGGCAGGCGTTCTGGAAATAGACCCGCTGCCGTTAATCGTGATGACGCCCAAGAGCCTTTTGCGCAATCCGCTTATTTTTTCTTCTCTAAGGGAACTTTCAGAAGGCACATGGCAGCCCTTCATAGACGACGAAATGAGCGACAGCCAGGCGAAGTCCGTGAAGAGGCTCATACTCTGCAGCGGAAAAGTCTACATAGACCTGGTCGCAAGCGAGCTCAAAAAGCAACATGCGAAAGACATCGCGATCGCCAGGCTCGAGCAGCTGTACCCGGTCCCGACGACCCTGATCCAGAAGGCGCTCGGCAGGTATCCAAAGTTGAAGGACGTCGTATGGCTCCAGGAAGAGCCCGAGAACATGGGGGCCTGGATGTTCATATACCCGTTCTTAAGGAAATTCATCAAGGGAAGCGTCCCGCTGCATTTCATAGGGAGGCGCAGGAACTCGAGCCCTGCGGAAGGGACGGCTTCGATGCATAAAGTAAACCAGGAAGCGCTCATAAAGCAGGCGTTCATGATCGGGAAACAGCTTCCCAACATCGACGAATTGGGAATTACGTGGGTAAAAAACGTCTAGATACCGGAGAAATACTATGCCTATAAACATCACCGTACCCGAATTGGGGGAATCCGTCGTGGAAGCGACTATCGTGAGATGGTTCAAGTCCGAAGGCGACCCCGTGAGAATAGGGGAGCCGCTGGTCGAGCTCGAAACCGAAAAAGCGAACTTCGAGATCGCGTCCGAGAAGGAAGGGACGCTGAGCAGCATTCTTAAAAGGGACGGAGACGATGTCGAGGTCGGCGAAGTGCTCGGCGTGATCGAGGAAGGGAAAGCCGGTGAAGCGCCCAGGCCGAAGGAAGCCCCGAAGGCGGCCGCTCAGGCAAAAGAAGAAACCACAAAGATCCCCGAAACCGGCCCTGCCGAAAAAGTTACCCCTGTCGCGAGACGAATCGCGGAAGAAAAACATGTCGATCTCGGCAAGGTGGAGGGCACGGGACCGAGCAGCCGGATAACAAAGGAAGACGTCGAAATTTATATAGCGAAGCAAGCGAAAGAGACCGCCCAGACAGAGGCGCCGAAGGCCGAGCCGGCAAGGGGCAAATCCCCCGCTCTGGTCGAGGCGAAAGAAGCGACTATCCTCCGCATTTCGAGGGACGCAAGAGAGGAGCGTATCAAGATGTCCCGGAGGAGGCGCACTATAGCACGGCGGATGCTCGAAGCTACGCAGACGACGGCCATGCTCACGACCTTCAACGAGATCGACATGAGCGCGGTCATGGAGCTCCGCAGACGGAGGAAAGAGTCATTCAAGGAAAAATTCGGGGTCAGTCTGGGACTGAATTCCTTCTTCGTCAAAGCCTCCATTGGGGCACTCAAGGAATTCCCGCAGGTAAACTCCGAGATCGACGGCGACGACATGATAATCAAGCACTATTTCGATATAGGGGTGGCTATAGGGGCGACAGAAGGGCTCGTAGTCCCGGTCCTGAGAAATGCGGACAGCATGTCGTTCGCGGCCATCGAGAAGGGGATCAAGGACTTCGC
>JAHKKQ010000201.1 GCA_020027805.1 Candidatus Dadabacteria bacterium
CTCATGTCCTGGGCGAGGTTGGAATTCGATTCCGCGACGCTCTGCCCCTGGCAGACGGGACACATCAGCAAATGGGCTACCTCGTTGACGCGGTCATCCAGACTCTCGGCTGCGGAGATACCCGTGTGGAAAATCAGAAACAGCAGGGTGATAAACGCGGCGGTTATATTTCTATTCTTTATCTTCGGCATGGTCATATTGGCTTCTGCCCTCTAGTTGGTCGAGGGCGAATCCCCATCCGGCCCCGCTGCCCTGTTAACGTAATAATCGATTATTTCCTCGGTCAGCGGCCCGTCGTACTTATCGGTAATTATACCCGAGGGGCCGATGAAATAGGTTTCGGGCACGCCCCCTATGCCGTAGTCGACCTGTATCTCTTCTTCGGGGTCGATCCCCTGGGGATATCCCCCTCCGAACTTCTCGATGTAAGACGAGGCGCTCCTATTCTCGTCCCATACATTAACGCCGATGAATACGACATTTTTATCTTTATATTTGAGCCATGACTGCTCGAGCGCCGGGGCCTCCTGTCTGCACGGCATACACCAGGACGCCCAGAAATTGAGAAGCACGGTTTTCCCTTTCAGCTCCGACAGGCTTACCCTCTTCCCGTCGAATAGCTTGAGCGTAAATTCGGGCGCATCTTTCCCGACGAGAGGGGAGGTCTTCGCGGTCTCCCTATCCCCGAAGAGGGCGTATCCGAGAAGTGCCAGCACCAGGAATATGATAACAAGAACCCCAAGTTTCGTGCCCGTGTTTAATATGCTCATTTATGCTTTCCCCGGTATTATTTTGTAGTGATATTATAGCCAATTACGAAAATTTTGCATCAAAGATAGGCTTTTGCGCGAATAATTTTATAGTTAATCTGTTAAGGGATTTTTATCGGCGATTGTGATATAATATTGGTTCAGATTTCTGGGCCACCCTGGGCACACATAAATAGAGACGCAGATTATGAATAGAGATATAGATAACGTCAGGAAAACGAGCATGAGGCTTCATGACGAGGACGTGGAGCGGTACAGGGCGCTTCTGGAATACAATATTCTCGATACGGGGCCTGAGCCCTGCTTCGACGAGCTCGCCCGGCTCGCGGGCTATGTCTCGAAGACGCCGATCGCCTTTATAACGTTCGTCGACGAGAACAGGGAGTGGTTCAAATCTGTTATCGGTATAGACAGCGAGATGAGGGAGATTCCCCGCGACAAGTCCTTCGGCGCTTATGTCATCAATCACCCTGAAGACGCGCTCTCGGTGTCGAGGCCCATGGAGGACGAGAGAACCAGGCAGAACCCGTTCCTCCAATCGTATCCCGATATAAAATTTATTGCGGGTCTTCCGCTCATAGAGAGGAACGGCCACAGGATCGGCTCGCTTTGCGTGGCGGGTTTTCAACCGAAAGACTTGAGCTACGAGCAGGTCTCTTTGCTGCAAACGATCGCCGGAAACGTCGTGCTTCAGCTCGAGCAGAGGCGCAGCGTTTCAGACTCCGGAGAGCCGGTTCCGGGGCCGGGAATCAATGCGGATAGAGCGCTTCCGGAAAGGGGAATGCCGAAGAGTGACGAGCCCAATGTTATCCATGCCCTGACAGGGGAAGGGGTTGACATCGGGGAGAAAATATTCCGGGAAGCGGGTATCGACGGCGAAGAGGAGAACGGCTCGGCCATCAGGAAAGACATACAAGACCTCATCGGCAGACTCGAAAGGCAGAACAGGAAACTCATTCTGCTTTGCGAGATGGACGAATTGCTTCAGGCTTCGCACGACGAAGAAGAGGTTTACACGATAGTCACGAATTACAGCAACAAGCTGTTTCCGGGCGAGACGGGAGCCTTATTCACTTTCAACGACATACTAAATATCCTCGAATGCGTTTCTACCTGGGGGGATAATCTCAAAAGCGAGAGCGAATTCCTCCCTGATAAATGCTGGGCGCTCAGGCTCGGGAGGCTGCATTACGTGAATAGCTCGCCCGCCGAGCTTTACTGTCAGCACCTCACCGGGACGTCCCATAACGAATATTACTGCGTCCCGATGCTTGCGAGGGGTAAGACGCTCGGGCTCCTCTACCTCCAGTGCGGCAATCAGAATGCCGAGGGGTCCGGTAGCGAGCGCGAGCTTGTCTATACGAGTCATATCGTTTCGACCATGGCGAAGCTCACTGCGCTCGCGCTCGGCAACATAAAGCACCATGAAGCGCTCCAGAACTATGCGATTTACGATTCCCTCACCGGTCTTTTCAACAGGCGGTATATGGAAGAAACCCTGAAGAGGGAAGTCAGCAGGGTCGCGCGTAACAAGGAGCCTCTCGGACTGATAATGGTCGATATCGACCACTTCAAGCAATACAACGACACTTACGGGCATGCGGCCGGGGATATGCTGCTCCGCAGCATCGGCGAATTTTTCAAGGACGGCATACGGCGTGAGGATATCGCCTGCCGTTACGGAGGGGAGGAATTCGTTCTGATACTACCGGGGTCGTCCCTCGAAAATACGTGCAGGAGGGCCGAGCAGCTCCACGAGGATATTAAACGAGTCCGGGTACGTCACCGCGGGAACTTCATGAACTCGGTGGAAGTATCGATGGGTGTTGTCGTCTTTTCCGAGCACGGCAGCTCGGCGGAGCTCCTGCTGGAATCGGCCGACAGGGCCCTCTATAAAGCCAAAGCCCTGGGGCGTAACAGGATAGTGGTCGCCTGATAGCCCGGCTTAACAATCCCTCTTATTATTGATCAGTGCGTACGTCTTATTGATTCTGGCTATTCGCGAACGCCTTCAGGTCCTCTGCGTTTTCAAAATAATAGACCTTCCCGTCGGGCAATGCTCCTATGACGGCGGTAGACTTATCCACCTCTTTGCCGCTCACGGGGTCGGTCGCCATCCGGCTTGAAGGGTCCTCTTTCAGCTTCGCTTCGCACATCTGGCAGCAGCCGTAGTAGGTTTTGCCGTTGACCGCCACGGGTATCTGTTCCTTGTCGTAGAGCTGGTTCGTGACCATGCATACGTATTTTGACTCGACCTGTTTTAGCTCCGGAGATGTAGTCCCCTGGTTCTGCGCACCCGCCTCGCCCATGTAAAGCGTGAGAGCCGCTATTAAAACCAGCGAGAAAATCAATATAGAACCGATCCTCGAGATTCCGTTACTCATGACTAAACCCTCCTGTGTATCTTTAGTGCCTCTACGGATGAATTATAAATGATCTCCCGTTTCTCTTCCATTTATATCTTTAGTCGTGATGATGATGCTGGCCGGGATTTTTCCCCGCCCCGCTTTTCATCATCTTGTACTGCTCGGGCGACATCTCGGGGAGCCTCATTGCAAAGGCTACAATCCCCCAGATCTCGTCGTCCGAGTGTGTGGATCCCGATTCGGGCATTCCCGTCATCTTTATTCCGTTCTTGATGATCCAGAAGAGCTCGGCGGGTCTAAGCTTCCGGACTACGTCGGCGAGGGCAGGGGGGGCGGGGTTGAATTCTTTTGCAGGATCGGTGCCGGGCGCCCCGTGGCATCCGACGCACATATTGTCATAATGCTCGAACCCCTCCCTGACGAGCGCCTCTCCTTCGAGAGAGGGTTCCTTGATCCCTTCCGAGTGCTTCCTTACCGAGCTCATTTTTACCGTATTGAAAACCCAGGTCGCGATCTCCGAGTGCGGCACGGTCGCCGCGACGTTATAGGTCCCCGAGTATATATAAATGACGGAGCCTAAAATAATAAAACATATGAGAATGAAAAATCCTCTAATCATATTCTTTACCGTCCTCCCTTGAAATTTGGATCGTTCAAATTGAAACCGGCCTGCAGCTAAAGA
>JAHKKQ010000202.1 GCA_020027805.1 Candidatus Dadabacteria bacterium
TACCTGTCGGCGGCGTGCTCGATCACGTTCCTGAGTTTCCCGTAATCGAGAGGTTTGATTAAATAGTCGAAGGCTCCGTTCTGAACCGCCTCTACCGCTGTTTCCAGCGAAGCGAATCCGGTCATGAGTATTACAGGAATGTTCGGGTCTTTCTTCTTGATTTCTTCGAGGAGGTCGATGCCGCTCTTTACCGGCATTTTGATGTCCGAGAGCACCACGTCAATGCGGGACGTCCTCAGGTATTCGGCTGCTTTCTCGCAGTTGTTGGCGACTACGACTTCATATCCTTCCTTGGTCAGTATATCGGATATGATTTTTAATATAAGCTGTTCGTCGTCAACAACCAGCACCCGCTTCTTCATGTCGTTCATCTGCCTCTCCCGCATTAATATTATAGTTATTTGATGGAAGTTCAATCGTAATTGTCGTGCCTGTCCCTTTCTCGCTCTCGACTATTATTCTGCCTTTGTGTTTTTCTATGATCTTATAGGCGATCGAGAGTCCGAGGCCGGTCCCCATATCCTTCTTCGTAAAGAATGGATCAAAAATCTTAGTGATGTCTTCCTTATCTATTCCCACGCCCGTGTCCTTGAAGTGAATGTAGACCTGGTTGCTGCTCCCGCTCGCGAATTCGTCCCACCGGGTGGACGTCTTGATCGAAAAGTCCCCGCCCTTCGGCATCGCCTGCACCGCGTTTAGAATGATATTGATAAATACCTGCCAGAGCTGATTGGGATCCGCCATTATCTGCGGCAGATCCTCGTCGAGGCTCAGCGTGAGGTTTATATCGTTATCGGAGAGCTGCTTGCGTACGAGGATAACGACGTTCTCGAGTACGCTGTTAATGTTCACGCTCTCGAAATAGGGCGGCTCGGCTTTCGAGAACTTGAGCAGGCTGTCTATGAGCCTGTTCGTCCTGTCGATCTCATGCTTTATATAATCGAGGTACTCTCCCACGACTTCTGTATTTTCTTTGTCCATCATGTAGGTGGAGATGTAGTATCTCGCGCCTTCGATGATGTTCAGAGGGTTCCTTATCTCGTGTGCGACGCCCGCCGCGAGCTGTCCGATCGCGGACATCTTCTCCGCGTGCACGAGCTGTGCCTGGGTATCTTTGAGCTCCTTGTTCGTTTTTTCAAGCCTTTTCGCGTAGTCTTCGACGAGTTTGAACGCGAGCGCGTTTTCGAGCGCTATTGCGCTCTGGTTGGCCATGAGCTTGAGCAGATTCACGTCACGCGACGTATACGATAGCCCCGACTTCTTATCGCCCAGAGCTATAAAACCGATGAGTTGTTTTTTGAAAAAGAGCGGGATGATGAGCGACGCATTAAACCTCTCGAATTCCAGCATGAGTCTTTGAGAGTTGTGAAAGTACCTCTCGTCTGCCGTAAGATCTTCCTTGAATATCTCGTTTCCGTGGAAATTGAGCTGCTGTATGAGTATGTTGTCCTCTTCGAGCGTCACGTCGGGGGAGCTTCGGACCTCGTCTTTCTTAAAATACCGCTCATACGACCCCAGGTCCTGGTTGTATATGAATACGGAGACCGGGCTCGAGAACATCGTGTTCTCCACGATTTCGATGATCTTGTCGATTATCTTTTCGAGGCTCAGGAGCGAGGTCATAGCATAGCTCACCTCCTCCACGGTCCCCCTGTAGTCGTATTTCTTTCTGAAGAATGTCAGGTCCACGAGGTCCTGTATCCTGTTCTTAAGCGGGTTGAGCGCGATTACAAGGAATCCGCTCAGGATCACGAAGAAAGCGGGGTTCTTCCAGCCGCCGTACTTTGCGAAAGCGACGTTAAACCCGAGCACCGTGAGGGCGAATACGCATCCGACTGCTCCGGTGAGGAGTCCGTAAGTGAGCGCCTTTTCAATGATGACGTCGATGTCGAAAAGTTTGTGTTTCACTATTGCGTAGGCTATGGATACCGGGAATATGATCACGGGGAGAGCCATCAGGTTATATGGCATGCTTATTTTAAAGACCGTGATGCTGGCCACCACCGAAGCCGGGGCGATGAGGCCGAAAATGCAGCCAAGTAAGATTATCTGTGCGCGTTGTTTTTCAAGCGCCGACGACGGATTCATGTAGGTTATGAGAGAAGAGATCGGGAAAATCATTGTGCTCAGGACGACGTATATCCAGCTTGCGGTATTAACGTATTTCCATATGTCGTATTTGTAAAAGAAGATGAACTGAAGAACGAAAAGCATAGAGGAAATAAACAAAAATAATATGGATACCAGGTTGTGCGTCATTCTCTTCAGCTTGGCGTCGGACGGGAAAATAAACATCAGATATATTCCGAACACCGGGCTGAAAATCCAGGAAAAGAAGCTCAGCTGGTCGAACAGATAGACGGCCTGCGCGTCGAACGAGCCGACAAACCATATGCATATCGAAGCGCAGAAGAGGAAAAACGCCTTGCTGGCCCTCAGGTGCGGCTTCATCTGAAGAACCATCACGCCGATGATCAGGAACACTACGCCTATCACGTAAATGATTCCGAACAGGAGAAGCATCTCACGGAGCGTCAGTCTCTCGACGGGGATGGTAACGTCGAACGAGGAGCCGTTTCTTTCTATCGTGTATGTCACATTCGACCCGGCCTGGTATTTCCCGATTATCTCGAAGACCTGGTCGGGGGTCCTGACCGGAATGCCGTCCACCGCCTTTATCTTGTCCTTAAACCTCTTGAGCGTCCCGCCATTGACCGCCTTGGGGGAAATGTCCGTTATGACGAGGTTTTTATAGAAGAAAAATCCGGGGTAAGGTTTGCCTGCCCTGTTAAGACCCAACAGGATATTCCCTATGCAGAAGATGATCAGAGCGAACGCAACAATACTGAATACCGATTTCTGTATGTTCGCTCCGCTCCCTTCCGAAATGGACACTTGTCTGTCAACCATCAGCTCATTCGCTCGTAGCAGGAATTTTTGAATACATCTCCCAATGCAGGTCGACCTTTCCGCCCAGGTTCTCGACTATGCGCCGCGAGCCGAGGTTGTCTTCCAGGACCCATGTGCCGGCCACCTTCTCGTACCCGTTGCCTATCATCGCCTCGCAGACCCTGCTCAGGAGAACGGTGCCGATCCTCCTACCCTTGAATTCGTCCAGGAGACCCATGATCATCAACACGCCTTCCCTGATCCCCCTTAACTTGAGGGGCACTGTTACGAGCTTGTGGGGTTTAAGCTCCCCGTTCAATCCCCTGAACACGGAGGCGTATTGAGGGAATCCACCTATGAAACCCACGGCTTCGCCCCCGGACTCCGCTATAAGCCAGTATTCGGGAACTATCAGGCTCTTGAACTCGTCCGCGATCTCGATGAACTCGTCTGAGTCGAACGGGACATTGCCCCAGAGCTGAGCGAGGGAATTGTTGAATATCCTGACCACGCTCCTGACCTCGTTCTCCCAATCGGATTTGTTCATCTTCCTTATTCTTATATCCGGAAGCTCGGATTCCCTGGAGTATTTCATTATCGCTTTCACGTTGTCGGGCGATTTAAGGTCTATCGAGTAGTGCAGGAGTTTCTTCACCGGCCCGAACCCCGCGTTCGTAAAATAGCCGTGGTAGTAGGGCTGGGTGTACACCTGGAGGAACGACGGAATCTTGCCGTAGTTGCTCGACAGCAGACCGCCGCCGAAGAGGCCGAATATCCCGTTCGCCGGTCCTTGTATCTCCGCGCACCCCTCTCTTACGAGAAATTCCTCGGCTTTGGCAAGGAGAGGGCCG
>JAHKKQ010000203.1 GCA_020027805.1 Candidatus Dadabacteria bacterium
TGCCGGAATGATAGCCAATGAGATATTACAGGAATCCGGGTATGGGGTTAAAGCGTCCTTCACACCCGTGCCGACCGTTTAGAAACGCCTGTAGCGCTTCGGGCAGGTGCATTTAAGAGGACTTCCGCAATCCGGTTTACCATCTTCGCATGGAACGGGCAGCGATTTCGGACAATCAGGCTTTCGGGAGGCGATTCCACAAAGTTGACAGAAAAATATACGCAGTAAGATAGTATTATAGATAAGATGATATGAGCTCAGCGGGGTAAATCGAGGAGATGCGACAATTATGAGAGAGATAAAAAAGATAATATGGGCCAGCGACGGCTCAAAGGAATCATTGGAGGCGCTTAACTACGCAATATATCTCGCCCGGAGGTTCTGGGCCGAAATAACGGGCATGTACGTGATCGAAATGCATCCGAGGCTCCTATACGACTACGCGAGGGACCCCGACAGCGATCTCTACGGATGGGTGGGGCAAGCGGCCGCCAACCACGAGGCGAGACTCGTTTCGGAGGCGGAGAACGCGGGCGTTGAGGGTCTGCCCTTCCGTACTGCCGTCTTAATCGGGGACCCGTGTGTGGAAATCGTCAAACTCGCGCGCCGCAAAAAGGCCGACCTCATAGTATTGGGGATACGGGGACTGGGCCTTATAGACAGGATGCTGGTCGGGAGCACGGCCTTAAAAGTTTTTAGACAGTCGAATCGGTCGGAATAAACGAATTGGGCGAGGACGCGCTGAAGTTTTTTTCCACAGAGCTCGCGGCGCGGGTCGAGGAGCCGAGACAAAGGCTTAAGACAGACACCATAGAGACCGGCATACCGGGGATCACGACAGATTTGATCGAGGGAATAAACCCCGCGATCGGCATTGCCGAGTACGCGGACAAAAAGGAAATGGATTTAATAGTGATTAACACCCATGCGAGAAAGGGGATTAAAAAGTTTATCATGGGGAGTGTTACGGAGAAGATCGTTCAGGAGTCCGCCTGTCCGGTATTGGTCATCAAACCGTAGCTCACGGTTATGAGTAGTGCTTCCGCTTGATATAGGTACGGTTCCGGCGTCAATCGGGATTCCGCCACCGCTCGGGGGCCGGATACGTGGTGCAAAGTCTACTCCGCGCATGCAAACAGGATATTATTTGCAAGTTCGGCGGGGGGTTCTTTACAAAGACGGATAAGCCGTTATAATTTTGCGGTCATGAGCGAACAAGAGAAAAAAGACGGACGGAAGAAGCTTTTCGAGCTGAGCGAGCGCGAGAAATCGGGCGCACTCTACATCATGGGCGTGGTAATACTCATATTCTCGATAGTATTCCTCGCGTCCCTCACCCACCTGGTGCTCCACCCCTGAGCGTTCAGGCGGCCGATACCCACTTTATTATAAGCGTTACGAGGCTGTGAAGTTCGAGCGGTCCCCCCGCGTTGTCCCTGTAAGTTATCGTATTATCTTCCTTCCTGAAATTAATTTTGATGAGCTGTACAGTAGGCGAGAGCTTGCCTTCGCCGTCCTTTTCGGTCCTCCTCTTCTTCCCGATCACCGTGAGCACGTCGGGGTCTTCGTCGAAGAGGATCACTATCCTCGAGGGAGAGAATACGGAGAAGCCACCCCTCCTGCCCGGTATGGAGAGAAAGAGGTCGAGGAAATCGGGTGTGAGCCTCTGGAGCGACAGCCTCATGCCCGGCGAGACGTCGTTAAAGATAGTTATCGCCCGGCGGAAATGCACGTAAAGATCCTCTATCGCAGCGAGGAACTCCTTATCCGTGTCCGTTAGCGCAGGAGCCCCGGCGAGCGAAGTCTTACCCGCCTGCAGGCTCCGGGCAATCTCCCTTATATCATTGTCGAACTCTTCAGCCATTGACAGCCCCTTTGAACTTTGAATTCCGCCTGTAAGCGCGCGTAAGCCTTTTCCCGGCCGGTGCTCGCCATTTACGGATGACAAATTATAATTGCGATAACCCGGACGTAAAGCGCTATGGATATTCGAACTCGAATGATCGTCCGTCCGCCCCTGATTTTTTTATCTATTATCGGCCTGCCCCGTGTGCTAGGATATAAACAAGAGGAGCAGAGATTATGGCAAACGAATCCACGAGAGTTTCATTTATGATCGACTCGGACAAACGCGATTCGCTCGATAAGATCGCCTGCGCATACGGCAAGAACCTGAGCACGATTATAAACGAAGCTATCAACCAATACATAGACATCCACGGGCGGCACGCGAGCTTGGCACAGATAGAAGCGGACGCTGCCGAGAACGGGGACTTCGCGACGGACTGAGGGCGTGTGGATGTTGCGTGATATGGTTTCTGTCGCACCTGTGGAGCTGGGTGCATACTTTGACCGTACGCTCAGGGTGGGGCGGCGAGTCACAGCGGACACGCGGGAGTATAACCCGTTCATACTTCGACAAGCTCAGCACGAACGGGTTCGACTACGGCTGTTGGCAATGCAGAGAGGTTTCGGTAGAATCGTGAAACACACAACGTGTGTGCGATTGAAATCGTGCGGAAATCTGGTACTGTAATGTCCTGCTCACATGTCCCCCGGGAGATATTCCAATTGAAAATCAGACCGTATTACTTGAGGGCCGCGGGGGTTTTTCTGCTCGCAGCGGCGCTCGCGGGATGTGAGACCACGGGTTCGGACCTCGCGCTCAAAGGCAGGGTTATCGCCGGGGACGAGCCCGTATCGGGTTCGAGCGTGACGCTCTACGCGGCGGGCACGATAACAGCCGAGACCCTGGGCGGCGATACGACCGACGGCGAAGGGAATTTCAGCATAAGGTTCAGACGCCCGGCCGAGAGCGGCATAATTTACGCGGTCGCCCGCGGGGGGACGCCCCGGGGGAATACGTCGCCAAACGACGCGATAACGTTCCTCACGGTGATAGGGGAAGTGGACGGCAGGCCGGATACCGTTACGCTGAACGAGCTTACGACCGTCGCGTCCGTATGGACTAACGCCCAGTTCCTGAGAGGGAGCGCGGTCGTGGGGAACGGAACGGGCATATACAACGCCGCCTCGAACGTCGAGAACATAGTCGATATAGAGACGGGCAGGCCGGGCCCGGCGATAGGGAACGCGGCCAACGGCTCCCCTGCCTCGATTCTCCCCCGTCCGCCTGGACTATCGCGCTCAAATACACGGGCGGGGGGCTCGACTCGCCGGGGTCGATAGCCATAGACGCGGACGGGAACGTGTGGGTGACTAACGGACTTTTAACAGGCCCGGAAGACTGCCCGGACGGCGGCGCCGGGGTGACCAAGCTCACGCCCGACGGATTTCCGCTCTCCCCCCCGTACGGATTCACGGGAGGAGGCACGGAAGGCGCGGGCTCCGGCATTACCATAGACCAGACAGGGAACGTGTGGATAGGAAACAAAAGGGGCGGCAGCGTATCGCTCCTAACGCCGGAGGGCTCGCCGATTTCCCCGGAAGGGACCGGCTACAGGGCAAACGGCAACACGAGCAGGGTCGAGGGGACGATAGCCGATTACGACGGGAACATCTGGCTCGTCAACAACAAACGCTCCGACGAATGCCCCGGATGCGGGAATTCCCTCATCTTATTCCCGGGCGGCGATCCGGATAACGCGGTGACGTTCGTTTACCCGGGCACTGATACGCTCGACGAGCCCTACGGAATAGCGCTCGACCTCGAAGGGGATATGTGGATTACCAACAGCGCGGGCAATACCGTGACCGTCATAGACCCGCTCGGGAACCCGGTGTTCCAGACCCAGCCGGGCTCGAGCGGTATAAGCACACCTAAAGGACTCGCGGTGGACAGCATAGGGAACGTGTGGATAGCGAACCTCTCGGGAGCGGAAGGCTCAGGATCAGGCAGCGTCACGTTACTCGACCCCTTCGGCGAGAACGCGCCGGGATCGCCCTACAGGGGCGGCGGTATTGAAGGGCCGTGGAGCATTGCCGTGGACGGCGACGATAACGTCTGGGCAGCGGACTTCACCGGGGGCGCCCTCGTGAACCTTTGCGGGGTGAGGGCGGACAACTGCCCGCGGGGACTCACGACCGGCGACACGATATCCCCTGCCGGGGGGTACGACGGCGGCGGGGCGCTCCGTCACATCACTTCCATTGCGATAGACCAGGCGGGGAACGTGTGGGCGGCCAACAACGTGAACGACTTGGGCGCTTGCGGCAAAATGTCTGAGACTGGCTGCAGGCAGGCGTCTACCGAATGCGAGGGGGACGGGGTGGTGGTGTTCTTCGGGATCGCGGCCCCTGTCGATGCGCCCCTTATCGGCCCTCCGAGACAGCCGTAGAAGAAGGTTGAAGTATCGGCTGTATCTACCTATATTCCCTAGAGTTAATAACTCCACCGCACTTCGACAGGCTTCCGAGTTCTCTAAGGCTACGCCGGACTAGCAGGACGAACGGATGAGATTGCCGCGTCGCTTCGCTCCTCGCAAAGACAATATAAGCCTGTCATCGCGAGGCTACGCATGTAGCCGTGGCGATCTCGCTTTTTCATGGGGTTGCCGCGCGGAGTTTATACCACAATGACAAGAAATCATTGATTAAGAGAATATTAAGCTCCTTGACTGATTCGGGCGAATGTTTATCATAAGAGTATCGGTAAATACGCTCGGGAGGCGTGCATATAAGTAAAATATACGGAAAAACGTCAGGACTCACGAGAAGTGAAACAGGCAGCCTTGAAAGGCTTTACAGAAGGAAAATCCCCCCTAAAGAAATAATAACATTAGAGCTTGCGAGAACGCTTACGAGGCTCACGCGCGAGCTGAGAAAGGGCATCTCCGTCCTGATAGACAGGAAGGGGAAGATATCCGCCGTATTCCTCGGGGATTCCCACGAGCTTCCGTTCGACGAGGTGCTGGGGCGCTCGAGGGAGGCCAAATACAGGCTCAGGGGCTCGCGCCTCATACACACGCACATCAAAAACTCCGGGTTCAGCGAGCACGACCTCGTGACCCTCGTGAACGAGCGTCTCGACCTGATAGGCCTCGTCGAGGTGAGGCCCGACGGCGACCCGGGCGCGTTCTATCTAGCGCACGTGCTCCCGCCGAACAGCGACGGAAAGAAATGGCGGGTGGAGGAGTACCGCGACCTCGGGCAGGTGGACCACAACTGCGACGAGCTCATTAGCGACGTCGAGCACAGTCTCGAAAAATCATATCACGAGCAGGGGGGCGCGAAGGACCGGGAAGGGGTGCTGCTGGTCGGGTTCTCGACGAAATACCGCTCGGAGGCCGAGGAATCGCTCGAAGAACTGAAATCACTAGCCAAGTCGGCTGACAAGGCCGTCCTCGGCACGGTCATACAGATAAGAAAGATTCCCGATCCGAGGTACTTAATCGGAAAGGGAAAGCTGCACGAGGCGATACTCACGGCGAAGCAAGTCGGGGCCGAGAAGATCATATTCGACGTCGAGCTTACCCCCGCGCAGGTGAAGTCTATAACCGACGAGACGAACCTCACGGTCATGGACAGGACCCAGCTCATTCTCGAAATATTCGCGAGGCACGCATCGACGGCCGAGGGGAAGCTGCAGGTGAAGCTCGCCCAGTTCAAATACAACCTGCCCCGGCTCGTAGGGCGCGGTATAGAGCTCTCGCAGCTGGGAGGCGGTATCGGGACGAGGGGCCCGGGTGAAAAGAAGCTCGAAGAGGAGAGGAGAAGGATAAGGAAGCAGATAGACAACCTCGAAAGCGAGATCAATCAGCTCAGCAAAAGGCGCGAGAGGACCCGCGAGAAGAGGAAGGAGACGGGCATACCCACCGTTACGTTCATAGGCTATACGAACGTCGGGAAATCGACCCTCTTCAACGCGCTCACGAACAGCGGGGTCATCGTGGAGAACAAGCTCTTCTCGACCCTCGTGCCCACTACCAGAAAGATAATGCTCCCCGGGGGGAAGGAGATACTGATAACCGACACGGTGGGGTTCATAAGCGACCTTCCGAAGGAGCTCGTGAACGCGTTTCGGGCGACCCTCGAGGAATTGGGGGGCTCGTCGCTCCTGCTGCACGTCGCGGACGCGAGCGACCCGATGGTGGACGAAAGGATAGAGTCCGTCAACAAGATACTCATTCAGACGGGCTACGAATCCATTCCGCAGATGATAGTGCTCAACAAGGCAGACAAGACCCCGTCCGACATCGCGAAAAGGCTCGGCAGGGCTTACGCGGCCCCGATCATCTCCGCACGCGAAAAGGACGCCATACCGGAGATGCTGGGACTTATGGAAGAGAGGATATTCGGGACGAGCCCCGGAGACGAGGCCCGGGGGCAGATGGCATGGAGCCTTAATACGGCATAAAAAAAGCGGCGGCTCCTGGCAAGCCGCCGCTCAGCACTCATCATTCATCAAAGCAAGTTAAGGTAGTACTAGACCTCTACTTCCGCCGTTCCGCCCTTTATCACTTTAACGTTGTCACTCTGTCTGGTTACGTCGAAACCGAGCACCACGTGCCCGTTCTCCCTCCCCTTCTCCCATCCGTCGACTATTATAGTGTCTCCCGGATATACGGGAGCGGAGAAGCGGACCCCGAGGGATTTAAGCTTCGACGGGTCGCTGTCCAGGT
>JAHKKQ010000204.1 GCA_020027805.1 Candidatus Dadabacteria bacterium
CTCAACATGGTGGGGCAGGTAATACTGGCGATCGCATTCATAATTCTGATAGCCCGTGTATTGAGCTGGGGCTTTCCGAACTCCGCGTTCGGACAGTCGGTCTACAAATTCTACGAAGGAGCGTTTTACGGATGGAAGCCTTTCGGTATCGAGCTTAACTATAAGCATGTGGTCGACCTCGTGCTCGCCGGGATCGTCGGGTACGGGCTCTATTTCTGGTACAGCGGCAGGGTGTGGTGCAGGTTCATGTGTCCGCTCGCCGCGCTGATGCACATATATTCCAGGTTCAGCCGGTTCAGAATCTTAGCCGACAAGAAAAAGTGCATATCATGCAACGTATGCACCTCGGTCTGCCACCAGGGGATAGACATAATGAACTTCGCTAACAAGGGCCTCCCGATGAACGACCCCGAATGCGTCAGGTGCAGCGCTTGCGTACAGTCATGCCCCACGGGCGTGCTCAAGTTCGGGCAGATAGACCGTAAGAGCGGAAGGGTAATCCAGATCGACTCCCTCGCCGCCTCCCCCGTTCTGATGAGAGAGGGAAAATGAGTCGAGAATCTAAAGCCCTGACCCGGTTCTGCGATACAGCAGTTCCCAACAAAAATATTCCGGGAAGAAAACCGGGCAGCCTCACCTGAAGAGGCGGAAGGATCCCCGATTACTTTCACACACCGCGACTATACGGGTACTATGTATTTATCCCGTGCGGATAACCCTATGACTCCCGGAATCCTCGTTATAATCCCCGCATTGAATGAAGAAATGTCCATCGGAAGGGTGATAGCCGATATACCGCGGGACCTCGTGAGCGAGATCGTGGTAACGGATAACGGCTCCACGGACAGGACGGCAGAGATCGCCGCCGACGCTGGCGCGACCGTGCTCAGGGAAGAGAGGCGCGGGTACGGCTACGCGTGCATGAAGGGCATCCATTACGCGCTATCCAAGCCCGATGGCGAAAGGCCCGGCATCGTCGTATTCCTCGACGGGGATTATTCCGACTACCCAGGGGAGATGGGCTCTCTCGTGAGACCGATTATCGAGGACGGCTTCGACATGATTATCGGATCGAGAACGGCGGGCGAGCGCGAAAGAGGGGCGCTCCTCCCGCAGGCCCTGTTTGGGAACGCGCTCGCGACGACGCTCATAAAATGGCTCTACGGGGTCAGATTCACAGACTTGGGCCCCTTCCGCGCGGTGAGGTTCGATAAGCTGCCGGGACTCGGGATGTCGGACATGACCTACGGCTGGACCGTGGAGATGCAGATAAAGGCGGCTAAACAAGGACTCAGGTGCGGAGAGGCGCCGGTAAGCTACAGGAAGCGCATAGGGGTCTCGAAGGTAACGGGGACTCTCGGGGGCACGGTCAAGGCGGGCTATAAAATATTGTGGACGATATTTAAAAATATAGGAGACTGAAACGGGCGGGTGAAAGTTTCCATTCGGAAGAGATTATAGCGGATGCAGGTTTCAATCAATACACAAAATCGACGAGGCTTCCTATGCGGAGCCATAATTTGGCGAGCGGGTTTAGTATTATATTCTCTCCGGTGAAGACAGCCACACTCACCGACGCGCCTATCCTGAGCTTGTATTTATCGTGGTCGATGTTCGGGATCTTGAGCCGCACGGGAAAGCGCTGAGCGAGCTGCACCCAGTTCTCGGAGTCCTGTACGACGGGAAGAAATCCCGAGGGGACCCCCTGCCCCGTGCTCACGCCCCAGTCTGTGCTTTCGACGACTGCTTTAAATATCGTCCCCGGGTATAGCGCAAGGCTGACTTCGGCTTCCTGGCCCGCTTTGATCTGTCCCACGCTGTTCTCCCTGAAATTCGCGACGACCCACCAGCTGTCGTCGTCTACGAACGTGAGGACAGGATCTCCCGTTTTTATATAGGAGCCGACCGTGAGCTGGAGATTGCTTATATATCCGTCCGTAGGGGCGTAGAACGTAGCCTGCGAGAGGTTGTACTCGGCGAGCGCGAGGTTGGCTTCGACCTCCTTGATTATCGCGTAATCGCCGTCGATCTTGTATTCGAGGGCCTGCTTCGCCTTTTCATAATCTGCCTTCGACTGATTCAATTGCGCCAAGGTCGAGTTCTGCTGTTCTGTGGCCTGATCGAATTCGAGCCTGGCTATATAATTTTTCTCGACGAGCGGCTCGAGGTCCCGGTAACGCTGTGCCGCGTATGCGTGATCGGCCTGGGATTTCTTCACTGCCTGTTCCGCGGCCGCTATATCGCTCTTGATCTCGTCTATGTTCTGCCTCGTCTGGACGAGCTTCGCTCTCAGCTGCTGCACCTGGTATTCGTAAGGCCTCGGGTCGAGACTGAAGAGCTTCTGGCCTTTGTCGACGTACTCGTTATTTTTTACATAAACTTCAATTACCTGCCCGTCCACCTGGGGCGCCACCTGGAGCACGTAGGCCTGAACGTAAGCGTCGCTCGTATAAGGCGTGTACCTGTCGAGCAGGATGTAGTAAATGATCAGTAGGACGATCAGGGAGACTATGAAAATCACCCAGAATTTCGCCGTATAGGTCAATTTGCCAATCTTCAATCTGGAGGCGATGTCTTTAAGGCTCATTGAACAATAGCACCGGATACCGCGCTGAAACCCGTATCAAAAAAACAGGCCGATCTGTCATCAGCCTCTCTCTCCGGCTGAAGAAGACATGGGAATCCCATCCTCACCAGCCCCAGGGGCCGCCCGCCCATCCCCATAAGCCGGGCCCGAATTCGGCCTGCTCGGCCATCATCGCGGTCTCTTCCTCTTCGTTGACGATGTTGGATTCGTACACCATCTGCTGGTACCTGTCATAAGCCGCCTGGTCCCCGGTCCATATACATTGACAGTTATTCGGGTCGGTATACCAATAGAGGGGCTTGTTGTCCCTTACACTGAACTGGATCTTGTTCGGAGTAACGGAGCTCAGCATTTTCAGCTCCTCCGGCGTGTCAGCCGAGACGATCTGGAACCCCGCGGCGGCAAGCAATTCCTCGGTACTCTTCGCCTGCTCGCCCTGAATCGCCGCGCATCCGCTCAGGATAAAAATCGCCGCCAATAAGGATAAAACCATTCTGACCTGTATCATAAAATCGCTCCTCCTTTCCAATCTCGCCGGCAGGGCGGGAGCCTGGCCCCCGGCCGCCAGACAGCGGACGATGTAAAACTAACACCTAAATCTATATAATTAAATAGCCGGATGTTATTCGGAATTCGTCCTGGATCTGTTCCACTTGAGGGCGTTCTCGAGCGTGAGGCCCTGCACGGTGATGGAAAATACCACGACGACATACGTCATAATCACTATAAGGTCTCTTTGCGGGGAGTCGTCCAATCCGAGGGCGAGCGCGATCGAGACGCCGCCCCTGATCCCGCTCCAGGTCATGATAAAGCCGGAGAGGGCGGGGATGTTCCTGAACAGTTTCAGGAATACGAGCGGCACCTCGACGCTTACGTACCGGGCCGCCGTGATCAGGGGTATGGCTATCAGTCCGCAGATTATATAAGGCTTCTGGAGGTCGAGCACGAGAGCCTCGAGACCTATGAGGACGAAAAGAATAGCGTTCATTACGTCGTCTATCACCTCCCAGAGGCTCTTCACATAAGACCTGATGTGATCGACTGAACCGGGTATGAACCTCC
>JAHKKQ010000003.1 GCA_020027805.1 Candidatus Dadabacteria bacterium
CTTTCGCCTCCGCCGAGCCGACGTCACAGAGAGGAAGATCGGTTGTCCCGATGAGTCTGCCTTCGAGGTTCCACTCCGTCTTGCAGTGGCGCCCGAGGTATATCTTCGCTGTTTTCCGAGCTTCGTTCATTATGAATTTACCGATGACTTTAAGATGCGGTTTCTAGTACGAGTTCCTCTAAATCAGGCAACAATATACCAAAGGAGGAGTAATTGGCAATATCGGTTTAATTAACAGAGCCCGCCGCCTTCCCGAGCCCGCGCTCCTCCATCTCAGCCTTATGGCTCGTTCTCCTGAGCTCAGGCAGGTGTTTTCCCCCGAGTATCACATGCCCCCCGAGCACACCTTCGCTCAGCCTCTTCACGAGATAGTCCCTGTCGATCCCGAGTATATTGACGCCGTGGTCAGCTTCCACGAGACAGAGCATCTTGATGCCCTCCCCGTTCCGGTTGGCGATTTCATAAATCGCGGAAAAATTCAGCAGCGCCGCTTCGACAGTTCCGCACGGGAGCGACGGATTCGTTGCCCCTGCGAAATATTCACTCTGTCCGAACCAGGCGGGGTCCGGATATCCGTGGAAGTGCAGTATAGGGAGCCCGTTCTTTATCAGCTCGGGCGTGTAGATCGCGGCGGCTATGGCCTGCGCGAGGATAACGTACGTGTCGAACGACGGCCTGATATCCCGCCTGTGGAGGTCTACGCCCCTCGGGGTCTCGAGATTGAGTTTGCCCTTTATGAGGCCGATCCTTACTATGTCCGTGTTGGGATCGAGGTTGGTCTTGTTGCTCCCCGAGCGGGAGGTCACCACCCATATATCGGGCACCTGCTGATATATCACCTTACCTCTAATTTCCGTTTTAACGTACCACCTGCCCTCTTTATTCTCTCTGACCTTATCGTCGTTAACGCTCTCAACTTTGGTAAATACGTCCCACTCCTCTTTCGTTACCGTAACCGGGCCTTCGTACCTGGGCGCTTCGGCGATAGCGATGAACCCGTAGGAAACGCCCGTCCTCCCCTCCAGTATCTTCTCGACGACGTCCCTGTGCGAAACCCTCGTAATCTTTTCGCTGAACTTCGAGCCCTCGGGGAATAAGGACGTCGACTCCACGAGCTTCCCCAGGTCGGCGAGCTGCTTGGGGAAAACGGAATGCGAGGGATCGTACTCCCCCTTCTTGAACCTCGTAAGCACGGGGGGTTTTATCGGCGCGTATATCTTCGGTATTAGTGAATTGAGGACGAACTCGTCGAGCTCGTCGTTCCGGTATATGGAGTCCGAGAGGTTCATGTTGACGAGCGAGAACCTGTCGGGCTCGATACCCATGACGATCTCGGACATCGTGGTGATGAGGTTCTTAAGCCCGATCGCTATCTTCCTGTCGTAGGTGGTGCCCTTGTCGGCAAACTCGGGCTCGAGCGGCATGAGGGTGATTATCTGCGTATTGAACGGGTCCTGCACGTATCTTGCCGTAAAGTCGTCAGCCCATCCGCTTATCTTGAGTATTTCCATGACCGATCTCTCGGGCTTCCTGGTGCGGACGTAAATTCTCTCGGCGAGCGCGCTGAATAATTTACGGGTAAGCGAATACTCCCTTTTGACGTCCACTACCGCATGGATGCTGCTGCTGACCTTCCTGGTACGCAGTATCTTCGATATGACCCCCGGCGGAACCTCCGCGGCATCGTCCCAGGGTATTAGCTGGACGCCGTTCTCTTTCAGCTTCTGTTCGAGTTTGTCCCTGAAGCGTATGACTATCCGGTTTCCGAAATCTTTCGGCAGCGGCCTGAACGTCACCCTGACCCTTTTTGCCATTTCTGAAGGCATCCTGGGGTTGACGAGCTCTTTCTGAGGGGGCATTCCCGCAATACTTATTATAGTGCTTAGCTCAAGATCGGCTAATTTATGAATATCCATTTTCTCTCCTGCTTCCGATACTCCCCTACCCGCGGCGTCCCTGTCCATGCGCAAATCCCCGTAGATCTTCAGAAGGTCGCAGATTCAAATCGAGTACACGTATATTTGTTTCGTAATATTTTAATGAACCCTGCCAAACAGCTCATCAATTATAGACTATCGGCCATAGTTACTCAATAAATGGTTCGGACTGGGATAAGTATAGACGAGATTACGTATATGACAATCTCTCGCTGCGGCTGGGGAGATAACCCTATGCGGACGCATGCCCCTTCTCGCGGTCGAGCACTTCTTCCATTTGCGATCTCACCATACGCATCAATTCCTCCCTGCCTTCCCTTCCGGGAGGGAGACTCGCTACGTCGATCGGAGGGAGTATCCTGATCTTCATCGTGCCCGGCCTAAGCACCTTCGAGTCCCTGGGCATTATATCGAGCCCGCCCGTAATCACCATCGGCACAACCGGCACGCCCGCGAGCATGGCGATAAAGAATCCGCCTTTCTGGAAGGGGAGGAGCTTTCCCTCTTTGGCTCTGGTGCCTTCGGGAGCGATCATAACCGAGGGTCCTTTTTTTATTCCGATCACGATCTTCTTGACCTCTTTCGTATCCCTCCCGGAGCCGTCTCTCGCGACGAAATAGTGACCGGCTATCTTCGCGACCCAGCCGATGAAGGGCATGCCGCCTACTTCCTTCTTCATCACGGCCTTCCAGTCTATGGGGAGCGCGGCCATGTAGGCGAATATATCGAATACGCTCTGATGGTTGAACATGATGATGGACGGCTCGCCGGGAATGTTCCCGAGCCCTTCCACGTCGAGCTTCACCCCCGCAGTGAACAGGATCATGCGCGCCCACGGCCTCACGGCGTATTTAATCGCCGCGGGTGGGGAAATCAATGCCAGAACGACACCGTAAATCCCGAAGAACACGGTGTAAATGATAAAAGCAACCCAGCAGACGAAAGTTCTCAGCATAAACGCTCAGCTACAGATGGTGTCCGATAAACCCCCTCAAATTATATTCATGCTCAGGCCCGTATCTGTCAAGGACTCAGGCGGCGCAGACCGAGCGGGGGAAGATTAAATCCCCCCCTCCCCCTCCCCAAACCCGGAGCCTGTTAATTTTTCAATATCCGCCTATAACCGCTCAGACGACATTATTCTTAATGCCTTCGGTACGACCTCTACCCTGTGAGCGCCCGGATCGATAGAAAACGGCTCCCCGTCCATATGAGCCGGCTGCCGCCGCTCGACCGTGATCTCCATCGCCGCGCCGGTCCTCAATTCCACCTCGGCCAGACCCGAATGGGTTCCACTCAGCACTTTAGGTATCTTCACTAGTCTCTCGATCGGGCTCATATCCTTTATAATATGAAAGTCCAGGAGCCCGTCGTCCACCCTGGCCCACGGCGCGAGCCTGAACTTTCCGCCCTGATATATCCCGTTCGATGCGCCGGCCAGAAGAAGCCCGCCCGAGAACTTCCAGTCCCCGATAGCGATCTCCGCCCGGAAGCCCTCGAACGTGAAGGCCTCCACTACCGCACCCATTATGTACCCCAGCTGTCCGCGGAAATGCTTGAGCTTCTTGAAGCGGTGCGAGACGGCCCCGTCGAGACCTATGCCGAGACCGTTAATAAAGTAGGCGTCCCCGAGCTTTCCCACGTCGACCGGGCGCACGCGTCCTGAAAACAGGGTTTCGAGGGCTTCTCCCGTTTCAAGCGGGATACCGGCCGATTTAGGAAAGTCGTTGCCGCTGCCCGAAGGGATAGCGCCGAATATTATCGAAGACCCGAGGATGCCGTTCACCACCTCGTGGGAGGTCCCGTCCCCGCCTACGGCGACGATATGAGTAAAGCCGCCTGAAAGCGCTTCCCTCGCGAACGATTCCGCCTCCCCCGGCCCTGAGGTGAGGCTGAATTCGAACGGTATTTTCCTGCCGTCCAGGAGGGGTTTTATAGAACCGAACAAGCCGGCCGTTTTGCCCTGTCCCGCAGCCGGGTTAACAATGAACAAGTATCGTGAGTCTTTCAAATTCCGGCCTTTCGAGTAGAATCTAAGAAGTATAAAACATAGCATTTTTCAAAATCGTTTACAAAACAAGAGGAACGGATACTTGAAATAGGCTACATTATATGTTAATAAAGTTCGATTTACCCAAATAAAAATCGGTATAAATCAGGAGGCATTTTAATGGCAGAGGAAATACAGCCGACCGAACAGGTGAACGAGGTAATCAGCATGAAGCAGCTTCTCGAAGCGGGTGTCCATTTCGGCCATCAGATAAGCCACTGGAACCCGAAAATGAAGGAGTTCATTTTCGGGAACAGAAACGGCATACACATTATCGATCTCCAGCAGACAGTGGGGCTTTTCAAAAAGGCCTACAATTTTGTTAGGGACATAGCCGCTGAGGGGGGTGAGGTACTGTTCGTCGGGACCAAGAAGCAAGCCCAGGGCATAATCGCTGAAGAGACCACGCGCTCCGGCATGCCTTACGTCAATACACGCTGGCTCGGGGGCACGCTTACAAACTTCAACACCATCAGGTCCCGCGTTGACTACCTGCTCGAATTAAAGAAGCTCGAGGAGGATGGGCAGATGGAATTGCTCCCGAAGAAGGAAGCAAAGGGGTTAAAAAGAGAGATCCAGAAACTGGAACTGCTCCTGGGCGGCGTAGTTAACATGAAAAGGACGCCCCAGGCGCTCTATATCGTCGACACCCGGAAAGAGCACATCGCGGTACATGAAGCGAGGAGGCTCGGCATACCGATAGTAGCGGTGGTGGACACGAATTCCGACCCGGCTGACGCCGATTACGTGATCCCGAGCAACGACGACGCGATAAGGGCCATAAAGCTGTTCACGTCCAGAATCTCCGACGCCTGCGTCGAAGGAAGACACGCATACGAGCAGAAGCTCCAGGCGGGTGAAGTCGTCAGGAAGCCGCAGCACGACCAGGTCGTCGTCGAAAGAAAGGTATTCGTATTCAAGGAGTTCGGCGAGGAATCCGTTAAAGAGGAAGCTACTTCCGTTGCGGTATCCGAGAGTGCTCAGCCGGGCGATGCGCCTCAGCCTCAGCATGTTGAATCGAGAGACAAGCAGCCCTCAAAACCCAAGGCGCCGGCCAAAGGCGCCACCGAAGAGGAAGACACTTACACATACAGTCATACCGATAAAGCGGAGTAAACCGCAGCGCGATCGCGGAGAGAGTCTTCGGGCAAGAAATAAAGGAGGAATTTAACACGAAATGGCAGATATTACGGCACAAATGGTAAAGGAAATACGGGACAGGACGGGAGCGCCCTTTATCGACTGCAAAAAGGCATTGGAGGAGGTTGCAGGCGACTTCGATAAAGCTATAGAGATACTAAAAATCAAGGGCGTGGCCAAGGCGGCAAAAAAAGTCGGCAGAGAAACCCCCGAAGGAACTATTACCTCCTACATACACGCGGGCGGGAAGATCGGCGTACTCGTAGAAATAAAGTGCGAAACCGATTTCGTCGCGCGCAACGATGAGTTCCAGGCTTTCGCGAAAGAGGTCGCGATGCAGATAGCGGCCGGCAACCCGAGATACGTCAGCAGGGAGTTCATTCCCGAAGAAGAGCTTTCGAAAGAGAAGGAGATAATGAAAGCCCAGGTTATAGAATCGGGCAAACCGGCGAATATAGCTGACAAGATCGCCGAAGGGAAAATCGAGAAGTTTTACGAGGAAGTCTGTCTGCTCGACCAGGTATACATCAGGGACTCCAAATTAAAGATCAACGACCTTCTGCAGGCGCTCATCGCAAAGATCGGGGAAAATATCAAGGTCAGAAGGTTTGTAAGATTCCAGCTGGGTGAAACCCTGGATTGATGACGGAAAAAATGAATTCTCCGAAAACCAAGTCCGCACCGAAATACCGCAGGATACTTCTAAAGCTCAGCGGAGAAGCCCTCCAGGGGCCTGAAGGGTATGGCATCAATTCGAAGGCGCTCGACGCTATTTCGGATGAGATAGCCGAAGTCCAGAGCCTGGGTATCGAGATTGCCATCGTCATCGGGGGCGGGAACATCTACAGGGGCGTGGCGGGAGCCGAAACCGGCATAGACAGGTCGACCGGGGATTATATGGGGATGCTGGCCACCGTTATAAACGCGCTGGCTCTACAAGCTTTGCTCGAGAAGAGACAATTACATACGAGGGTGCAGTCCGCCCTCGAGATAAGGCAGGTGGCCGAGCCCTATATACGCAGACGGGCTATAAGGCACCTCGAAAAGAGAAGGGTCGTCATATTCGCCGCAGGCACCGGGAACCCGTTCTTCACGACAGATACAGCCGCGACACTGAGGGCTCTCGAAATAGGGGCGGACCTCATACTCAAGGCGACCAAGGTCGACGGGGTTTACGACAAGGACCCGCTAAAGTTTAAGGACGCGGTTAAATTCAACGAGCTCACCTACATGGACGTGATTCAAAAAGAGCTTAAGATTATGGACGCGACCGCAATGTCGTTATGCATGCAGGGCAATATACCGATACTCGTTTTCAATCTGTTCGAACGCGGTAATATTAAGAAAGCCGTTATGGGTATGGATATCGGCACGAAGGTCAGGAGCGACAAAAATGAGTGAAGAGACAGGCATTGAAGAGATTATCAAAGAAACCGAAGACAGAATGAACAAGTCTTTGCACGTGTTCGATTCGGAGCTCTCCAAGATAAGAACCGGAAGGGCCTCGACGGCGCTCGTCGAGCACATCGCGGTGGATTATTACGGCACCCAGACGCCTATAAACCAATTGGCCACCATATCCACGCCCGAGGCCAGGACTATTCTGATACAGCCCTGGGACATTACCGCAATCTCGGGTATCGAAAAAGCCATAATGAAATCCGAGCTGGGCATAAACCCGGCCAACGACGGGAAGGTGATCAGAATAGCCATACCCGTGCTGACCGAGGAGCGCAGGAAAGACCTCGTCAAGCACATAGGCAAACTCGCCGAGGAATACAGGGTCGCGGTGAGGCAGATAAGGAAGGACATGAACAGCAAGCTCAAGGACGCTGAAAAGGAAAAACACGTGCCGGAAGACGCTGCAAAAAAGAATCTCAATAAAATACAAGAGATTACGGACAAATTCATTCAGAAAATCAATGAGCGGATGGAGAAGAAGGAAAAGGATATCCTCGAGGTATAGATTTTCCGCGCCAGCCGTCCGAACTTTACCCAGAGCTTTAAAACCCCCTGCAAAAGTCTCTAAATCAATAGCAATTGTAGGTTTCCCGGAATTACTCTATAATTAAAGCTAAGAATAAAGAGAAGCGGGGAGGACGATGAGAGACTCACTATCCAGTGCTTTTTCTTATTTGTTCATGGCAACTATTTTCGTGTCCGTTATCTCTCTATTCGCGGTTCTAATAATTTTTATGCGGTCTTATATGATGGAAATCGGCGGTATGGAAAAACAGGCGGGATATGCGTTTCTATATGTTTTTATAATATGCATAATCGCTGCTCCGATTTTTCATTACGTATCACACAAGCTGGAAAAGAGTACAAAGCGTATGGACGAAATTTGAAGACGATAAAATCCGATATCGATGGGGAACCACCCACAATGGGCGTTATTAGATTGAGTCCGTGAGCGGAAAGTACGGGCAACAGCCGCTCAGGGAAGGTTTACGGCGTCGGCTTCAAAAGTCCTGGATGATGGGTTCATGTTAAATCGGGATGTATTCATACGGGTTGCCGAGAATCAGTCCCATACCCGTCTCCGGGCGGGGCCCCGCTATTTCGTTCAGGTCTCGTGATGGATAAAATGCACAAACAAAATATACTTGCGGGGTTGAATGAAAATTTATTCGCGGACCTCGACCGTATCCTGAGAAAACAGGACATTCAGATAGACCGGTCCACAAACGCGGAGGAGTTCTTCGGGCATCTGAGGGACAGGCTATACGGAGTGGCAGTGCTCGACACCGCGGCGATCCATTTCTCTATCCCTGAAATAATCACGCGCGTTAAATCGATTTCTCAGAATACCGACATAATATTGATCACGGAGCCGGGCATGGACGGCGGCCCCGATTCGAGCAATCCGCTCGACAGTCTCGTCTACGGATATGTAGAAGCGCCTGCAAATATGAAGTACGTCGCGACCCTGGCACTAAAAGCCCTTGAGAAACAAAAGCTTTTAAAATCATCGGCTGCACAGAGAAGAGTCAGCCAGAAAAACGTGATCGAAACGGCGAGAAGCGGTGACGAGTCCGCAGTGAACCTCCTCCTTTCAACTTCGGTGAACAGCCTGAATTCGGCAGTCACAATTACCGATATTAACCGGAACATCATTTATATTAACAGCGCCCATACGAGAACATTCGGATATAAACCCGATGAGGTCATAGGGAGGAAAAGCGATATTCTATATCCGCTCGACGACCCCTCCGGGGTGAGCAGCAAGATATATGAAGCCCTTGTTATGGTAGGCTGGGAGGGAGAAAGGCTCGCACTCAGAAAGAACGGCGACGCGTTCCCCGTGTACGAAAAAACTTCCGCGATCAAGGATAAGGACGGACATCAGCTGGGGATCGTGTCGGTGATCGACGATATCAGCGCCCGGAGAAGGCTCCAGCAGGCACTGAAGGAGTCCGAAGAGCGCTACAGGAGCTTCGTCGAGACGGCGAAGAGCGCGATTATAGCGGTCGACGGCGAGGGCAAGATCATCCTTTTCAACCCCGCTGCGGAGAAGATATTCGGTTACCCGAGAGAAGAGATCGTCAATAAAGAGTTCAGCTCTCTCTTCCCCGGGCGGTACAAGGAAACGATACCGGCGGAGCTGGGCAGAGGGGGAGACAGCGGGCTTTCGAACCTCAGGGAATCGACGTCGGAGATCACGGGACTCAATAAAAACGGCGAGGAGTTTCCGGCCGAGGTCTCTTTGTCCACGTGCAGGGTCGAAGGAAGGCCCATTTTAACCGCAATCATATTTGATATTACCGAGAGGAAAAATTTACAGGAGCAGCTTCTGCAATCGGCGAAGCTCGCGGCCATCGGCGAGCTCATCTCGGGCGTAACCCACGAGGTGAACAACCCCCTGGCCGTCGTGATCGGGTATTCCGAAATGCTGCTCTCAGAACCCGACCTGAGCGGCGAATCCAGGGAAGCGATCAAGGCCATACACGCCGAATCGGAAAGGGCTAAAAAAGTGATACAGAATATGCTCTCGTTCGCAAGGAAGCACAATCCCGAAAAAGACGTCATCCAGGTAAACGACATATTGGAAAAGACACTCGGCCTTACGGACTACGAGCTCAGAAAAAATTCGGTAAATGTGATAAAAGACCTCGACCCGGACCTTCCCGAGACGGTAGGCGACCCGAACCAGCTGCAGCAGGTCTTCCTGAACCTTATTATTAATTCGCAGCAGGCCATGTCCGAAATAAACGACACGAGACAGCTTACGATCAGGAGCAGGCTAAAGGAAACCGATCCCATAGGGGGCATCGGTGGGAGGAATGTCATTCAGGTCGAGTTTGAGGATAACGGCCCCGGCATTCCCGATTCAAGCATCAATAAAATATTCGACCCGTTCTATACGACCAAACCGAAAGGCAAAGGCACGGGCCTCGGGCTCTCGGTGTCTTTCGGCATTATTAAAGAACACGGCGGGGAAATATTCGTCAGCCCCAACGAGGAAAGGGGAGTCACGTTCTTCGTCGAGCTGCCTGCGTGATTAGTGTTACAAATTAGCATTACAAACCCGCTTCCGGAGTATCTATAATCGAGACCGGCCTTCTCGCTAGGTTGTAATTCTCTCAACGCCGCCCATGTAGGGTACGAGCGCCCCGGGAATGGTGACGGTCCCGTCAGGTTCCTGGAAATTCTCGAGTATCGCTACGACGGTCCTTCCGACCGCGAGCCCGGAGCCGTTTAACGTGTGTACGAGCCTGGGCTTCCCCCCACCTGCCTGACGGTACCTGATAGACGCCCTCCTCGCCTGAAAATCCTGGAAGTTGCTGCAGGCCGAGATCTCCCTGTACGTATTCTCGCTCGGCACCCACACCTCTATGTCGTAAGTCTTCGCCGATGAGAACCCCATGTCCCCCGTACAGAGAACGACCACGCGGTACGGCAGCTCCAGCAGCTCAAGGATACGGTACGCGTTCGCAGTGAGGGACTCGAGCTCGTCGTACGAGCTCTCGGGAGCGGCGAACTTCACGAGCTCGACCTTGTTGAACTGGTGCTGTCTGATTATACCCCTCACGTCCTTCCCGTAAGAGCCCGCCTCGCTCCTGAAGCACGGGGTATAGGCGGCGTATTTTATCGGCAGGTCGTCACCGCTCAGTATCTCGTCCCTGTGCATGTTGGTTACCGGGACCTCCGCGGTGGGTACGAGGTAATAATCCGTTCCTTCCACCTTGAACAAATCGGCGGCGAATTTGGGCAGGTTGCCCGTACCTATAAAGCTCTCGCTGTTCGCCATGAACGGCGGAAGCACCTCCTTGTATCCGTGCTCCCTCGTATGTATATCGAGCATAAAATTTATTAAAGCCCTTTCGAGCCTCGCCCCGAGCCCCTTATAAAGCGCGAACCTTGCGCCTGTGATCTTGGCGGCCCTGTCGAGATCGATTATATCCAGTTTTTTTCCGAGCTCTACGTGATCCTTCGGTTCAAAACCGAATACCCTGGGCTCCCCCCACCTTCTCACTTCCCTGTTATCAGCGGAATCCTTTCCGACCGGCACTGATTCATGGGGCATATTCGGGACTCCCAAGAGGAATTCCCTGAGATTATTATCCGCATTCGATCTATCGCCGGCGAGGTCCTTTATTTTGTCCGAGACCGCTTTAAGCTCGGCCTGGAGATTGTCGGCATCCCCTTGCTTTCCTTCTCTCTTTAGCTCCGCTACTCTCTTCGAGCCGACGTTCCTTTCATGCTCGAGCTCCTCGACCCGTTTTATGATCTGCCGCCTCTCCTGATCGAGGGACCTGAACCTCCCGGAGTCAAACTCCACCCCGCGGTCTTTCATTCCGGCTATGACTTTTTCGAGATTTTCTTCAACGTATTTGGAATCGAGCATGGCCACCTGATCCTGAATTTAGTCGGTTTCGTTCACAAAATATCCATGAATCCCCGTGCGCACCCGGAAGCGTCCCGCCGGATACCACCCGCTAACCCCGCGCCCGGCTTTCCATGAACTGAGCTCCGCACCTCATAAAACCCGAGGCATAAAGCATATAACTCTCTATAACAGAAAGAAATTATTTCAAATATCGAAAACTATTTCGGCCATAAATCTATCATTCACTCTCTCGATTTTCAAATTGTGATACGTGGCCGCCTTGATGTCGAGCAGGAGCTCGTGCCTGCCCAGGTCGATCTTTTCACCCTTAAGCCTGCCTTTGAGCCTGTAGCCGTCCGCAAGCCCGATCTCCGCTTCGCTGAAAACCATCTTCCGGACCTGATGGATATAGAGTATCTCGCTCAGCATTTTTATCAGAAGCTCCTCCCCGGTCTCAGCCTCGGCTTCGAACACTACCTCTTCGACAGGCCTGACCGACTCCCTCTCCGTAATGAGGGACAAAAGGGCCAGCGCGGCGTTCTGTAATAATTCCGCGAAATCTCTCCCGAAGACCCTCACCCCGATATCCGCCGTATGCTCGAAGACTTCAAAGCCCATCCTGACTATTCTATCACGCTTTATACAGCCGAGCCTAAGCCCGTTTGCCATCGGAACCCGCATGCGGTTAGAATTATTATATTAAAACTGAAAGGCCTATGGAGGAAAATATGGGAAAGCTCAATAAAGATTTCGAACTTACTTATATGGGTCACTCGACCTTCACGCTGAAAACCCCCGGCGGGAAGATAATACTCATAGACCCGTGGGTCGAGCACAACCCTGCCTGCCCGGAGGGGCTGAAACAAGTAAAAAAACTCGACATCATGGCCGTAACGCACGCGCATTTCGACCACATAGGCGACGCGGTCTCCATAGGAAGAGAGCTTCAGCCGAAGGTAGTGGGCATCTACGAGACCTGCGTGTGGTTGAATTCCAAGGGGGTAGAGAATATAATGCCCATGAATAAAGGGGGCACTCAGGAAGTTGACGGAATCAAGTTCTCGATGGTGCACGCCGACCATAGCTGCGGCATTCAGGACGAGGACGGGTCTATTATATACGGCGGTGAGGCGGTCGGATACGTGATAGAGCTCGAAAACGGTTTCAGGATATACAACTCCGGGGATACCGCGGTGTTCAGCGACATGAAGCTGATATCGGAGATCTACAAGCCGGAGCTCGCAATGATACCAATAGGAGACCTGTTCACGATGTCCCCCGTCGAGGCCTCGTATGCGTGCAGGTTCCTGTCGACAAAATACGTCGTGCCGATGCACTTCGGCACGTTCCCGGCGCTTACGGGCACGCCCGCCATGCTGAGGGAGCTAACGAAAGATATTAAAGGTATGGAGATTATCGCGCTCAAGCCCGGAGAGACGCTGAGTTAAATCAGTACGAGCGGATATTAGGTTATTTGGACTCCTGAGCTGATTGTATGGGGAGGGGTTATGTATAGGGTATGCCGCATTATTTACCTGGCGCTTCTCATTCCGGCGTTCATAGCGTCCTGCGATTCGTCGGACACCGGTGACGGTAACGGAGGAGGAGGAGGAGGGGGAGAGGCAACGTTCAGACTCGAAGACGCGTTCCCGGGCGTGACGTTCGAGAGCCCGGTGGATCTGCAGAACGCCGGGGACGGGACGGACCGTCTGTTCGTCGTCGAGCAGAGGGGCGTCATAATGGCAGTCACCCCGCTATCCGCATCGGGCGCCCAAAGCCTTCCGGCGGAAAACAGTACGAGGCAGGAAGAGGTAAGTGTTTTCCTCGATATACAGGACAGGGTCTTGTTCGACGAAGGGGAGAGGGGACTCCTGGGTCTCGCCTTTCACCCCGGCTTTGAAAGCAACGGATTCCTATATGTTAACTACAACGCCGGAAACCCCAACAGGACGGTAGTATCCCGTTTCAGCTTGAGGGAAGGCGACCCCCTGAGCGCCGACCCGGATAGCGAGCTCGTACTGCTAGAATTCAATCAGCCTTCAGCCAACCACAAGGGCGGGCAGCTCGCATTCGGGCCCAAGGACGGCTTCCTGTACATCGCGGTCGGAGACGGGGGAGTGTCCGGCGAGACCGCACAGGATCTGACAGATTTGCTGGGTTCGATACTCAGGATCGACGCCGACAACCCGGATGACGGAAAGAATTACGGCATCCCTCCCGGTAACCCGTTCTCTGGAAACAGCTCCGGATTCAGGGAAGAGGTCTTCGCCTATGGCTTCCGCAATCCCTGGCGGTTCGGATTCGACGACACGGACGGCATGCTCTTCGCGGGGGACGTCGGACAGAGCAGGCGGGAAGAGATAGACGTCGTCGAGAGCGGAAAAAATTACGGGTGGGATGTTATGGAAGGGAGTCTCTGCTTCGACCCTCCTTCGGGCTGCGATACAGCGGGGCTCGAGCTGCCCGTACATGAATACGGCAGGGACGAGGGCGGAACGATAATAGCCGGGCCCGTTTACAGAGGTTCGATACCGGAGCTCTCCGGGAAGCTCATATACGGCGATTTCCTCACAGGCTCGATCCGGGCGCTCGGTTTCAACGGAGAGAGCGTTACGGAGAACTCAGAGATCGCCAAAGCGGACGAGTTCACCCTGTCAGCCTTCGGGCGTGACGAGGAAGGGGAGGTCTACGTCTGCTCTCTCGACGGGATCATCTACAGGCTCGTAAAGGAATAAGCGCGGGGCTAACCATGGCCCGCCGCCGGCAATGGTGATAATAATTATTTATTGTCCCTGAAGGCAGGGTAGTAAGCATTCCCTTCTCCCGCTTCACTGCATTATGCCCGTCCCGTTGTCCAAAATCCTTCAAAAATCGAAGCAAGAAGACAAGTTACGTAGGGAGCAAATTGACAACGATACCCAAGTATGCTATTAATAATTGCTTCGCCTTTTCAACGGAGGGGTTGTGTCTTCTGAAGGGTCATGTTTGAAGGAATATCTGAAAAATTAAATTCCACTCTAAAGAGGGTAAGGGGTTACGGAAAGCTTAGCGAAAGCAACGTTCAGGACGCTCTGAGAGAGGTGCGTTTGAGCCTCCTCGAAGCCGACGTAAACTTCAAAGTGGTGAGGGAGTTCATCGAATCGGTCAAGAGCCGCTCATTGGGCCAGGAAGTGATGGGGAGCCTGTCGCCGGGGCAGCAGTTCGTCAAGATCGTACACGAGGAGCTGATAAAGGTCCTGGGCGATGAGAGCTCGGAGCTTGACCTTAAATCATCACCGCCGGTCGCGATAATGCTCGTCGGACTCCAGGGATCGGGTAAAACCACCTCCGCTTCGAAGCTCGCCAAGCACCTCAAGGATAATCTGAAAAGGAACCCCTATCTCGTCCCCGCGGACGTTTACAGACCCGCGGCCATAGACCAGCTGAAGGTGCTCGCGAAACAGGTCGGGGCCGGTATATACGATACCAAACCGGGGGACAAACCGTTAGATATATGTAAAAAGGCATTCGAAGAAGCCAAGCTCGGCGGCTACGACACGTTGATAATCGATACGGCGGGCAGACTCCACATAGATGAAGAGCTCATGGAGGAGCTTAAAACAATAAAGAGCGAACTGAACCCCCATCAGGTGCTGCTGGTTGCCGACGCAATGACGGGGCAGGATGCGGTTAACGTTTCATCGAGCTTCAACGACGCGCTCGACATCGACGGCGTCGTCCTCACCAAGATGGACGGTGACGCCAGGGGCGGTGCGGCGCTTTCTATCAAGTCGGTAACCGGGAAACCCATCAAATTCTTCGGAACGGGCGAAAAACTGGAAGCCCTGGAGGTATTCCACCCGGACAGAATAGCGTCCCGTATACTCGGGATGGGCGACGTGCTTACGTTCATTGAGAAGGCCCAGGCGGCATTCGAGGATAAAGAAGCGGAGGAAATGGCGAGAAAGCTTCTGAAAAAGGAGTTTTCCCTCGCCGATTTCAGGGACGCAATGCTCGCAATGCGCAAACTGGGATCACTCGACAGCATGACCGAGATGATCCCCGGCATGAAACAGATAGCGAACAACCCCCGAGCCCTGGAAACGGCCGAAAAAGAGATAAAAAAGACGATTGCTATAGTAAACTCCATGACCTCCGCTGAAAGGACGAATCATACTCTTTTAAATAGCAGCAGGCGGAAGAGGATCGCCGGTGGAAGCGGCACAAGGGTTGAAGACATTAACAGGATGATAAAAAATTATATGCAGATGAGAAACATGATGAAGAATATGGGCAAAATGGGTAAAATTGCAAAAAGAATGATGAAATTTATGTAACTACGTAATATTTAGAGTAAATTTAATTACAATAGAGTATACAAGGAGGTAACAGTATTTTGGTTAAGATCAGGCTTATGAGGATAGGGTCGAAGAAAAACCCTTTCTACAGGATCGTGGCGACGGATTCGCGCTCACCCCGTGACGGGAAATTTCTTGAGATTCTGGGTCATTACGATCCGAGAAAGAAACCGCATCATGTAGAGATAAACACGGACAGAGTAAAGGATTGGATCAGCAAGGGTGCGCAGCCTACCGTGAGGGTAGGAAGATTAATATCTGAGTTAAACTAGATTGGAGGCGGGAACGGTATCGGGATAGAAACGACAGATTAGTATTGTCATACAATTCAGGGGAGGTGTATGTTATGGAAAAGCTTACTGACCTCGTAACTTTCATCGCTAAATCGCTGGTCGATAGTCCTGAAAAGGTCGATGTTCGTGAAGTTTCCGGGGAGCAGACCACCGTTCTCGAATTGAAGGTCGCGCCCGAAGATCTGGGGAAAATCATAGGGAAACAGGGCAAGACAGCCAAAGCGATCAGGACCATTCTAGGCGCAGCCGCTGCCAAAATGAGAAAAAGGGCAGTACTGGAAATCCTGGAGTAGTTTTCACCCGTCATTCTATATGGGGCTTATCAAATACGGCAGGATTACCAAAGCCCACGGTTTATCCGGAGGTCTAAAGCTATCGCCGTTCAGCCGCCGGCCTGAAAGTCTCAATTCGATTGAAAGAATCTACATAGAAACGGTCCCGGGACAAGAACCGGCCGGGTTCGATATCACGGAGTGCAGGTTCGACAAGGGCTCGGCGATTATATATCTCGAGCGAATAGAGACGATCGATGAAGCCGAGAAGCTGATAGGGCGCAACGTATACATAGATAAGTCGGAGCTGCCGGAGCTTGAGGAAGGCGAGTACTACTGGTTCGAGCTGATAGGGCTCGAAACGTATACCGAGGACGGCCGATACGTAGGAAGGGTCGAGGGCCTTATAGATAGAGCCCTCCAAAGCGTCCTCGTAGTTAAAGACGGAGTCAAGGAAGCGCTTATACCACTTTCCGAACCTATAATTAAGGAAATTAATTTAAAGGAATCGAAGATAGTAATCACCCCGATCGAAGGATTATTGACCGAGGACTAACCGGAACACATCAACCTCGGAGTAATTAGCAATGAAATTCGACATTCTGACCATATTCCCCGAATTCTTCGAATCCCCTTTTTCTTTCGGAATTTTCAAAAAGGCCCGGGAGAAGAATATAGTCGAGCTCAACACGCACGACATCAGGGATTTCACGGAAGACAAGCACAGGACGGTCGACGACGCGCCTTACGGGGGAGGAGGGGGCATGCTCATGAAACCCGAGCCGATAGGCAGGGCGATAGAGCAGATAAAGCTGAAGGGCCCAAAGTCTCTCGTCATCCTGACGACCCCGGGGGGTGAAATATTCTCGGATGAAACCGCGCGCGAGCTGTCCGGGTACGAGCAGCTTATTATCATCTGCGGGAGATACGAGGGCATAGACGAAAGGGTAAGGGAGCTTTACGTCGACAGAGAAATATCGATCGGGGATTATGTGCTCTCGGGCGGGGAGTACGCCGCGGCCGTGATCGTTGACAGCGTTTCAAGGTTCGTTCCGGGGTTCCTGGGAAACGAATTGTCCCCGGAAAGCGACTCGTTCAAGGACTCGCTTCTGGAGCACCCACAATATACGCGGCCCGAGAATTATATGGGCAGCGGAATCCCGGAAGTACTTTTGTCGGGCAACCATCAGGAGATCAGGGAGTGGAGGAGGAAGGAGAGCATAAAGAAGACGTATCTCAGGAGACCCGGGCTGCTCGACAGCGCAAGGCTTTCTCTTGACGATATAAGTGCCGTTAATGATTTGAAAAAGACCTCACGCCCAATTTTCAGGGCATATATTGCTTTAGTGCATTATCCCGTATACAATAATCGGCTCACGATTATAACCACGGCGTTCACGAACCTGGACGTCCACGATATCTCCAGGGCCGGAAAGACTTACGGGATCGAGAAATTTTATCTCGTTCAGCCTAACAGTGAGCAGCAGAAGCTCGCGGAGCGCGTGCTCAGACACTGGACAGAGGGAGAGGGGCCGGCACTCAACAAGTCGCGGGCAGAGGCGCTGGAATTCGTGATAATCAAGGATTCGCTCGGGGACGCTGTAAAGGACATAGAAGGGATAGAGGGCAGAAAACCCAAACTGGTCGTAACGGACGCACGCCCCCGAAACAACATGATAGGTTACAGAGAGCTGAGGGAAACGATGATGAGCAATAGCGGCGATCCCTTTCTACTGGTCTTCGGGACCGGCTGGGGCCTTTCAGAAGAGATAATGGAAAACGCCGATTACACGCTGAAGCCGGTAAGCGGATATACGGGATATAACCATCTGTCCGTGAGGTCCGCCGCGGCGATAATACTCGACAGATTATTTTCATGTACAATATGAGACAGGAGAAGTAAGATGAACGTAATAATCGAACTCGAAAAATCCATGATGAGATCGGACCTCCCGGACTTCCGCTCCGGTGACACCATCTCCGTACACTACAAGATAAAAGAGGGCGACAGGGAAAGGATACAGATATTCGAAGGTGTCGTCATAGCCAAGAAGGGCGGAGGCGTCCGTGAGACCTTCATAGTGAGAAAGGTTTCTTACGGAGTCGGGGTCGAAAGGATATTCCCGCTTCATACGCCCCTGATCGACAAGATAGAAGTCAAGAAGAAGGGGAAAGTAAGGAAAGCCAAGCTTTACTATCTGAGAGGCCGCTCCAAGAAAGCGAGCAGGATCAAGGAAAGGTCGAGATACGATCATATCGCCCCGGCAAAAAGCGCGCCGCAATTACCGGTTGATACAGCGGCCCAGATCGAGCCCGATACGGGCGGAGCGGAAGATAACTCTGCTAATCAGTAAAAATAATCCCGCGCGCGATAAACGGCATATCAAGTTCATATTGAGTGTGAAACCCGGCCTGTTTATTCCAGGTCTAGGAACTTTACGACAATATCGTCCTTAAAGTCGAGGACGAAACATGTGTGCCAGTACCCCTGTTCGTCGAAACATTCAAAGGACCATTTCTCCACATTATTAACGTTCTCTTTTTTGTCGGGCTCCCCCAATGCCTGAAGGGCTTCATCCTTGGTCATCCCGACAGCCGGGTACCTGTTTCTTATGCCCCACTTGATCTTCTTTAACACCTTCTCGTTCCTTACGACGGTTTCGGTTTTCTCCTCGCTCACTACGACTTCGTCTTTCACGGAAGCGGCGGCGCCGCTGTCGTCGATATCGATCTTCTCAGTGACGTTCTCCGACTCACAGCTCCATACGAGCACACCGTCAGCTATAACGGCAGGCGTTTCCGGCATCTCGGGTGTCATATCTTTCACGGTTTCCTTAATATATGTCCCGGCGCTTTCATCCTTTGCGTTGATATATACGAGCGTTTTGTTCTCACACTGGCCGGGCCTCCAGTGCTGAAGCACGGTCGCCACTACGGGTGTTTTTTCGCTTATTCGCTCGGCAAGCAGCTTGCCGGTATCCTCGCCCCCGGAATCCTTGACCGCCCTGATGTTGCCGACCAGAAGCACAACGGGCGTATCACCCATCATGCTCACGACCTGCTTTTCCATCCATGCGTCCCTCGTGACAGGCACGGTACCCGGCGCATCTATTGCGTGAACGGATAAACACTTCCCCGCCCTTATCTGCCCGCTCAGGTCAGTAAGCATCTGCCTGTACGTAACGCTGTCCACAATGTCGTTTATTTGAATTTGAGAAACGGGCACCTCCCCCTTCATTGCGCTGTCGAGAGTTTCCTGCTGATCGGAGGATATTTCGAGCCCGGCTTTGAGGCACCCTCCCCCGTTCAGGTATTCGGTTACGGTCTTCGAAAAAAATTGAGCGGATTCGGCCTGCCCGTAGGACTCCCCTATTATCAGAACCTGCTTACTCCCCATGAGGAAAGGCAGAGAGACTTTATCCTGCTGCGCCAAAGACGCGTCCGATAACATTGAGCACAGCAATCCCGCCAAGACCAAACCGTAAATTACACGCATATTCTCAACCGTATCGATGTATTTCATCGGCTCCGGCGATTTTCACACGGCCGATGAGGAGCTTATACCTGCAATTATATAATCAAAAGCGACTGAAGTATAAAAGGACAGAATGCCGCCGTTACCCTTCTGATTTTATCCGCACAGATTCACTCCGGTTCTGCGTATCCGACCCCCGATTATGCAGACTGAAAGATCGTACCGGAGGAATGTTAAGGAAATATTAAGACGGTCGTCAGACGCCCTTCCAGCTCGGTTCCCGCTTCTCGAGAAACGCGTCTATTCCCTCTTCCGCGTCCCTCGCCATCATGTTCTCGACCATGACGCGGCTGCAGTACTCGTAGGCGCCCGGCAAGTCCCTGTCCGCCTGCTCGTAAAAGGCCTTTTTGCCTATCCTGAGCGTAAGCGGCGATTTCGACGAAATCTTCTCCGCAAGCCCGTCCGCAGCGCGGTTAAGCTCGTCCGGCGGAACGACCCGGTTGACGAGGCCTATCTCATACGCGCGCCTGGCGGAAATGAAATCCCCCGTAAGCAGCATTTCCATCGCGTGCTTCCTGGAGACGTTCCGCGAAAGGGCCACCATAGGGGTCGAGCAGAAAAGGCCTATGTTGACGCCCGGGGTGGCGAACCTCGCGTTCTCGTCGGCGACAGCGAGGTCGCACGTCGCGACCAATTGGCAGCCGGCGGCGGTAGCGACTCCGTGTACCCTGGCGATCACGGGTTTTGTACAATTGATTATCGAGAGCATCAGTTTAGAGCAGGTATCGAAGGTCTTCTCGTAAAAATCCCTACCCGGGTTCCTCCTCATCTCCCTCAGGTCATGGCCCGCGCAAAACCCCTTTCCCGCGCCCGAGAGGATTATTGCCCTGACATTAACGTCACGCGATAGCGACTCGACTTCCGAGGTCAGCGCCTCCATGCATTCGATAGACAGGGAGTTATAGGATTCGGGCCTGTTTATGGTCAGCTCCGATATGGCTCCGCTGTCGTTTCGCAAGACAAGCCTTCCGGAATTTTTCTCGGCCACAGCCATATTGCAGTTTCTCCGGGGGAGAGCAGATATTTAATCTAGTATATATGGAAAAAACGCGAGAGTTCAAATAGGGGGTGATTACATGAAGCTGCCGCCGGGACGACGAGAATGTCAGGCTGTTCTGACCCGGTCGGTCAGAACCGTAACCTTATCGTCTCTTACCTCGGCGATACCGCCTTCGACTATCATCTTTTTTTCGTGTGAGCCCTTCTTGTATCTGAGCTCCCCTTCGGCAAGTATAGTGATAAAAGGCACGTGACCCGGCAGAACCCCGAATTCACCGGCCTCGCCGGGCGCTACAACCTCGTCCACCTTTTCGTCGACGACGAGATTTACAGGTGTGATCACTTGCAGATGAATGTCCGCCAATTTTATATCTCCTCGGAGTCAAAGACTCTTTTATTATTCACCGGAGCCTTAATTACCAGGAGGCAGGCCCGGGCCCGCCCCCGGCTTCAAATTCATTCGATCAGGAAACGAGCTGTTTCGCTTTTTCCTGCGCTTCTTCCAGGTTCCCTACCATGTAGAACGCCTGCTCCGGCACATCGTCCATGTTTCCGTCGATGACCTCTTTAAAAGCCGCGATCGTCTCTTTGATGGGCACGTATTTGCCCGGCGTGCCCGTGAACTGCTCGGCGACGTGGAACGGCTGGGAGAGGAACCTCTGTACCTTCCTGGCCCTCGCCACGACAAGCTTGTCCTCTTCCGACAGCTCGTCCATACCGAGTATCGCGATAATTTCCTGGAGCTGCTTGTAGCGCTGCAGCACCTCCTGAACACGGCGTGCGACCTGATAATGCTCCTGCCCCACGATTAGGGGGTCCAGGATTCGCGACGTCGAATCGAGCGGGTCGACCGCCGGATAAATTCCGAGCTCCGTCAGCTGACGCGAAAGAACGATTGTGCCGTCCAGGTGGGCGAACGTAGTCGCCGGGGCCGGGTCCGTAAGGTCGTCGGCAGGGACGTAAATAGCCTGTACCGAAGTGATCGACCCTTTGACAGTAGACGTGATCCTCTCCTGAAGCTCCCCGAGGTCGGTAGCGAGCGTAGGCTGATAACCGACCGCTGAAGGAATACGGCCCAGGAGCGCCGATACCTCGGAGCCCGCCTGTGTGAACCTGAATATGTTATCGATAAATAGTAGTACGTCCTGTCCCTGCTCGTCGCGGAAATACTCGGCCAATGTGAGCGCCGTAAGCGCCACCCTGGCCCTCGCGCCCGGGGGCTCGTTCATCTGACCGAATACGAGTCCCGTATTCGCGAGAACCCCGGACTCCCGCATTTCCACCCAGAAGTCGTTACCTTCGCGGGTCCTCTCCCCTACCCCGCCGAAAACGGAGACGCCGCCGTATTCCTTAGCCACGTTATGTATTAATTCCAGAAGCAGGACCGTTTTTCCGACCCCCGCACCGCCGAATAGGCCGATTTTACCGCCCCTGAGAAAAGGAGCGATCAGGTCGATGACCTTGATCCCTGTTTCGAATAGTTCGAGTTTCGTGCTCTGCTCGACGAATTTAGGCGCCTCGCGGTGTATAGGCCAGCGCATGGCTGTAGTGACGGGGCCCATCTCATCTATCGGCTCGCCGATTACGTTCAGTATCCTGCCGAGCGCCTCTTTTCCGACGGGCACTGTTATACCTTCACCGGTATTAATGGCCTCTTCGCCTCTCCTGATACCCTCGGTCGAGTCCATGGCGATGCAGCGCACCCTGTTTCCGCCCAGCTGCTGCGCGACTTCCACCACCAGGTTCCATTTCTGATCGTTAAGCAGCGGATTTGTAAGCTTGAGCGCCGTATAAATAGGAGGGAGACCCCCCTCTTTGAATTCGACGTCGATGACAGGCCCCATGACCTGTATCACTTTACCCATGCTGTTTACGTTATTCGTTTCCATTTTAATCTGCGCCTCCTTTCCTTAAAGACTCCGTACCGTTCACAATATCCATAAGCTCGGTCGTAATCATTGCCTGCCTGGTTTTGTTGGCCAAAAGGGTTAATTTCTTTATTACGTCGTCCGCGTTGCTCGTGGCGCTCTCCATTGCCGTCATCCTCGAAGCGTGCTCGCTCGTGAGCGATTCTTCTATCGCCCTTTCGACGCGGACCCTGACATAATTCGTCAGCAATTTTTTCAATACAGCCTCTCTCGTGGGTTCGTACAGGTAATCGATCGGCGTGGAACCGTCTTGTGTCTCGGCCACTTGCTCTATGGGCAGTATCCTTTCATAGACCATAACCTGTGTCAGAGCGGACCTGAAATAGTTGTAAACGAGTATTATTTCGTCGGTCTCTTCCCTGACATACTCGGATACCAGCTCGGACGCCACTTTTTCCGCTGTCTCTTTATAATTCCGTTCATTGATCCCCGTGTAGTTCTCAACGCCGGTGATTTTATTCCTGGAAAAGTGGTCCCTGCCCCTCCTGCCGAGGAAGGTGAACTTAACTTCCTCGTATTTCTTCGCGTCCGTCACGAGATAGGTTTCGAGCTTCCTGATGAGGTTGCTGTTGAAGCTCCCGCAGAGCCCGCGGTCCGACGTCATGAACACGATATGGAGCCTCTTCAACTGCTCGGGCCTCCTCAGGAGCGGATGCCTTTCGGGATCGCACCTGCGCGCGAGGTTCTTCGTGATTTCCATAAAAGCGTCCGAATACGGCCTGAAGGACAGGAGCAATTCCTGGGACCTTCTCAGCTTGACTGCGGAGATGAGCTTCATGGCGCTCATTATCCTGCGTGTGCCTTTCACGCTTTTTATCTTCGATCTAATCTGTCTCAGACTCGCCATTTTATTTTCGTCTCAGTTAAAAAGGATTGGTAATTTTAGTTAAATTCCCCGAGTTGTTTCTTGAGCTCATCGAGCGCCCCGAGGATTTTTCCCCTTAAATCGTCCGTAAGCTCCTTCTTGGTTCTTATTTCCGTGAGGAGGTCCGAATACTTGGATTCAAAGAAGGAATTAAGTTCTTTTTCGTATTTTTTAACCGATTCCACGGGATAGTCGTCCAGGTATCCGTTAGAAACCGCGAATATGATTAATATTTGCTTCTCGACTGCAATAGGCTCATACTGGCCCTGCTTGAGCGCCTCTACAAGCCTGCTGCCGCGGGCAAGCTGCGCCTGTGTCGCCTTATCGAGGTCGGAGGCGAACTGCGAGAACGCCTCGACTTCCCTGTACTGAGCGAGCTCGAGCCTGAGCGTTCCGGCGACCTTTTTCATCGCCTTCACCTGAGCCGAGCCCCCTACCCTGGATACCGAAAGACCTACGTTAATCGCGGGCCTGACGCCCGAATAGAAAAGGTCGCTCTCGAGATATATCTGACCGTCCGTGATCGAGATGACGTTTGTCGGGATGTACGCGGAAACGTCTCCCGCCTGCGTTTCGATGATCGGAAGCGCCGTCAGCGAGCCTCCCCCGTCTTCTTTCCTCATTTTCGCAGCGCGCTCCAGCAGCCTGGAATGCAGATAAAAAACGTCTCCGGGGTAAGCCTCGCGGCCCGGAGGGCGTCGTAAAAGCAGCGAAAGCTGGCGGTACGCCCATGCGTGCTTGGTCAGGTCATCATAGATAATAAGGGCGTGTCTTCCCGAATCCCGGAAATACTCCCCGAGCGCGCAGCCCGCATATGGCGCGATGAACTGGAACGGGGCCGGGTCGCTCGCGTTAGCCGCGACAATTGTCGTATATTCCATCGCGCCGTGCTCTCTCAGCTTGTCATAGACCTGTGCGACCGTAGACTGCTTCTGCCCTATTGCGACGTAAATACAGTAAACGTCCTCTTTTTTCTGGTTAATTATCGTATCGATGGCGATAGCCGTCTTTCCTATCTGGCGGTCGCCGAGAATAAGCTCCCTCTGCCCCCTTCCTATCGGTATCATCGCGTCGATAGCCTTGATGCCCGTCTGGAGCGGCTCGTGTACGGACTGCCTGTAAACGACACCCGGGGCCTTGACTTCAATAGGCTTCGTGGCGGCAGCCTTTATCTCTCCCTTGCCGTCGATAGGCTGGCCGAGGGCATTGACGACCCTCCCCTTCATGTCCTCGCCCACCGGGACCTCGGCTATCCTGCCGGTGCGCTTTACGAGGTCGCCCTCCTGGACTTCCTTGTCCTCGCCGAAAAGGGCGATTCCGACGTTGTCTTCTTCGAGGTTAAGCACAAGACCCATAAGGCCGCTCGCAAACTCGACCAGCTCTCCCGCCATAGCACGGTCGAGCCCGTACGCCCGCGCGATACCGTCCCCTACCGATATAACGGTACCCACTTCGGAGGTTTCGATCTTGGTTTCGTAACCCTTTATCCTGTTTCTTAGTATTTCGCCGATTTCTTCGATTTTTAAATCCTGCATATCTTTTCGCTCCTTATAAAATTAGGGGGGGTCAAGACCGCGTGAGGACGTTTCTCATTCTCTCAAGCCGGGTCTTTATACTACCATCGAACACCTTATCTTCAACCTTGGTGATTATTCCGCCGATAATTCCCGGGTCGACCTTGGATGTAACCTCCACGTCCTGCCCGACTGCCTTCGACAGCGCGCTCTTTATCCTTGCCAGATCGGATTCCGAAGGCTCGGTCGCCATAATTACCTCCGCCCTCAGTTTGCCGGAGGCCTTTCTCAGCTTCTGGACGACTGTCTGTTCGGATTTTACGAGTGATTTGAACTTGTCGAGCTCGATCGCGACTTTCAGGAAGTTGACCGTTAATGTATCATAGCCCTTCTTTTGACCTATATCCTCGACGATCCCCTTCCTTTCCTGAAAATCGAAAGTGGAGCTCCAGAGTATATTCCTCACATTTTCCGTAGCGGAGAGCTGCTTGAAGAAGTCCTCAAGGTCCGCGGTCACACGGTCAAGCTTCCCCTCTTCCCTTGCGCTCTCGATCAGCGCCGCCGTGAGGTCCCTCAGTGTTGCGATTGATGCCATTTTTCATCCTCTATGTTCTTGGTGAATTCCTGTACGAACCTTTCCTTATCCGAATCGCCCAGGCTCTGTCTTATCAGCGCCTCCGCGTTCCCGAGAGCGAGGTCCACGACATCGTTCTGTATTTCACGCCTGGCGCGCTCGGTCTGGAGCACTATAGTCTCCCGGGCTTCCTTTCTTATGGTTTCCGAAGCCGCAGCGGCCTGCTTCAGCAATTCCGCCCTCTCCGACTCCCCCTGCTTGCTGAGAGTATCCTTCAGGTTGTTGATCTCGGACTCGATTGCCTGAAGCTTCTTCGCATACTCGTCATACTTCGATTTCGCTTCCCCTATGATCTTCTGCGCCGTATCGATCTCGTGACTGATCGTCCCGCGCCTTTCAACGAGGAAATTCTTTACAGGCGTCTTGAGGAAATAGACGAGCACGCCCAGAAGAATTATAAGGTTGACGGCATGTTCCATTACGAACTGCCAGTTGAATGCGCTGTGCTCCGAGGCCCCCGTGAGGATGAGATTTATTATTCCGTATTCGTTCATACGCCGGCCTCCCTCCCCAATACCTTTGTGGTGATCTCCTTCGACAGCAGCTGAACGTCTCCCTTGAGCTTCTCCTTTATTATCTCGGTCTCGGCCTCGAGCTTCTTTTTAGCATCGTCGAGGAGCCCGGCCGTTTCCTCTCTCGTTTTAGAAATAATCGCTGCCGCGGCGCTCTCCCCCTCGCGTACTATTTTGTGCCGCTCCTCCAGGGCTTGGGCCCTGGCTTCATTCAGCTTGGCTTCGTATTCGAGGATTATTTCCTTTACCTTCTCTTCGAGTTCCTTTGCTTCCTTTATGGCGCCCTTCGTAAGCTTGTCGCGCCTGTCTATAAGCTCTATAAACGGCTTGAAAACAAGAGTGTTCAGTATGTATATGGCGGCAATAAAAATTGCGATCTGTATGATTACGGTCTTATTAACGCTGAGCAAATCCTCTGATGCAAACGCCTGGGAGGCGGCCGTGAGGAATAAGAAGAGAGATACCGCGGGGATGAATTTCTTTTGATTCATATTATTCATATCTCCTTTACCGATAATGAGACCGGCTATACCCCCGTCAAATCTCCTGCAAGTGCGGAATAGCTCGAAGCCCCGCCCGCAACAGCGCCCGCCGAGGAAATGATAAGAATAAGAGCAAGAGCCATAAAGAGTTTATTCAAGGAACCGTTTAACGCTTCTTCCAGACTCATTTGCGGGCTTAATTCCTTAAGGTCACAACATTAAAAAATCGAAAGTATTTAACATGAAATGAAGGGAGTGTCAAAAAAATTCACCCTATACATATAATCTTGCGGGGAATTATTGCCGCCCGAAAACCCTCTCAGAAACCTGTCCGCGCCGTGATTAGAGGAAAAGGACGAAAAGAAACGGGGACCGGCTCCCGGGCACGCGTCTCACGGTCAAGCTATCCCTTTTTCCTTATTGAATTTATCGAGCTCGATATCGTATTCGGTATAAATCCCCAGGCCGTGGAGGCATTCGTTCGCTTCCTCAAGGCTCCCTGACCGGGAGACTGCGCGGGACATGCCCGATAATTTTTCGTATAATACGCCCGGAGAGAAATAATAAGTCACCGTCGACGACATGGAAAGGCTTACCTGTCTCCTGCCGCTCCTTATGCTCGTATCCGAAAACTCCCCCTTCACGTAAAGCGTCGGGGTGCGGCTCGCTTCCGTAGGGACCACGGCGATAAGCTTTTCGAGGAGGGAGAGCGCCTCCGTCGTTATCCCCCAGCTTCCGAGGAGCCCACCTTCCCTCGCCAGTACGGACATAGACCGTTCAAGCTCCTCCTGAGTAAGCTCTCCGTCGCTCCCGAACCCGAAGAGCCCCATTATCGCCGGCATTCTTTTCTCGAGCATGGCGAAAGACGCCGTCATTATCGAATCCGCGAGCGGGCTCATAAGCCCGGGCTCGTTCCCTAAAGCGAGCAGATCGCCCCCGACATCTATACCGATAAGCAGATCGGCCTTAAGCTCGCCAGCCGCGCGGAGGATTCCATCAGCTACGGCCTCAGGGCCGGGATGTATGTTAATTAAGAGAGTCTCCTCCCCGAGGACCTCCGCCACGCCCGATTCCGCGAACCTGACGCCCGTACTCGTTACGGTGTCCTTGTTCGCAAACCAGACGACTTCGTTCAGTTTACGGGCGTTCCTTACCTCATCGAATTTTCGCGGGCCCGGCATGGGGTCTATGACAGACCTTTCCCAGGAGAGGCCCCCGAGTATGCACTTTATTCCGAAAAGACCCAGGAGGTCGGATGTCGGGATCGTGCCTACGATGTCTCCCCCGCCGCCTATGCCTATAAGCATGGCCTTCCTCGAATTCTTAAGAATCTGCTTAAGCGTACTCTTCACCTGCAGGCGAGCCCTCCGGTTTACGTAGAGTAAAGTACAGTAATCCGCGTCAAGTACTCTACTGTAAAGGACGCAACTTTCAATCGTTGTGTAATACGATGGAATCGGCCGGAATTTAGCCAAGTGGGGCGGGGAAGCTCAGCGCCTCGGCTCTTCCAGCAGGACAAAGAGGACGTTATCGCTGAAGGCGGGGGATTTCGTCAGCCCCAGGTGGTCGGTGAAGAGGAATGTAACGTTCGACCATTTTATGGGCGATACCAGGACGGGGGTCCAGTAGCCCCCAACCCTCTCGTCCATGAGCGCGCTCGCGCGCGTCACTGTGCCGTCACCGGGGCTGTACTGCGAGACCTCGAATCCGCCCGTAGCCGTGTCGACCCTGAGCCCTGAGCCCGTGAGTATCGCGTCTCCGGCAATGAGGTTCAGTTCGAACCCCTCGGGGAGAGCGGCGGGAACGTCGATTGCGTCCTGGAATTCCTTTCCGCGCTTGAGGGATTTTTTCAAATGATCGATCGCGATTTCTCGCCTTTTCTCCGGGTCGGACACGTCCGGAAGGAGCCAAGCGAGCACTTTGTCCTGTCCCGGGTCGGCGAGACCCCACCCGAGCGCTACCCAGACCCCGGGGTCCATGAGATCGAGCCTCTGACCGTTCTCGTCGACCACCGCGCCGTGTCTCGTCCTCGGCAACTGCTGATAGAGGGAAGGCATGGTCGCGATTATAGCGGGCTCGTATTTCGGAAGGAAGGGCCCTATGTCCCTCCCCTTGACGAGTGTCTCGACGGCCCCGACCGCGCCAGCGTTCGGAGTGCCCACGATGATCACCTTCTCGACTAATGTTGCTCCTTCCCACGTCACCACCGGTTTCGAGCCGTCCTCGGGCAGGTCGCTGTCGCCGTACATGAGGAAATACCGTGTAAGGAGACCGCCCATGGAATGGGCTACTATGTCGAATTTGACATCGTCATTCTTTATTCCGCGCTTCTCGTATTCGCCGAGTATATATTCCCTCTTTTCCTCTATGAATTTCTTGAGCCTCTTGGCATTCTCCACGTTATCGAGCCTCCAGTCGTAATCGAACTGAAAGCACGTGAAGTGGTCGTCCCCGTAGTCGATCTCGTTTAATCTATTGGAGGCGAGGGACTGGTCGAGATATCCGCCTGCGCCGAGGGTGCTCAGGATGTTGATATATGCGTTTAGCTGAATGGGCAGTCCGAACAACTTCACTTTAACCCTGTCGAGGGCGCCGTCCGAGTGCACGCTGTCAGTGAGCTCGTCGATAGGGACGCCCTCTTTCATCGGTATCGCGATGAGGCGCGCCCCCTCCGGGGTCTCGGGGTCAGCCTCGCCCCCGTCAAATGCCCCCCAGACAAGCCGGCCCGTCTCGCCGTCCCTGAGCTTGGAACCGAGTATGCCGGGGATAAGAATGACGGGGTTGCCCTCGACGTGAGAGCGCATGGCCGCCTGCGTATATATCCCCCCGAGGTCGGGTGGATCGTATTCGGCCTTAGCGCAAGCAAGCGACAAAGCAAATGGTATCAATAAAACCGCGAATATATCTCTCATGACTCCCCGCCGTAATTATGGGCTCGGAAACTCTCAGGCTTTTGACTTTAGACGGGAAATTGCGGGATTTGGATTTATATTTTCCGGGACAGGGCTCCGCCCCGTGGGAAATGCCGTTCAGCTTCAGATGATATGTTATTTTTATTCGGCGAAATACATACCGAACCTGACCTGCGTTATCGCCTGGTTAACGAGCTCCAGGGCCTGAACCCTGTGACCGCCCTTGTCAGGGGACGATACTTCGAGATTGATGCGCGCCGCGTGCAGGTTGCCGAGCGCCTGCTCCATGTTCGGCTGGTATCCGGGCTGGGCATTCGCTTCCCTGAACATATTAAAAGTGCCCATGAGGAACGCGGCAAAGAGAACGCCCGCTAAAAACGGCAGCGAGACTTTTATTATCCTCGACATGACGGCTCTCCTTGTTGAAACGGAATATGCAGAAACTATAAAACACCCGATAAGCTGCTGCAAATCAAATTTAAAGCCATAGTGCTGCGCATGGTCAGCGTTTGACCTTGTATCCGGCCTTCTCCCTGTCCCACGTATCTTTGGTGATGCCCGTCTCGCGGAGCTTGTTCTTCTGCACCCTCTCCGTCCCCGTCTTGGGCAGTATCGTCTCGAACCGTATGAATCTCGGGAGCATGAAGTGGGGCATCCTGGGCTCGAGGAATTCCATGAGCTTATGGGGATCGACCTTTTTCCCCTTTTTAGCGACAACCACGATCATTACCTCGTCCTCGGCGTACCTTCCGCCCTCGGCCTTAATGCCAATGACGCCGCACTCCTCAATATCGTCGTGGGAGGTCACGATCTTCTCTACCTCGAACGAGCTTATGTTCTCGCCCCTCCTCCTAATATAGTCCTTCACCCTGTCCACGAAATAGATGTAACCGTCTTTGTCCATCATGCCCGCGTCCCCGGTATGGAACCAGAAGTTCCTGAAGTCCTGCACGGTCTTCTCGGGCATCTTGTTGTAGAAATGGAGCATTATGTTGGGGGTCCTCGGGCGGACTATTATCTCGCCCACGTGCCCCCTCGGGACTTCCTCGTCGGTCTCGGGGTCGGCGACCTTTATTTCGTAACCGGGCGCTTCCTTGCCGCACGAGCCCACCCTGAAAGGCTCGCCCGGCCTCATCCACGTGCACTGCCCTATTTCCGTGAGTCCATAACCCTCCATGAACTTTATATTGAACCTCTCCATGAATTTCTCTATTATGTCGTGAGGCGCGGGGGAGCCCAGGACGAGCTTTGCCTTGTGCTGCTTCTCCTCGGGCGCGGGCGGCGTATTCCACATGAAATATGCCATGGTCCCGACGATGTTGAACTTGGTCACCCCGTGATCCTTGATCCATTTCCAGAACTGGCTCGCCGAGTACTTCTCCTCGACGACCACCTTGGCCCCCTTGATTAGCGCGGGGTATACGGACATCACCATGGCGTTCGAATGATAGAGCGGGAGGCACGTGAAGCAGACGTCTCGCGGGCCTACGTCCATTATCTCGGCATAATTCCTGGCGCTCGAGTAATCGGCCGCGCAGGGCCTCACCACACCCTTCGACCTCCCGGTCGTGCCCGACGTATACATGAGCCTCGCATAATCCATGAACGTGATATCGACGCCCGGGTCAGTGCTCTTCTGGGACTTTATGAACTTCGAGTACGGGGTCATGCTCTCGAAATTAAAACCGTATTTGTCGAATTTGTCGCCGCCGCCCCTGGTCCATACTATCACACGCTCGAGCTGCGGCAGGTCGTTCGCTATGGGAGGCATCCTGTCGAGATACTCCTCGGCTATGAAAAGGGCCTTAGAATCGGAGCTGTCGAGTATGTACTGGAGGAAATCCATCTTGTACGCCGTGTTTATCGGCACCATGACGGCGCCCATTTTCAGGATGCC
>JAHKKQ010000205.1 GCA_020027805.1 Candidatus Dadabacteria bacterium
ACAGGCTCATAATTTTTAAGTCCAATCAGGTAATACCCTCCGTCCTCGGCGGGGCCCAGTACGACGTCAGTTTCTTCGAGGAGTCTGAACGCGGCGCTAACCGTGTCTCCCGTAATTTCCGGGACGTCCGTCCCAATCAGGACCGCTTTTTCGGCCCCTTCGGAAAACCCCCTTTCGAATGCATTCGACATTTTGTCTCCGATCGTCCCAGGGGACTGGGGTTCGTAAGAAACATTATCGATTCCCAGCCAGAGCCTGACGTCCTTTTCTCTATCCGGCGGATCAAAATAAATTACGGTCCCGTATGCGTCCGGCCTCCATACCTTCCCGATTATCCTCTTCGCCATTTGCGAATATATCTCGGCGGCCCTGTGATCTCCCATCTGCCGGGCGATTCTTGTCTTGACCTTTCCGGGCTCCGGGTATCTAACGAATACGATAAGGATATTCTCTCGGTCTCTATACGGCATGGTGGTTATTGGAGGCATTGATGTCGTAACGGGAGTTCTATGCGGTTGCCCCGCCGCAGCTGCTCCCCGAGCCCGCCGTACACCCGAAGCAGTGCGAGGCGAAGATAATCCTCCTTTTGATAAGGTCCTCGTAATCGAAATTGAAAACGGTCATGGGCTTGCCGTTTCCTGTTATCTCCAGATCGAGCATCTGATTGAAATCGCAGTCAAATATCCTGCCGTCATAGCCTACGCTCACGAGCGACCTGCACATCACCCCCTCGGCGGCGGCCGGGTTGTATGCGTTTACGAGCCTGGTCATGTATTCGTCGTAGGCGTCCAGTTTTTTAAGCTGCTGCTTGAAGCGGTTGATAGGCATGTTCGTTATCGTGTACAGGTTATTAAAGACTATGCCGTGCTTTCTTTGCAGCTCTCTCTTAAAGTCCGATTCAAGGCCCTTCTGGGGCGGGGGTAGGAACGCCCCCACGGGGTTGTATACGAAATTCAGCACGAGCCCCGTGCCGTCCCTGCCGTATCCTTCGGCGTTTAAGAGATGTATCGCTTGTATGCTCTTTTCGAACACCCCCTTGCCCCTCTGCTTGTCCGTGAAATATTCCTGGTAGTAGGGCAGCGACGATATAATTTCCACCCCGTTATCGGCGTAGAACCGGGGCAGATAGGATTTGCTCTCCCCTGTTACGGGGTTCCCGTCTATCGTAACCGTCAGGTTGTGCCTGACCACGACTCGCTTGCCGAGTTTTACGGCCTCACGCACGAGGTGGTCAAAGTGCGGATTCAGCTCCGGAGCCCCTCCGGTGATATCGAGGTTCTTTATCTGTTGATACTCACCGAGTATCTCCAGGCACCGGTTTGCCGTATCGAGGTCCATCTGCTCGGTCCTTCTGGGCGAGGCGTCGACGTGGCAGTGTACGCAGGACTGGTTACAGAGCCTCGTAACGTTCACCTGGAGCGTATCGATACTGAGAGGAGGAAGCTCCTGCCTCTTATCCCCGAGGGTTTTATAAAAATTGTATTTGACCTCGTCGCTCGGGTCTACTGTTTCTATTTTACGCTTGAGCGCGTGAGCCTGGGACATCCGGTGCTCCTGTACTATTACAATTCCGCTAGGCGTAAATCCCTAGTCCGAATCGGTTCATTCCGGGAATTACAGCGCTCCCTGCTTTTCGAGCGCGTTATGCATCTGAATCCCGTGTATCAGCGTAATACCCGCTTCCATCGACGCCGCCACGTGTATCGCCTCGGTCATCTGCTCGGGGTCGGCGCCCGTCTCGAGACACTGAGTCGTGTACGCGTCGATGCAGTAGGGGCAATGCTTCACGTGCGCAACAGCGAGCGCGATAAGGGCCTTTTCCCTCTTCGTCAGCGCGCCGTCCTCTCCTGTCGCGGCATTGTAATAGTCGAAAAACTTCTTCATCAATTCCCGGCCGAACCTCCCTATTTCGGAAAACCGCTTTAAGTCTTTCGGGTCATAGTAGTCCATCCGGTGCCTCCCTCGATTCTGATATATTTAATGTCAGCAGCAGCTGTTTCCGCCCTGAGGCGCGCAGCAGGCGTTATCGTCCGGTCTCCTCCCGGACTCAGTTATGATGAACATGCCCGAATACGGGGCTGCGGAAAGCTTGAGGGCCGTATCGGTGCATACCTCCACCGCCTGGTTCCTTGGGAATACGTGACCCTCTTCGTCTATGATGACCTTGAATGGGCCCTTATATGCGGCGTACTGCCCTATATAGACGCAGCCGGACGTCTTCTGGAATTTGTAGCCCCTGACCGTGACCGAATGGAAATCGATATTTTCGATGCTCTTCCAGTATCTCCTGTCGAGCACCTCTATACCGTAAAAACCGGCCTGTTCCAGGCAGGAGAGGAACCGGTTTTCGGTGAGCGATCCCGCGATACATTCGCCCAAAAGCAGCTCGTCTTTTTTTAGAAGTTCCGGAATCTCGCGGTCGGAAACTATATCGGATACGACTATTCTCCCGTGGTCTTTAAGCGATCTCCACATCTCGGAGAATACTTTTTTCTTATCGGGGGAAAGGTTGATAACGCAATTGGATGTAATAAGGTCTACTGATTTTGCGTCTGCGGGTATCTCTTCGAGAAAGCCCTTCCGGAATTCGACGTTACTATAACCCAGGCCTTCCGATACGGCGCCCTTATGCTCATTGGCCACTTCAAGCATCTCGTCGGTCATGTCGATGCCGATGACTTTTCCTTCTCTCCCGGTCTTTTTAGCCGCGATGAAGCAGTCGATACCGGCCCCGGAGCCGAGGTCGAGAACAGTTTCTCCGGGTGTTATCCCGGCGAGGCTGATCGGGCTTCCGCAGCCGTAGAACCTGTCTATTACCTCCCTGGGTATATGGCTCGTCTCTTCGGCCGGATATCCGCCCGGGCAGCAGAGGCTCGCCTGGGGTGCTCTGGCCGCTCTGCTGTAGAATTCTTTAACGCTCTCTCTCGTGGCGTCTTTTGACTCCATACGACTATGCCTCCCTTCTTGATTGTATCTGCGGATATCGGCAATTCGATATCTATTCTTGCATTTCCCTACCTCGATGTAAATAGGGCTTTCGGCCCCTAGCAAGAATTATTACGTTGAAATCTAACGTTTAGATGCTTATTATCTTTAAAAGTTTCGTGTTATTTTCAGGCGAAAGCATTTTATCTTGAATACAAATCCTGTAAATTCCAAGATTATTACATAGAAACCGACTCCTTGCATTGCAGCTACTGCGTCCTATATCAGATTTTTGAAACCGGCTCGGATTTTCTCCGTCTAAGTTAACAAATATCACAACCTAAGGGGGTGCATCATGAAGTGCTGTGGACTGGACAATCAAGGGAGTTGTTTTGCAAAGAAGTTCTTAATCTTCCCGTTATTGGTTTTATCTGTCCTATTCTTAATTGTGGCTCCCACTTTTTTTGATACCCGTATCTCGGGAGCGCAGGATAGCAGCCAGCAGGCGGGTCAATTGTGGCAACAGATTCATGGCGACACGTATCAGGATAATTGGTCATTATTCCCCGGAAAAGGGAAGTTATACAAAGGTACCGAGCCTCACGGCATGTTGCTGACTACATATGTTAACAAAACTGCCGAGCATGTCCTAAC
>JAHKKQ010000054.1 GCA_020027805.1 Candidatus Dadabacteria bacterium
GTACATACGCCTCGGCGAAAACGACGGCGAGCGCCAGCGATGCAATCAGCTACAGGGTCAAGAAAGGCGATACACTCTGGGAGATCGCGAGCAGGCACAACGTATCGGTCGCGAGCATCCAGAAATGGAACAACCTGAGATCGGCGGAATTGACACCCGGAGTCAGCCTCACTATCTATAAATAGAACCATCAAGCTTCCCGAAAGCGACATCCATACCTCCCCCCCGGACAAACAGCACATGAAAAACGAACTTCGTGAAAAGCTAAGGATGTCCTATATCGCAAAGAGAGAGATCATCGGGGCGAGGCTCGCTGAATTCCGTGAGGTCTACAGGCATGGGGACGACAGAAGGATATTCGAAGAGCTCGTGTTCTGTATCTGCACGGCGGGGGCGAGCGCCAGGATGGGGCTCAGATCGGTCGAGGCTCTGAAGGACATACTCCTCGAGGGGAGCCTCAGGAAATTCAGGAGTACACTGAAAGGAGTCCACAGGTTCCCCAACTGCAGACCGGATTACATAATTCATACGAGGGAGTACCTAAGGCGGGAGTACGGGCTCAGGCTCAGGGACCTGATCGAGTCGTTCCGGGACCCGAACGAGAGGAGAGACTTCTTCGCGACGAACAGGGACATAAGGGGGATCGGGTACAAGGAGTCGAGCCACTTTCTGAGGAATATAGGATATCAGGGTTACGCAATTCTCGACAAGCATATACTCAATACGCTATGCGAGATCGGGGTAATCGAGAGCCCGAAGCCGCCCGGCACGAGGGACAGGTATATCTCTATAGAAAATAGCCTCAGGCAATTTGCGGATGACATAGACATCCCCATGGACGACCTGGACCTCCTGCTCTGGAGCGAGAAGACGGGGGAGGTGCTGAAGTAGGAAAGCACCGAGTATGATGCAGGGTTCAGGATAAAAGATGAGATTGCCGCGGCTCCTTCGGAGCCTCGCAATGACAAATTAAAACGAATCGCGGCAAGACGCCGCTCCTACGAAAAAAAGATCACGTCCTACGACAAACCCAGAACGAGGTTTATCACCCCCATCCTCACCTTCCCCCCTCAATGGGGAAGGGATTAAAGGAATCGTCCTTCGACGAGCTCAGGATGAACGAGTTAGGCTGCGTTGCCAGTCGGGCAGGAGAATTGGATGGAATCGTAGAGACACACTCCGTGCGCGCACTTCGACAGGCTCAGGACGACCGGATCAGACTGCGTCGCCGGTCTGGCAGAAGAATTGGATAGAATCGTAAAACACACTTCGTGTGCGGGCGCAGGTTCTGCGCATCAAGCGGGCTTCTGCGGTCCGCGCTCCCTCAGGTTCTCGATTATCACGTAGAACACGGGCACGATGATGAGGCTCAAGAGCGTAGAGACTATCATACCGCCGAATACGGCCGTCCCGAGAGAATGGCGGCTGTTCGCGCCCGCCCCTGAGGCGACTACGAGCGGGAACACGCCCAGAATGAACGCGAACGCAGTCATCAGGATAGGCCTGAGTCTAATGAGGGCGGCGGTCATTGCCGCCTCCTGTACAGGCATGCCCTCCTCCCGGCGCTGCTTCGCGAACTCGACGATCAGGATCGCGTTCTTGCTCGCGAGGCCTATAAGCATGACGAGCCCGATCTGGCAGTAGATATCATCCGACAGGCCGCGCATCCACTGGGCCGTCATAGCGCCCAGGAGCGCGAGCGGGACCGCGAGCATGACCATGAAGGGCATCGCCCAGCTCTCATAAAGCGCCGCGAGGAATAAAAACACGAATACGAGAGACAGGCCGAATATGAGGGGAGCCAGGTTCCCCGCCTTTATCTCCTGATACGAGATACCGGACCACTCGAACCCCATGCCTTCGGGCATGTACTGATCCGCGAGCTCCTCCATGGCATCCATGGCCTGACCCGAGCTGTAGCCCGGGGCGTTATCGCCGTCGATTTCGGCGGAGCGGTAAAGGTTATAGTGCGTGATGGTCTCGGGACCCACGATCTTGCTTACATCTATCAGCGTATCGAGCGGGACGAGGTCCCCCCTGTCTGTGCGCACATAGAGACGGGATATGTCCTCCATCGTGTTCCGGTACTGCGCATCGGCCTGAATGAAGACCTTGTAGACCTGCCCGTAGAGGTTGAAGTCGTTTACGTACAGGGAGCCGAGATAACCCTGCAGGGTCTGGAATACGTCCGAAATCGATACCCCCTGCGTTTTAGTCTTCGTACGGTCGAGCTCTATATAGAGGCCGGGCGTGTTCACCGAAAAATAGGCGAAAAGACCCACGAGCTCGGGCCGCTTCTGACCCGCTTCTATTATCTCTCCCATAACCTTCTGAAGCGTATCGAGACCTAAATTGGTCCTGTCTTCGAGCTCGAACTGAAAACCTCCCGTAGAGCTCAGGCCCTGTATGGCTGGGGCGTTGAACGCAACCACCTGGGCGCCCTGGAGCCCGGCGAACTTCTTCCGCACGCTGGCAAGGATGTAGTCGATCTGTGTTTCCTTGGATTTCCTCTCGTTCCACGGCGCAAGCACCGGGAACATGGCCCCCGAGTTCGAGTCGGAGCTCGAGGTCAGAAAATTAAGACCCGATATTGATACCACGTGCGCGACGCCCGGGGTATTCTTCAGTATTTCGTATACCTCTTTCATGGTGGCGTTCGTACGCTCGAGTGAAGAGCCCTCGGGCCCCTGTATGTTTACGATAAAGTAGCCCTGGTCTTCCTCGGGGACGAATCCCGTGGGCACGATCTTGAACATGTAAACCGTAAGGGCCATGAGCACGGCGAACGCTATCACGACGAGCTTCCACCGCGCGGTCAGCTCCTTTACCCAGCCCTGATAACCGTTCTTGAAGCGCTCGAAGGCTTCGTTGAATTTCCGGTAAAACCGCCACTTGGGCCCTGTCTCCTTACGGAGGAAGAGCGCGCAGAGGGCGGGGCTCAGGGTGAGGGCGTTGATTGCCGAGATGCCGACCGAGAAGGCTATCGTCAGGGCGAACTGCCTGTACATCTGCCCCGAGATTCCGGGCATGAAGGACACCGGAACGAATACGGCCATGAGGACGAGAGAGGTCGCGACGATCGGTCCCGTCACCTCTTTCATGGCTTCGCTGGTGGCTTCCTTCGGGGAAACATCTTTTTCCTGGAGCAGGCGCGAGACGTTTTCTACCACGACTATCGCGTCGTCCACGACGAGCCCGATAGCGAGGACGAGCCCGAAAAGACTGAGCGTGTTTATTGAAAATCCGAATGCATTAATCAGCGCGAACGTGCCGATAAGGGACACCGGAATGGTTATTGCGGGTATGAGCGTAGCCCTGAAATTCTGAAGAAATACGAACACAACGATGAATACCAGCACGAACGCCTCGAAGAGCGTTTTGACCACCTCGACGATGGACGCGGTCACGAATTCGGTCGTGTCGTAGACGATCTTGTAGTCGACGCCCGAGGGGAAGTCCTTTTTGAGCTCCTCCATCGTCACCCTAACCTGTTTGTCGACGTCGAGCGCGTTCGCGCCCGGGAGCTGGTAGATGCCGATACCGATGGCCGGCTCTCCGTCGAGGAGACTGTCCTGGGCGTAGCTCTGCGCGCCCAGCTCCACGCGGGCCACGTCCTTGATACGTACGACCGTGCCGTCAGACTCGGCGCGTATGATTATGTCCCCGAATTCCTCTACGGTCTCGAGCCTGCCGAGTGTGGTAATCGTGTACTGGAACTGCTGCCCCTCGGGCACGGGCGGCTCGCCTATAGAGCCCGCGGCCACCTGGAGGTTCTGTTCGGATATGGCGGCAGCGACGTCGTTAGTGGTGAGACCGAGACTCGCGAGCTTGTCCGGGTTGAGCCAGACGCGCATCGAGTATTCCCTCTCACCCCATATGGTAAGGTTGCCCACTCCGGGGATTCGCTGGAGGGTCTGGTAAATCTGGATGCCTATGTAGTTGCTGAGGAAGAGCTCGTCGCGGCTCCCGTCGGGAGATATGAGGTGCACGGCCAGAATAAGGCTCGGGGACTGCTTTTCAACCGATATGCCGTACTTGCCCACCTCCTCGGGAACGAGGGGGGTGGCGAGCTGGACCTGGTTCGTCACGTCCACGTTCGCTATATCGAGGTCATAGCCGATATCGAACGTGACGTTTATATTCATCGTCCCGTCGTTCGAGCTGTAGGACTCCATGTAGGTCATGCCTTCGACGCCGTTTATCTGCTCTTCGATCGGGTCGGTGACCGTTGTTTCCACGACCTCGGCGCTCGCGCCCGTGTAAGTCGCCGAAACGTTGACGGTCGGGGGCGCGATGTCTGGGAACTGCGCGATAGGCAGTATGGGTATGGAGATAGCGCCGACAAGGGTTATCAATATCGCGACTACTGTGGCCAGAACGGGACGCTGTATAAAAAAATCAACCAAACCGGTTCTCCTTAACTGATTATGAAGAGCTTTATATTATTTAGCTTTTTCCCCCGACGGCGACGGTTGAGACGTGGGTTTCTCTGATTTTTGGGAGGCGGTCTCGGGGACCACGGTCATGCCGGGCTTAACCTTCTGCAGTCCCTCCGTAACGACTTTTTCCCCGGATTTGACTCCGTCCTGAATAACGACGAGCTCGTTGTAGTTAGAGCCGGTAGTAACGTTCCTGTATTCGGCCTTGTTATCCGCTCCCACGACATATACGAACTGCTGCCCCTGAAAATCGCTTATAGCCTGCTGAGGCACCAGAAGGGCGCTGGGCTGCACTTTCAAGAGGAGCTTGACCTTGACGAACTGCCCCGGGAGCATGGTTTTGGAACTGTTCCCGACGACAGCCCTCATCTCCATCGTCCCGGTGTTGACATCGACCTCATTATTTATGAAATCGATCTTGCCGTCTTCCGGAAGTGTGGTTTCGTCGGGGAGGACTATGCTGACGGCCAGGTCGTTCTTGCTGTGCTCCTCGAATATCTGGGGTATGTCGCGCTCTGCGACGCTGAAATATACATACATCGGGTCGAGCTGGACCATCGTAGCGAGCTTCGTAGGGTCCCCCGCGGCGCCGACCAGGTTGCCGACGTCCACATACCTCCTCCCGATGCGGCCTGCGAACGGGGCATACATAGTGCAGTAGCTCAGGTTGAGCTTGGCCTGTGTAACGTTGGCTTGGGCGGCTTCGACCGCTGCCTGCGCCTCGGCTGCATTCGTCACATAGCCGTCGTACGTGTCCTGCGTGATATATTCCTTCTCCACGATCGGCTTATAACGCCTCACCTGTTCCTGCGCGTAGGCCAAAGCCGCCCTGTTCTCTGCGAGATCGGCCTCGGCCGCCTGGAGGTCCGCCTCGAAAGGCCTGGGGTCTATTACGAAAAGCAGCGCCCCGTCCTCGACATCCGCCCCGTCCCTGAAGGCCCTCTTGACCAGAAAACCCTCAACCCTGGCGTTGATGTCGACAGTCTGTATGGACTGCGTGGTCCCGACGTATTCGAGGTAGATGGGAACCGTCTCCGTCGTTACTCCGGCTACCGTAACCGGGAGGGCGGGAGGGGCTTCCTTTTCGTCCTTGCCGCAGCCCGTCACCGTGAGAACGAGAAGCGCGAAAACTGAAGCGACTTTTAGTATATTAAGACAGCTTGTTTTGAACCTAGTTCGTTTTATCATCCTGATTCATTCCTCCTTCTTCTGCCGGACTCAGGTCCTGAGGCATGCCCGGGGTCGGAAGATCCGTACCGATCGCATTTACAAGGTCTGCGTACGACGTGAAGATGTCGGTCTTTGCCTGTACCTGTTCGGCCCTGGCCTGTGCGAGCGTGGCCTGGGCATTGAGAAGCTCGACGATGTCGCCCACCCCCGCCTTAAAACGGGCGAGGGAAGCGTTATAAGACTCCTGGGCGCTCGCGACGAGAGAGTTAGCGGCATCGAGAGACTGGACTGCGGTAGTGAAATTGTAGTACGCGTTCCATACCTGGTTAATGACTATCTGTTCCTGGAGCTCGAGCGCGGCGCGGGCCGACTCCAGCTGCGCGCTCGCTTTGCGGACAGAGTTTATGATCTGGAAGCCCTGAAAGATGGGCACCTGAAGCTGAAGGCCCACGAGGTAATTCGTAAAGTACTCGTTACCGTCCCCTTGAGGGTTTACCCACCACCTGAGTAACTGTGCCGTGGCGGAAATCTCGGGAAAGAACTGCGATTTGGCTTTCCACAACAGGGCTTCCCTCTGCCTTACCGTCGCCTGGACCGCGGCCAGGTCGGGCCTGTTCTTCATCGAAAGCGCGATAAGGTTATCAACGTTATCACTGATAGCTGTTACAGGTAGCTCGTTCAAATCCCCGTTCACATCGAAAGGTGCATTGGCGGGCCATCCCACGGATGTAGCCAGCAAACCCCGGTCTATTTCAACATTCCCCCTGGCGCCGACGAGCTCGAGCTCGATCTGGGCCAGCTGTGCCTGGGCCTGGAGCACGTCGGGGAGTGTGCCCACACCGGCTTCGAGCCTGAGCTTGGCGGCGTCGAGACTCGTCTGAGCGTCCTCGAGACTCGCTTCGTCGGCGATTACGAGCGCTTTACTGCCTATGTAATTGTAAAAGGACACTGCTACCGCCTGGAGCACGTTCTGAATCGCCTGGTTCTGGTTCCAGTTCGCGTTTATAAGCGCGAGACGTGCGGCATCAATCTGCGCCTCGCGTCCCCCGAAATCGAAAAGAAGGTAATTCAGGGAAAGGCCGACGTCACCGTACTGCTCCTGATATGGATCCGTGCCCTGAGAGTTCCCGCCCCCCTTGGCATACGCGTATCTGGCTACTCCGGCAATCTGGGGATAGTAGAGCCCCCTCGACTCGGCCCATGAAGCGGCGGCGGCCCTCGCGTCTTCCCAGGCCACCTGAGTGGTCGGGTTGTTCACGAGCGCGACGTCGACGAGCTGGGATAGCGCAAGGCTCCCGGAATCTGATTTGAGTTCTTCGGGGACCGCGGGCAGTTCCTCGAGCTGAAACGATTCGATCAACTCCTTCTGGGAAGGCTTCCATTCCTCGCCGGGGGCGGAGGACGCTTCTTTATAGGGATTCAATTCGGGAAGGCCATGAGCGCAGGACAGAACCAAAGACGTTACGGCGATCAAAGCATACAGGATTACATTTTTCGAGCCTTGCAAATCGAATCTCCGCATCAGATCAGAAGGATATAGGTCAAAGACGGTGTCAGCGCCGCCTCGTGTTGAAACTGCCCAAAGAAGCTATACGAAATAATAATCTCGTAAGAGAATGATTGTCAAGACGCGGAGGGCGCCGGACGAAGAAAAATTAGCGTCATGCCGCACCGCCTTTCTCATTTATCCTGTCGGCGCTCTTCTTGGCGTCTATCATGGCTGCTACCAGGATTACGGTTGCGGCCGATGAGCATATCAGCAGTCTTGTGAGCTGTGACATGTCGGGAGGCGCGTCCTGAAAAGTGTTCCATGACTTTAAGAAGTAGGCAAAGGGCTCATAGGAAAGATAGCTGAGTAGGATGTTGAGCGCGAAGAAGAGAATCCCCTTCGGAATCTGATTGTTGTATATCTGTCCGAGGCCGGGCAGCAGTCCCGACAGAACGAGCGCGAGTATCGGGTTTTTCCTTTTCCTGTTATCGGTCATTTTATAAACTATATATCGGAACGCAGGTAGTTATAGTTTTTTTTCTTATTTGTTTCCCGTTTGTCGATATCGGCAACAGCCGGAGATGAAAGAATGTAAAACTTTTGATATTTATGAGGCAGACATAGATGACGATATGAGGTTTTTCAATTCAGCGCCGGGATCGGGGGCCTTCATGAACGTCTCGCCGATAAGAAAGACGTGCACACCCTGGTCCCTCAGTCTCTTTATATCCGCGCCCGAGCTTATCCCGCTTTCGGCGACCGCAATTACCCCGCCGGGCATCATCCGTGCGAGCCTTGCCGATACGCCCAGATCGACCTCGAACGTCCTGAGGTCTCTGTTGTTGATTCCGATTATCCTGCTCCCGGCATCGAGCGCCCTCCCAAGCTCCTCTTCGTCGTGAACCTCTACCACGGCGTCCATGCCGAGCGAGCGGGTGAGTGCAAGAAGCTCCCTGAGCGCGTCCTGACCGAGTGCCGATACGATGAGCAGGAGCGCGTCCGCTCCGTAGAGCCTCGCCTCGTAGACCTGATAGGGATCGATAATGAAGTCCTTCCGCAAGAGGGGAATATCCACAGCCTCCCTCACGGCTCTCAGGTACGTGAGGCTTCCCATAAAAAATTTCTCGTCCGTGAGGACCGAGAGTGCTGAGGCACCCGACCTTGCATAGCCGAGGGCGATTTTCACCGGATCGAAATCCCCCCTCAAGACCCCCTTCGACGGAGAGGCCTTTTTTATCTCGGCTATTATCCTGAGCTGCCCTCCGTGGTCGATAGCCTTATAAAAATCGCGGGGCGGCCGAATATTGGCGATTCCGCTGATGAGGGATTCGAGGGGGAGGCTGACCTTTGATTTCTCAACTTCTATTTTTTTATTTTCTATTATCGCGTCGAGAATCATTATGCTGAAAAAATCCGTAATTTATTTACCCTTCGTAATCTTCGCGAGCTCTTCGAGCTTCGATAGAGCTTTCCCGGAGTCGAGGGACTCCACCGCCCTCTCGAGCGCTTCCCTGAGATCGGGACTCGTCTCGGAAACGTAAATCGCCGCCGCCGCATTTATCAAAACGATGTCCCGCTTGGCCTCTTTCTCTTCGCCTCTCAGTATAGACCTGAAAATACGCGCGTTCTCCTTCGCGGTGCGGCCGCCCTTGAGCTCGCTTACGTTCCTTCTTTTTATGCCGAGGTCCAGGGGATCGAACTGATACTTCTTAACCATGCCGTCTTTGAGCTCGGCCACGACCGTCTTGCCCGTCACCGTGATCTCGTCCATCGAGTCCGCGCCGTGGACCACCATGGCGCTCTTGTGGCCGAGATTCCGGAGCACCTTTACGACGGGGTCGAGAAGCACCTCGGAATAGACGCCCACGACCTGGTGCTTCACGCCCGCAGGGTTCACGATGGGGCCCAGGATGTTGAATATCGTTCTTACGCCTATCTCTTTCCTCGGTCCTGCGACGTTCTTCATGGCGGGGTGATAATTAGGGGCGAAGAGGAACACGATACCGGCCTCGTCGAGGCACTTCTCCGCGACCTCCGCCGAATGTGTGATATCGATTCCGAGGGCCTCGAGCACGTCGGCGCTGCCCACATAGCTCGATACCGAGCGGTTCCCGTGCTTGGCGACCGGAACGCCCGCGCCCGCGACGACAAAAGCGGCCGCGGTCGAGACATTGAACGTCCCCTGCCTGTCCCCTCCTGTACCGCAGAGATCGACTATGACCTCGTGTCTGGAATGAATCCTGATCGCCTTGTCCAGCATCACCTTCGCGGCGCCCGTTATTTCCGAGACCGATTCGCCTTTCATTCTCAGGGCGACAAGGAAGGAAGATATCTGCCCGGGGGTAGCTTCCCCATCCATCATCATCTCGACGACGTCAGACATCTCGTGCTCTTCGAGGTCGATCCTCTCAACGACTTTCGCTATCGCTTCCTTTATCATTTACAGCTCACCTTTGTCCCGTGCGATCCTGATCTTATCGAGTATTCCGTTTATAAAAGAGCCCGATTCCTCCGTGCCGAACCGTTTGCCGAGCTCGACGGCTTCGTTGATGGTAACAGCGGCGGGGATGCTGCTCAGGTAAATGAGCTCGTATATAGAAAGACGCAGTATATTCCTGTCTATTTTCGGCATCCTCGAAAGCCTCCAGTGCTCGGAGAACCTGACAATGATATCGTCTATGTGTGTGAGATTCTTACAAGCGCCGAGTATAAGGACTGTGGAAAATTCTTTCATGTCCTCCGGCACCGGGGTATCGCTCCTCTCCCAGAATAGCGAGAGCTCGGCTTCCGGACAGGAGGATTCCCCTGAAGACTCGGTCATTGCATCGTATTGATAGAGGAACTGGAGCGCTAGTTCCCTCGCGCGTCTCCTTATACCCATCTGGAAGGCATCTACCCTTTTCGGGAAAGAATTTTAGTGAGATTAGCCATTTCGATTGCCGAGTACGCCGCCTCCGCGCCGCGGTTCCCGGCCTTGGAACCGGCTCTTTCGATGGCCTGCTGAACTGTTTCGGTCGTCAATACGCCCGAGGCTACGGGGACATCCATTTCGAGGCTAATAGAGGCTATTGTCGATATCACCGCGGATGACAGATAATTGAAATGCGGGGTTTCACCCTTTATTATCGCACCAAGAACGATTATGGCGTTGTACTTTTTCCTCTCGGCGGCTTTTTTTACGGCAAAAAGAAGCTCGTACGATCCGGGAACCCTGATGAGGTCGATATCATCATCCGAAACGTTATGCCTGAGGAGCACGTCTACGGCGCCGCTCACGAGCCTTTCGGTTATGAAATCGTTGAACCTGCTGACCACCACCGCAAACCTGAGCCCCTTGGCGTCGAGGTTCCCCTCGAATTTTTTAGGCATTATTATCTCCTCTTCAGTCGACCATTGAAAGAAGGTGTCCGAGCTTGTCCTTCTTGACCTTCAAATAACTGGAATTCCTTCCGTTGGGCGGTATCTCGATAGGCACGCGCTCGACGATCTGGAGTCCGAACCCTTCGAGCCCCTTAATCTTCTTCGGGTTATTGGTAAGGAGCTTCATGTTCCTCACGCCCAAGTCAAGCAGGATCTGCGCGCCGATGCCGTAGTCCCTGAGATCGGGCTTAAAACCCAGGACCTCGTTCGCTTCGACCGTGTCGAATCCGTCGTCCTGGAGAGCATATGCCTTTATTTTATTAATGAGGCCGATGCCCCTCCCTTCCTGTCTCATATAAAGTATAACACCCGTACCCTCGTCATTGATAATCTTCATCGCCTGCTTTATCTGAGACCCGCAGTCGCACCTGAGGGAGCCGAAGACATCGCTTGTGAGGCATTCGGAATGGACCCTGACGAGCACGTCATTTTCGGGTTTTATCTCACCCTTGACTAATGCGACGTGGTGCTGGGGGTCTATATCGCTCTCGTAGACTATGATTTGAAACTCGCCGTTTTCGGTCGGGATCATTGCGGAAGCCGCCCTCCTGACGAGGCTCTCCGCCCTAAGGCGGTAGCTGATCAGATCGGCAATGGAGGCGATCTTTATATCGTAGGTCTCGGCGAACTTCTCGAGATC
>JAHKKQ010000055.1 GCA_020027805.1 Candidatus Dadabacteria bacterium
GTGAGCCAGCTGCCCAGTTTTTTTTCTTCGAGAGCCCTCATGACAGCCCAGAGCCTCACGGCGGCGGCTATGAAGTTCGATATTACGAGACCGCATAACGCCCCCTTTATTCCGAGACCGGCTAAAAGGAGCGCCGCCACAAGCACGAGCTGCGTAAGGTTCTCTATAGAATTTATCACGGCTATATTCTTATACTTTTCGAAGACCCTCAGTATCGCGTCCGACGTCAGCTTGGCGGTTTCGACGAAGAGCCCGAATGCATAGATCCAGATGTATATATAAGCCTCGGGCGAGTGAATGACGTATTTACTGATCACCTCCGCTGTCACGATCGCGATTATGAAAGAGACCGCTCCGCTCCCCACGTCGAGCACGTAAGAGAGTTTTATCATCGCGAGGGTTTTTTCGGACTCGCCCTTCTCCCAGTAGGAGCCTATGTACCTTACGGCAGTTTCCCAGACCCTGACGTCGAAGAACTGGTTCATCATCGCTATGTAAGCGATGACGAGCTGAAGCAGTCCGAAGTCGGTTACCCCCAGTATCCTCGCGAGAATGACCGTCTGGAGGGCGGCGAACCCCCCGGCCGCCGCTTTGCCGCTGAAGAGAAGGGAAGCGTTTATAAAAAGATTTTTCTGAAGACTCCGAGGTTTACTCATTCGACTCTATTTCCAAAGAGCTTTATGGTTTTCCATTATGCACTTTTTTTAATACTTCAATGTAATTTTTTATCATCCCGGCTTCAGTATGGAACTCTTTAACCATATCCCTGCCGCTTTCACCCATGAGGCGGGCTTTCCTAGGGTCCCTCAGGAGCGAAGCCACCGCTTCCGCAATGTCCGTGACACTCTCGGGGTCGACGAGGATTCCTGAAATGCCGTCCTTCACCGCCTCCGCAGATCCCCCTTGTTTCGAAGCGATAACGGGCTTCGCCCTCGCACTCGCCTCTATCAATGCGTTTGGGAAACCCTCGACCTTGCTGTCCCAATCCCTGCTAGGCATCACGAACACGTCCGCCAGGTCGAAATAATCAATTATTTCCTCATGACCGACTCCCCCTGTAAAAATAACGGAGCCGCTCACGCCCGCATACTCCGCAAGCTCCCTGAACTCGTTTTTGAACCGGCCCTCACCGACGACGAGATAGACGATATCCGGGAATTCTTTTTTTATGAGCGGGAGGGCCCTGATAACCATATCCTGGCCCTTCCTCGGAAGCACCCTCGCAATAGTGATGATGACCGGGGCGGTCTCGCCGATCCCGTGCTTGACCATGAGCCCCCTGAGCTTTTCAGCATCAGGCTTCCCCGACAGCATTTCCTCACCGACGCCGTTGTAGATGACCGCAATCTTGTCTTCGGGAACGCCGATGCTTTTAAGCAGCCCCTTCGTGTTCCTGCTGACAGCAATTATGCGCCGGGCATTCTTGTAGAGCCTTCTCATGGGATACTTCATCAGTCTTTTCATTATCCTGTTTCCGTAGAAACAAGTAGTGATACCGGAGCCCGCCACCCGCACTACAGGAACGAACGAGACGTGCGGCACGAGACCCCCCGCGGCTTCGGCCTCCTCGGTTATGAAAAGCACGATATCGGGTTTTTCATTGCGGAGCGCTGACATGAGTGAAAACAATCCGAGCAATATGTCGGCGTACGGTATGGCCTTTATCCACTTGCTTCCGAGACCGCCGACCCTGATGACACGGGATCCGAGCCCCCTGTCTATCTCACCGTCCTCCCGGCTGTAACCCGGAGCGAGCACTACAGTCTCTATTCCCGGGCCGGATATGCCTCTTGCCAGCTTCAGGCTCGTCGTAGACAGCCCTCCCAGAAACGGGGGGAATTCATGGGTATAAAGAAGGACTTTCATCAGGCGCCGTCATCAACGGTCCCCAAGGGGGATGTTGATTATTATATGCATTTATTATTGCACTTTTTTGTATAATACACTATATTTCGTTTTAGATTCTCTTTCCCGGGCTCCCGTAAAAGGATCGTGGATAACAGCTAATCACCAAGCATGTCCGGGAATATTAACCCGGGAGGACGTAATGAACGATATAGAATCCCAATTGCTAAATTTACTCTGCAGGGGCGCGGGTCAGGGAAACTCCAATACCGGCGGGCTCACACAGGCAATCATGGATGAGAATCCGGAGCTCGATTACAACCAGACGAAAATAAGGGTCGTCGAAGCCTTGAACGACTTGAAGGATAAAGGTCAGATTCAGATAATGACCACCAACTGGGAGCTCGGGGATGAGTTCCTATACATATGTACCAACATAATCGAATAAGTCCCGTCCCTGCCGGTCTGTATATACATGGCCGCGACACGTTGTACGACGATGACCTTTCCGGGTACAAATGGAGATATTCATGCCGACGCTCGACTATATACGTATCGTGGGTATATCGGATATAACATCCGATAGCTTTGCCCCTTACGATATAACCTTCAATATCGAGTATTCGGGCGATTCCGATTTCAGCCGCCCTAAAATGGGGATCATCACCCTCAGGATGAACGAGCTGCTCGACACCTCGGGATTCGCCGCTGGTGATATTGAGAAAATCGCCTCAAGGCTTATAAGACAGGTGCTCACCAGGGAAAGGAATAAGGACGGAACCATAATAATTCTCCACATCCTCGGACTGCCTCTGGGTGAATGGCTCATGGAGAATATGCCGTTCCTGAGACAATAAAGCTGCCTGAAATTATCAAACTAAGCAGGCGTCTTAACCCGAAAAAGCAGAAATATTCATAACTATTTAATTCCCCTTACAAATCTTATTTTTTTCATGTATAATCAGTCCCAGTTAATTTTAAGTAGCTTACTTAGTTCTTTGACAACCTAGACCAGAAAGCATGACCGGATCTCGGCATTTTATTCCGGGATTGGATTTCTTTAAGATTTTGTCTCTGCAGGAGGTATAGGTATGGTACTAAGGCGTTCCCTAATTATCCTTATTGCAATTCTCCTTCCGGCATCAGCTTTAGCGGCCGAAAAATACATAGTCAAAAAAGGAGATAACCTTTATGATTTATCCAGAAAGCTCGGGCTTACAGTCGACGAGCTAAAATCATTAAACAAGCTAAAAGATAACAGGTTGGATATCGGCGACGTTTTAATAATCGATGTCTCCGTGAACGACGAAGCCACAACGGCAAAAAAAATCGCGCGCAGAAATAATAACGAATACACTGTAAAGAACGGCGATACATTAGGCGAAATAGCGGAAATATACGGTTTGTCTTCGGAAGACCTGAAAGAAGCAAACGGTTTAAAGAATACAAAACTACAAATCGGACAAAAGCTCTTAATCCCATCCTCAAATCCCGAACCGGTTAAAGTCACCGGGCCTCAAGAGCCCGCAACGGAAGATTCAGCCAGTGAAACAGCGGGCAAGGCACAGGATTCCTCCGAAAGCCCTTCCGCAGCGCCGGCTGATTACACCGTCCAAAAGGGCGATACGCTCGGACACATCGCTGAAAGGTTTAACTTGTCGAGCGGCGACATCAGAAAAGCCAACGGACTTAAAAACGATAAACTGCAGATCGGACAAGTCCTCATAATCCCGGGGAATATCAAGGCTGAAACCGAAGCTGTTCATGCAGCTGCAACTATTACCCCTGCCCAGCCGACGCCGGCGCATACCGGCGTTTACACCGTGGTTAAAGGGGATACCCCGGGTGAGATCGCCGAAAGGCTCGGCGTGAGCCCCGTTGAATTGATCAATCTCAACAATCTCGACAGCAGGAAACTGCAGATCGGCCAGAGGCTCACGATCCCCGGTTACGCTCGGCAGCAGACCGCAACTAAAGCAGAAGACGCTGCCTCAGGTCAGGAAAGCACGGAACCGGGCAGGGCCGAGAGAGTCGAAATCCCTGTTCCTTCCGAGACACGTACCAGAGAATACGTTATCAGAAAAGGCGACACCCCGGGAGTGATCGCCGAGAAGCTCGGCGTAAGCACCGTTGAATTGATCAAGCTCAATAACCTCGACAGCAGGAAGCTCAGGATCGGGCAGGTGCTCGTCGTTCCGGGGACCGAGACTAAAAATTACAAGGAAACCCTTAAGGGAGCCGCAGCCCCTGACAAACAGGACGCTCAAAATAATGCGCCGTCAGAATATATAGTAAAAAAGGGCGACACCCTGTACGTGCTCGCGAAAACGTTCGGCATATCGGTAGAGCGCATCAAGAAGTACAACAACCTTAAAAACAGCAATCTCAGGGTCGGCCAAAGACTCGTGCTCAACACGTCCGGGACGACGGTCGCCGCGAGTGAGACCGTAGAGGAAGAGACCGTCACAGAGACCGAAATCACGGAATCAACGAAATACACTACTGAATACAGAGTGAGAAAAGGGGACACCCTCGGACAACTCGCTCTCAAATTCGGCCTCTCGCAGAGCGAGCTCAAAAAGGCAAACGGGCTTAAAAACAGTAATCTGAGGTCGGGACAGGTGTTGATGGTCCCCGGCACCGTAGTCACCGAAGAGACCGAAGAAGTAGTAATAAAAGAATCAGTAATAAAGGAAACGGCCCCTGAAACCTCCAGCGAAGTCTATATCAAGAAGAGGTACGTCGTTAAGCCGGGCGACACACTCGGCAATATAGCCGCGAGCTTCAGCGTCACGGTAGAGGAAATCAAGAAAGCGAGCGCGCTCAAGAAAGATACGATAAATAACGGCGACATACTCCTCATCCCCGTACCACAGGAGAAGGTGACTCAGTCCAAATATACGGTCGCAAGGGGCGACACGCTCAGTAAACTCAGCAAAAAGTTCGGTGTTTCCGTGCGGGAAATAAAGAGAGCAAACGGACTCTCGAGCGACACCCTGCGGGCAGGCATGAGACTGAGCATACCCGGGCTTTCCTCTGCAGAGCCGGGGGAAAGCGAAGCTGAAAGCGTGGCGGCGTCCTCCCTTCCGAGGGGTGAATATGTGGTTAAAAAGGGCGACACGCTCGGCCGCATAGCCCGGCGTTACGACGTTACCATAAAAGAGCTCAAGAAAGTGAACAACATAAAGGGTAATTCGATCAGGGCCGGACAGGTTCTATATATTCCCGGCTACGAGCGGCAGGAAACCGAATATAGAGTCGTAACCGAGAAAAGCACTATTCATGAATCGAACGGACAATACAACTATACAGAGCCCGACGTCGAAAACGGGAGGTTCTCGAAAGAAAGCATCATACAGGTGGCTAAGAAGTATCTGGGAGCCCCCTATAAATTCGGCGGAAACGACCTCGCGACCGGAATCGACTGCTCAGGCTACGTAAAGAAGATATTCAGCAGGTTCAACGTATATCTGCCCAGGACGGCAAGGGACATATATTACAGCTCCGGATACAGCATTCCTAAAAAGAAACTCGATACAGGGGACCTCGTATTTTTCACGACGTATGCGAAATACCCGTCACACGTAGGTATTTACATAGGGAACGATGAGTTTATACACGCTTCCTCGGCGTCCCGGAAGGTAACCATAGACAGCATCAACAAACAGTATTACAAGAAGCGCTACATAGGGGCGAAGCGTGTGCAGCTGTCGGGGTTATTCTATGACGAGCTCTCTAAAGATTACGCGGGGTTCGGTAATTAACGGCCCCGCTTCTCCGTATAACGCCCGCAATGTAAAAGATAATTTGCCTGCGGAGCCTTGTGTCGGACCCGGATCCCCTTTAGGCCCCTCCCGCTCCCGATAAATTCCCTCCATTGAAAGATAGGGAGTGGTGTTTATATTATAACGATTGCCATCATGGAACAGCTCATTCAGAATTTCAGGGAATATCTGGGTTCCGAGAGGAACTACTCGAAACACACCGTCAAGGCCTACATCACTGACATTGGCGAGTTCCTGCGCGTCATAAAAGAAAAAAAGCTCGTCGGCGAAAACGCAGGCGCAATCGATTTCGAGAAGCTCGACGAGACGCCGGTAAGGGCATATATAAGCTGGCTATACACGAGGAACTCGAGGTCTTCGATATCGAGGAAGCTCGCGTCCGTAAGGACGTTCTTCGAGTTCCTTATAAGGAAGGGGGCACTTAAAAACAACCTCGCCAAGCTCGTCCCCACGCCGCGGGGGGAAAAGAGGCTCCCGACGTTCCTCACGGTCGATGAGGTGGTCAAGCTCCTCAGTATCGAGGGCTCAGGCGCTCTCTTATCCCGGGACGTCGCAGTACTCGAGCTCCTTTACTCGAGCGGCCTCAGGGTGAGCGAGCTTGTCGGGATTAATTTAAACGACATCGACCTGAAGAACCTGACGGTCAAGGTCCTCGGAAAGGGTAACAAGGAAAGGATCGTCCCGGTCGGCTCCAAAGCCGCGCATGCGCTCGATGAATACCTGCGCGAAAGGCTCGGCATGAACCCCGGGGGAGACCACCTATTCGTCAATACCAGGGGAGACAGGTTGAACGTAAGGAGCGTCGACAGGATTATCAGGAAATACGCTTTACTCGCCGGGATACCGAAGAACGTGAGCCCGCATGTGCTGAGGCACACTTTCGCCACACACCTCCTCGGAGGAGGCGCCGACTTGAGGGCCATACAGGAGATGCTCGGCCATAAGAGCCTGTCCACGACGCAGAGATATACGCATACTTCGATTGAAAAATTAATGGAAATCTACGACAAAACACACCCGAGAGCGTAATCATGGAAAACTTCCACGGAACGACTATAGTTTGCGTAAAGATAGGAGACAGGGTCGCGATGGCCGGAGACGGTCAGGTGACGCTGGGGCATGCGGCCGTCAAGCACTCAGCCAAAAAGGTGAGAAAGATATACGAGGGCAAGGTCCTTGTGGGGTTCTCAGGGGCTACGGCGGACGCCATGACCCTCTTTGACAAGTTCGAGGCCAAGCTCGAGGAATACAGAGGGAACCTCAGGAGAGCGGCCGTCGAGCTCGCGAAAGACTGGAGGACAGACCGTATCCTGAGGAGGCTCGAAGCGCTCCTGGCGGTCGCCGATAAGGACAGCATGTTCCTGATATCGGGCAGCGGAGACGTGCTCGAGCCCGATGACAACGTCGTGGCCGTGGGCTCGGGAGGCTCGTATGCCCAGGCGGCGGCGAAGGCGCTTTCAAGGCATTCAACGCTGGGCGCGAGAGAAATAGCAGAGGAATCACTGAAGATAGCATCCGAAATCTGCATTTACACCAACGACAAAATCACCGTAGAGGAACTCGCATAAAATGAGCAGCGAAACATTTTTCACGCCGAGGGAGATAGTCTCCGAGCTCGACAGGTATATAATCGGCCAGAATAAGGCAAAACGAGCCGTTTCGATCGCGCTTCGCAACCGGTGGAGACGGCAGCGCGTTTCACCGGACCTGAAGGACGAAATCGCTCCGAAGAACATACTCATGATAGGCCCCACGGGAGTGGGGAAAACAGAGATAGCCAGAAGGCTCGCGAAGCTCGCCCAGGCCCCGTTCCTGAAGGTGGAAGCGTCCAAATTCACCGAAGTCGGCTACGTCGGCAGGGACGTCGAGTCGATGATCAGGGACCTCACGGATATCGCTATTAAAATGATAACCGACGAGGAGAAGCAAACCGTCAAAACCAAGGCCGAGGACCTCGCGGAAGAGAGGATGCTCGACCTCCTGCTCCCGCCGAGCGGGGGTGAGCAGCAGCAGACCGAGACGAGCGGCGAGACCAGAGAGAAGTTGAGGAAACTGCTGCGGGAAGGCAGGCTCAACGAAAGGTTCGTCGATATCGAAGTTACGTCGAAGAATTTCCCCATTCAGGTGTTCTCCCCTCAGGGACTCGAGGAAATGGACGTAAACATATCCGACATGCTGGGAAACCTGTTCCCGAAGAAAACGAAGAAGAGGAAGGTCAGGGTGCCGGATGCGATGGAAGTCCTCATTCAGGAGGAAGCGCAGAAGCTCATAGACATGGACAACGTCGTCAAAATGGCGATCGACAGGGTCGAGCAGTCGGGGATAATATTCATCGACGAGATCGATAAAGTCGCGGGGCGCGAAAGCACGGCCGGGCCCGACGTTTCCAGAGAAGGGGTCCAGAGGGACCTGCTCCCGATCATCGAAGGCTGTACCGTGAACACGAAGCACGGAATGGTGAGGACCGACCACATATTGTTTATCGGGGCCGGAGCATTCCACGTATCCAAGCCCTCGGACCTCATACCGGAGCTCCAGGGCAGGTTCCCTATCAGGGTCGAGCTCGAGCCGCTTACGACCGAGGACTTTATAAATATTCTGACACAGCCCAAAAACGCCCTTATAAAGCAATATACCGAGCTCCTTAACACTGAGAAAATAGAGCTCGTATTCAAGGACGACGCCATACAGGAAATAGCCGAGACCGCTCAGGCGGTAAACGAATCCATGGAGAACATCGGCGCTAGGAGACTGCACACGATAATGGAGCGGATGCTCGACGAGATATCTTTCAATGCGCCCGACATGGCGGAGCAGAAGATCGTTATCGACGCGAAGTACGTGAAGGACAAGATAGCCGATATAGTAAAAGACAGGGACCTGAGCCGCTATATCCTATAGATCATCCGCAGAGAACGTCCGTCCTTCAGATAACGGGCAGACCTGAGCCGGGGCCACCGCAATGGGAATGCAGCAACGACCCCGAGAGAACTATGCCTTCTTCTGCCATAGCGCCTTACCTATGAAAAATGGCCCCAGGCTTTCCAGGTACATCGAAGTCTGTTTTGTCTTCCGCATCGACTGAATGAGTATGGACAGGGGATAGAGGTCCTTCCCGAGGACGCCTATCAGGAAGTCGTTGTCGTTCTTGTCGAGCCCGTGACAAGCGAGACGTATGTCCTTACCGTACCCCGCGTCCCCGAACTTGAAACCGAGCTTCCCGTGCTCTCCCAGGACCGAGCGCTGCTCTTCCGCCGACAGGGTTTCGAACAGCTTGTTCCTCCGGAGCGGATACCATATCACCCACGGGAGCCCGGGGTCGAGAACCCTCTCCCGCGGCCGGTCGATCAGGGTATTCTCCAGGTCGGGCTCATACCCGAGTGAATAAGTCCTTCCGAGCATCGTAAATTCGGGCTTCGGACTAAGCTCCGTGAAAGCAGAGCCGTTTAGAAAGTCCCTAAGTCCGCCCACGAAGTAATCGGGGTCCTCGCTCATCGCCAGAAGGCCTATACCATAAGGGTCGTTTATATCGGCATAAAGGGCGAAATCCATGCCGGACTTCTTCAATTCTTCTATTAGTTTCGTGGTGTTACGGCAGTTCCCGAAAGCTAGGAGCTGCATGAGCAGCCTCCTGTCCGAGGAGAGCACCGTACCGTCCTTCGCCCTCCCCTTCTCGCTTATATCGAGACTTGCGTGTTCCGTATTTATCGACATTTTATACCTCCGCGGTTATTAAATATAACAGGCAAACGACCCATTGGCGATTGAGTTTTGGTATTTTCTTTAGCCGCGCTAAACCGGGAAAATCAGTCCCCGTATCCGTCCTGTTAAAACTTTCCGGGGGTTAAGAACCGCGCCTGACAACGCCCGGTCCGTCTTTCACGTCAACCCCCGGGAGTGTTACGGACAAGTATTCGCATCAGGAAAAAGTATTTATTGGCATAAAACTATATTTACTTTATAATAATCAACTTTATTTTCAGTCTGAAAAAGAGGGAGATGAAAAACCTTATACAGAAGGCTAAAACGCTCGTCGAAGCCCTTCCCTACATTAAGGAATTCTACGGGCAGACGATAGTCATCAAATACGGCGGGAGCATAGGGGACGACGACCTGCCGAACTTCGCCCGCGACATAGTGCTCATGAAATACGTGGGCATCCACCCGGTCGTGGTTCACGGGGGCGGCCCCCAGATAGGGAGCCACCTGAAAAAGCTGGGAATAGAGTCGGAATTTATCGCCGGGCTCAGGGTGACGGACGAGGAGACAATGGAAGTAGTCGAGATGGTCCTCGTGGGGAAAGTAAACCAGAAGATAATAGAAACCATACATTCCATGGGCGGAAAAGCGGTAGGCACTTCGGGCAAGGAAGGGAAGATGATTCTCGCGAAGAAGCTCGACGTGAAAAAGTTCGCGCTCGAGAACGGACTCGACATACCGGAAGACGCCGACCTCGGTATGGTCGGAGAGGTCGAGTGCGTAAACCCTCAGCTGATAAAGGTGCTCGAGAACTCTGGCTTCATACCGATAATCGCGCCTATAGGCTTCGACGAGGAAGGGAAGACCTATAACATCAACGCCGACCACGTGGCCGGGAAGATCGCGGGCGCTCTGAAAGCGGCCAAACTGATACTCATGACCAACGTCCCCGGCATAATGGACAAGGAAAAGAACCTCCTCTCGAGCATTACCGAATCCCAGGCGAGACACCTCATTAAAAAGGAAATAATCTCGAGCGGCATGATACCGAAAGTCATGTGCGCGATCGAAGCCCTTCACGACGGGGTTCAGAAGGTCCACATCATAGACGGCACTATCGAGCACTCGCTCATACTGGAAATATTCACCGACGCCGGAATCGGGACGGAGATACTGCTTTGAGAAGAGAAGAGATAATTTCCGGCACCTCCGAATACCTCATGAATACCTACGGCAGGTACCCGATCGCCATGGTCAGGGGAAAGGGCGCCTGGGTATGGGACTCGGAGGGAAAAAAGTATCTCGATTTCGTAACCGGGATAGCGGTAAACAGCCTGGGACACTGCCATCCGAGCGTAGTCAGGGCGATCTCCGAGCAGTCGAGGAAGCTCGTCCAGGTCTGCAACCTCTATCACATCGAGAAGCAGGTCGAGTTCGCCAGGATGCTGGTCGAGAACTCGTTCGCCGACAAGGTGTTCTTCTGCAACAGCGGGGCCGAGGCGAACGAAGGGGCGATAAAGCTCGCGAGGAAATGGGGCGGGGCCAACGGGGGCAGGTATAAAATCGTCCACGCGCGCGACTCGTTTCACGGGAGGACCCTCGGCGCGCTCTCCGCAACGAGCAAAAAATATCAGAAGGGTTTCACACCCCTCGTCCCCGGTTTCAAAGCCGTCCCTTACGGACAGCTGGAGCCCCTCGAAAGGGCGCTCGAGGACGAGAAAGTATGCGCCGTCATACTGGAGCCGATTCAGGGGGAGAACGGCGTGATCATACCTTATGTCAATTATCTCAGGG
>JAHKKQ010000206.1 GCA_020027805.1 Candidatus Dadabacteria bacterium
GACCCGATGTTCACGAGGCTCGTCTTCCAGGCGCACCATCTGGATTTGGAATTCTACGACAAGTATTACACCGAAGGGGCGTACACCGACCTCCACAAGGACCACTTCAAACTCTGGCACCCGGAGATGAAGGACCCGTTCGGAGGGGAACGAAAAAAATCATAGATTTCTCGTATGCACTCGAAATGACAGCAAAGGTATCCGCCCTACTCCGTCACAGCGTTACTCGTGCAGACCCAGCGGACGACCTTGCAGTTGCCGGTCATTTCCAGACACGATTCCATCGCATAGAGCGCGGCGTACAGAATGTCGATCCCCCAGCCGCTCCCGTAGGCGTTGTCCCCGACCGCGAGCGCCCCGCAGGCGTTATGGAACCACACGATCGCCTGGCAATCGCCGCTGCCCGCATTCTTTTCGCATTCGTTTATTGCCCTTCTCTCGGCAGCCGCCCGGTTGGCATAGTCGAAGCTGTACCCGTGGGCGGCAGTGGTCGGCGAGAAAGCAATAGCGCCGTAGAGGTCCGCCTGCACCACTATTTCCTCTTCCCAGGCTGAAGCCGTATATCCATCAGTCGAGCTAAAGAGGCACAATGTTGACATTAATATCAGTGATGATAGTAGTTTGCGATGCATGGCTGATATCCTCCTTGAAATAAGATTCAAGCCTCTGAAAGGATAAGCCTAATACAACTTCAACTGATTATAATATTAAAAGGACCGGGTATCCAGAGGAAATGAGCAAAATTCTCCGCGCGTCGAAGGATTTCAGGCCGAGTTAATCGATGGGCTTCCCGTAAAGAGACAGACTCTTGTTAGCGTACCTCTTGTCGTCTGTGACCTCCCTGCCGAACCAGTCGGGGAGAGTGAAGCGGGCGCTATCCTCCTCGGATGCAAATTCCACCTCGGCGACGACGAGCCCATCGAGCGAGCCCGAATAAACGTCGAGCTCGATTACGAGTCCGCCGTAGGGTATCTCGTACCGCGTCTTGCCGATCCTCTTCCCCCCCGTGAGCGGCCAGAGGGAGCGAAACGCCTTCTCCCCGATCTCGACCTCGGCCTCTTTCCTGCTGAGTCCCCTCCCCGACTTCGCGGTCTCGTAATACTTAGTCCCCTTCCGGCGTATCCTGATCTCGGTGCCGTCGTCGGTGACCGCGAGGTAGCCCTGGGATATTTCGCTCGCGGGGAAGCTATCCAGCCCCTCCGGCATCTCCTTCACGAGGAACTTCCTCTCTATCTCGTTCGTCATTTGGGTAATCTCATATTTTTATTTTTGTCATTCCCGAATAACGATTGTAAGCGAGCAACGGATTCGAGCAAACGAGGATCCGGTCGCTGCCGGATGAATACAAATCTGCTTATGTCCTTGGTATGCTCTATTAGAACCGAAATAAATCGGTCGCACTCAGCCGATTGCAAATACGTTTCATTATCTGGGCACCCTAGCAGCACAAACCAAAATAAATCGGGAATCAGGCCTTTACAATTAGTAAAACAATCGCGCCAGGGATGGCGCTCCTACAAAAAAAGAACCAATACGTCGACGTCGTAGGAGCGGCTTCCAGCCGCGACCCTACTCTCTTGTCCCCTCTTACCCTGTCATTTCGAGGCAACGCCGAGAAATCTGTCTTTTGCCTTTTTTACTTCCCTCTCCCCATCGTGTGGGAGAGGGTCAGGGTGAGGGGGTACCTTAATTCCCTGTCATTCCCGATCGGATTCGGGAATGACAACAAAAAGCGAGACAGCCGGAGTGCATTCTCTATCATCGCAACGTAAACATAAGCGGCCTCACCCCTCGGAGCCGCCCTTCCCTGTTATCCCCCTTATCTCCTCCCAGAGGTCGGCATAGATCCGGGCCGAATCCGATTGCGGGAGAAAGGCGGTTACGGGCTCCCTGTAGACGCCCATCCTCTCAATGTCGGAGCGGTAAGGTATGCGGGTCCTGAGTACGTTATGCCCGCCCGACTCTATCTTCTCCATAATCTCTCTATGCAGGCTCTTCTTCGACTCGACCATGGAGAAGAAAGCGTAGAGCCTGCCCGCGTCGTATTCCTTGTTCGTAAAAAAATCCAACAGCTTTTCGTAGGTCATGACGGAGAGCGTGGTCGGAATGAGCGGGACGAATATGTAATCGGCCGCGTTGAACACGTTCTCCGAGACGAGGGATATTCCGGGCGGGCAGTCGAGGAACAGATAATCGTACTCGTGCTCGATCTCACCGAAAATTTTGCGGAGGCGGAACTTGGAATTTTTCATCTCGTCGAGAGCCAGGTCGAGGTTCCGGTACGAGAGCTTGGAAGGCAGGAGGTCGAGGTTCGGGTAGTCGGTACCCTTTATGTTCTCGTCGATGAATCTGCCGCCCTTGATGAACTTGCTCGAATTGAAGTTCCGGGAGGCCTTGATCCTGAAATAATACGATGACGCGCCCTGAGGGTCGAGGTCGCATATGAGGGTCCGGCAGGTCCCGGCCGACGCCAGGTGAGCGAGGTTCACGGCGGCCGCCGTCTTGCCGACGCCGCCCTTCATGCTGTAGAGGGCTAACGTTATCATAGGGTGAATACTCTAATTGCCGGAGAATAATTTATCAAACAGCTCCTTCATTTCCTCACCGGCGAACTCCCCGAACCTGCCGTGGAATTCGGACCTTATTTCCTTCTGCTTCACGTATAACTCCGATATGAGCCCGCCCGCGGCGGCGATGCTCTCCCTGCCTCCGCTTTTTCAGGTGTCTTATGACTTCCTTTATTTCGTCGGCCGGGAAGAGGGACTCGAAGAACTCGAGGTAATACCTGAGCTTCTTGCACTCGATCCTGAGCGTGTGGAGGTCCCTGTCGGAAGAGCTCCCGTCTATGGCCTTTCCGAGCTTGAGAGCCTTCTTGTACCTTTTACGTATGCGTAATTTCGCGAGCCCTATAACCGGCTCGGCCGCGCCGGGCAGGGCGTCTCCGGGCGCTTCAGGCTCGTAGAGAAATTTTTCCCACGCCTCGATGCTCCGCCTGTATGAATCGGAGGCGAGCTCAAGGGCGAATTCCCTATGAGCCTCCTCCCTCTCCCTTACGATGATATCGAACAGGGGGTCGAGACCCGCCCTCAACGCGGGCGGCAGCATTTCGGTGTACTCCTCCCTTCTCAAGAGATAGATATCGAGGTCCCGGAGCTCGTTTGATTTTTTGCCTATACCCGCGAACTCGGTCTTGAACTCCTCCTTCACGTTCTCGGGGAATATCCCCCTTATGAGGGTGAGGGCCGAGCGCGTCCTCCTCACGGCTACGCGGAAGTCGTGAAGGAATTCCGTATCTATGTCCTTCACTATCCCGTCCTCGTTCTTTCTCATCGTTTCGAGAAGGCTCCTTAGTATTATTTTGATGGCTTCCCCGGAAGGCATATCGGGAGTGAGTACGACGCTCACCTTGGAGGTATAGTCCCCCGCCTTCTTTCCCGACGCTCCGAGCGCGATAGACAATATGTTCCCCCCGGCGGGAGCGGGCCCGAGGGCTGAGATATAGCGGGTCAAATTTTCAAACTCCCCGGCGTAACCCCTCACGGGGACCGCTTCGAGCAGGTGAATGACGGCCTTGTCCGCGTTATCGCCGTCGACCTCGACATCCTCGAAATTAATATGGGCCACGGTCTTCCCGTCTTCATTTTCAAGGTACAGGTGATTTACGAGGCTCTCGACGCCGACTACGGGCAATAGCGCCCTGACGTCTATCACGGAGCGGAGGTTGTCTCTGAAGGGCCCCTCGGGCAGGTCCCGCCAGAATCTCGGCATGCCGCCGTACGCGGGGAGGTCCAGAGAGAGGCTCGAACCGTCGCCTGTATCCCGGAGAATCAGCCGGCCGTCTTCATTCGTAAGGAGGAGGCCCTTCTTGTAGAGCCTGTGGTCGTATGTGTCGAGGTAGAGCTGTTTCCTCTCGGCCCTTCGGTCCCCGGTCAGGGGGAGGCCGTTCTTCAATTGTCCGAGAACTTCGTCCCGTGTGCCCTCGTCTTCGAAAATAAAGTATAGAGAATTATCCAATCGAGCCCTGTCTCCGCACAGTATCGTAAACGCCCGTGTTGAAGGGCGTATAAACAGCTTTAAATAATTTAACCGCAATTCCGCGCGATGCCATTCATACGATGCAATTCATATAATTTTTCAAGCTGAAAAACAACCGGCCCCGCAGCGCCCGGACGGCAATATATACTAATTTACAACTCTATTGTTTAATTAGTGTGAATAGTTTATCCTTAAAATACATAAATTTTATAACTGAAAAGGGCGGATCCGATAAAAATAAGCCTGCGGAATTCGAGACAGTTAAAGTTCCCTCCGGACATTTCTTCAGTTCATCCCTTTTTCTTTAAATCCCTTTTATTTAATCCATATGAGGCCATAAGGGGTCCAGTTTAACGTTTATGTGGTTTGGAATGGCCTGATTATCTTTATTTATTTTACTCTTCTGCGGATTTATATGCAGAGAGGATTTATCAGGCGGAGTCTCTTTCGACCCTGCTCGCCATATCGACTGTTCTTTATAAATCACGAATTGACATGAGGTGTAATTTGAGAAAGCTCAGGATCGGAATCGTAGACTTTATTACGAAATCGCCCAACAGCTCGTTATGGGCGCGCTTCATGCACGCAAACCTCGCCGGAATAATGCCGCAGGTCATCGCGTGCTGGTGCGAGGAGCTGGGACACGAGGTGACGCTGTTTTTATTCACCGGCATCGAGGACCTGGAAAGAGACGTCCCGAAAGACGTCGATCTGGTTTTTATCAGCTCGTTCACACAATCCGCGATACAGGCTTACGCCCTCAGCAACAAGTACAGGTCGGAAGGCGTCGTTACGGTCCTCGGCGGCCCCCACGCGCGCTGTTATCCGGAAGACGCGCGCAAGTACTTTGACTACGTGCTCGGGCTCACGGACAAGAATATATGCAGGGACGTGCTCGAGGATATTTCACATCACAAGGAGGAGGGCGTACATATGTCCGCCCTGAAACAGCCCCCGACACTGCCGGGTGTGAGGGAGAGATGGAAATTCATATCCCAGGCCCTCGACAAGGCCCCCTGGATCAAGGTGGTCCCCATGATCGGGAGCGTGGGCTGCCCTTATACGTGCAGCTTCTGTATCGACGCCGAGCAGCCTTACCAGACCCTCGGGTTCGATATAATCAGAGACGACCTCAGGTTCCTCCTGACGAAGTACAAACGCCCTCTCGTCAGCTGGCACGACCCGAACTTCGGGGTTAAATTCGACGATTACATGAATACGCTCGAAGAGGCGGTCGAGCCAAACAGCATAGACTTTATCGCGGAGAGCAGCCTGTCGCTCCTGTCGGAGCCTCACTTGAAGAGGCTCAGGCATAACGGCTTTAAAGCGGTGCTCCCGGGTATAGAATCCTGGAACGGAATGGGCAACAAATCCAAAACCGGAAGCAAGCAGGGGTACGACAAGCTCCAGGCCGTTTCCGAGCACGTCAATATGATCCTGCGCTACGTGCCTTACATACAGACTAACTTCGTCCTCGGTCTCGATTGCGACGAAGGGCCCGAGTCTTTCGAGCTGACGAAGAAATTCGTCGACATGTCGCCCGCGGCTTTCCCGGCTTTCCCGCTCCTTACGTCTTTCGGGAAGGCGGCCCCCATAAACCTCGAATACCAGGGACAGGAACGCGTCCTGCCCTTCCCCTTTCATTTTTTGAACAACAATCACGCCATGAACGTAAGGCCGAAGACGAGCACCTGGCCCGAATTCTACGACAGGTTAATAGGCCTGGTCGAGCATTCGTTTTCCTGGCCCTCGATCATCAACCGTTTCCGTAATACGAATTCGAGGATACCGGCATGGATGAACCTCATGCGCGCCGTATCGACGGAGGGTTTCGGGAGGATGAGGTTCTACAGAAAGATCAGGCGGCTCCTCGATGAAGACAGGGCATTCAGGGACTATTTCGAGGGTGAGACCAGCGTCCTGCCCGAATTTTACATGAACATGGTAAGGAAGGACCTCGGCAAGCTTTGGGAGTGGCTCCCGGAGGGGGCATTGTATCACGACCAGAACGCCTACTACAAGCAGGAGCAGGAAAAGAAAATAAACAAGCCGGCTCCGAACCGCCCTGTAGGAATGAATGGCGGTCTTGCGGAAGTGAAGATAATGGCCGGGTGATCAAAGCATCAAAGCAAGGTGTCAGAAAATATAAATTAGATACCCTTAAGCT
>JAHKKQ010000056.1 GCA_020027805.1 Candidatus Dadabacteria bacterium
TGAAGGAATTCTGGGCATAGAATGCCTTCTGCCAAAAGGATTCATCGAGCTCCACGACACCCGATTTGCTCGCGGAGCTTACAGAAAATCTGGACTTGCTGTAAGTAAGGTATTGGAGTCCGTTTTCAGAGAATACTCTTGTTGAACCGAATATATATGCCGGAGCCGTGACGGCCCGGTCTCTCCGATCCGCGTTTCTCGACTTCAGCTCAAGTGTCACAATAAATCTGGCATGGTGGTGCGTTCCGGGTACAAAACCCAGGGCTTCAACCAGCCTTGAAAATCTTGCGGCAAGCACAGCATCGCTGCACTTTGTATCTATTACGAGATCATCAATGTGATGGAACAAATTTCCGCCTCCCTGCGATGCGGCTGCTCGGGAATGTGTTATAGAGGTTGGTTTGCCTAAGGGCATGGGGAAAACTACAGGTATTAGCCTCGAAACACCGCATTCAGTGCTGATTCAGGCCGGGAGGGTTTAAATGATAATAAGACCATATCTCGAATGCACATTAAAATCTAAAGACAATCTGTGTCATATATATGAGACATTTTACTTGACTCAATATCAATTATCCGGAATCCCGCAGCAGATAATGTCATAAGGACCATCCTGCTGAGTGTTTTCTTCGAGCGTTCCGATCTTTTTTAGCTCGATTTTAAATTCTGCCCTCTCACCCAACGCACCTGCTTCTTTTTCCGGGTTCTTCCCGGATCCTTTATTCATTCTAATGTCACCCCCGTTTATCGTAATAATCTGCTGCCATCGCGACAACTTATCGTATTCACCTGGAATTATTTGTGATTATATCAAAACGACGTATAAAAGTCAACTTGCATTAATCTATATAACGTGATAAACGAAACCTCGTCCTGGTAACACAATTAATATTAATACTTAATCGGACGCAGCCCTTCACTCGACGACTTCTACCAGCTTCTCTTTGATCAGGTTCTCGATCAGATCCATAACATTTTTCTCAGCGACATCCTTCTCCACGGAAAATTCCTTCCGGACGCGTTCTACAATTTCGTCGGCAGGCATTCCTTCTTTAATTAATCCCCATACAAACACACCGGGTTTGTTCAGGGTGTAGTAAGTCTTCGTTTCGAGATGTAACAGCACACTCTCATCCGCGAACTCCGTTATTGTTACTTCGGAGTTGGGCAATATCTTACTATTTATCATTTCATCAGTCCCCTCGATTACTCGTATTATAACAGATTCACCGGCACTTAAGCCAGTGAATAGTCCTATAAAATCAACTATCTCCGTATAAACTATTCTTTCAAACGAACCAGTCGACGACTGTGTACCTCACACCCTCATTTACCGGCATAACCTCGTGAAGCAGGTCCGAACGAAAGGCGAGCAGCATGCCTGTTGCCCCTATCAGTCTGAACCCGTAGGATTTGAAACGCGGGTCTTTCATTACTCCATATATAACGAGTGAGCCCCCCGTATAGGAGCTGTTTTCCAGTTCGTCCGTTTCACTGTTAAGAAATATTACCGTTGAGACCTTGCGTTCTTTGACCGTCTCCGGATTGTCGGAGCTCATACCCTTATCGTAATGACGTTGGAAAAAATCCCCCTCCTTATAATATAGGAACTTGGGCCCCTGTGATCGTGAGAGCTTCGTGTCGAAATAGTCCTCGAGCTCAACTTTGATGCTTGACAGTTTATCGTTTATCAAAGTCTTAGTAGCTTTCGATGTGTGTTTCTCCATTGTTCGGCGTATATTTTCATCCAGTAGATTTTTATCTTTTCTTACAAAATGAGCCCGTCTCCCGTCAGATGAAAGCATCTCCGATCGTATTCTTACGCATAGATCTTCATCCAGAAAATTTTTTCTTACGAATAATCCGATTGACGAATAAAAGTTTGATTTCTCCATTCCATACCTATTTTTGCCGGAGTTCCTTCAAAGTAAAAAGGCTTTGTGGAAAATAGGACTTGATAGAATCCGCTTTCATTTTTAATTCACTAAAAATACGAATACTAGCAAATCGAATTTAGGATGTCAATTCCCACTGTTACTATTCGATATTCTTATAGAGGAACCTAATAAGGTCGGTGGTGGTTACGATGCCCGTCAGGTCGCCTTTCTTGTCGACGATGAGGATCGAATGGAGCGAGCTGTCGGAAAGTATTTTCGCCGCGTCTTTCAGGGTCGATTCTTCCTCGAATATGACGAGCTTGTCGGTCATGACGTTCTTGATTTCATAAGTGTGGTCGAGGAGGGTATCGAGCATCCTGGTATCGGTCGAATCGAAATCGAATATCAGCTTGAATATGTCCTGGGTCGATATGATGCCGACCGGCTTTTTGCCCTTGAGCACAGGTACGTGGTGTATCGGGTTCTCCCTGAATATCCCGGCTACGGCGCTCAGCTTCTCGCTGTCGTGCACGGACATCACGTCCGACGTCATTATCTCCCTTATCTTTATATTCTCGATCATATTCATCCCCTCGTGTTTTATTTTTTTTGCTAAAGGATTATACACACTCGCCGGGGCCGGTAAATATGCGCCCCCGGGAATTACCACTTAACACTAAAATTATCCTGCCCGCTCTGTTGAGATGGGAGATAAGTATATTATCTTTTAAGGCTGAGCCTGCATCAGGCGCGCATTAAGCAATCACGGCTCAGAAGAGTAATAATGAGCAAAATAGTAATCAGCGGATCAGGCGTCTACGCACCCCCGGACTCCATATCCAATGAAGAGCTCGCCGCCTCTTACAACAGATACGCAGCCACATACAACAAGAGCCAGGAAATAAAGAACACCAACGGAGATACGGCTGCGCTTAAAGAATCCAGCGCCCAATTTATTTTCAATGTGTCGGGTATAAGAAACCGCTACGTCGTGGATAAACCGGGAATACTCGATCCTGAAAGAATGCGCCCCCGGATACTTGAATATTCGGACGAAGGGGTTTCCATACAGGCGGAAATGGGGGAGCGAGCGGCGAGGCAGGCGCTCGAGGCGGCGGAAACCGCCCCAGGCGACATAGACGCCCTGATTGTTGCATGTACGGCAGTAGAGAGGCTATATCCCCCGGTATCGGTCGAGATTCAGAAATTACTCGGGTCAAGGGGGTTCGCCTTCGACCTGCAGGCGGCCTGTTCCTCCATGCCTTTCGGCATCCAGACGGCAAGGGACGCGATCAACTCCGGGAGCGCGAGGAGGGCGCTGGTCATAAGCCCGGAGATATGCACGGCGCGCGTCTCTTTCAAGGACAGAGAGACCCACTTCCTCTTCGGGGACGCGGCGGCGGCGGTAGTGATGGAGAAGGAAGGAGAATCGAAATCCCGGTTTGCGTTCGAGATACTCGGAACGAGAATTTACACCCAATATTCGGACACTGTGAGGAACCGCTTCGGCTTCCTGAACGAGGTATCCGTCGATATGAAACCTGAGGAACAGTTCTTCACTCAGGATGGGAAGAGGCTTTTCAGGGAGATCGTGCCCCTCGTCTCCGGGTTCATCCTTTCGCACCTCGCGGAATTGGGTTTAAGCGCTTCGGGGCTCAAGCGTCTCTGGCTCCACCAGGCGAACAGCCGCATAAACAGGCTCATATGCACAAAGGTGTTGGGCAGGGAGCCTGAGGACGAAGAAGCACCTCTTGTCCTGGGAGAATACGCCAATACGAGCTCGGCCGGAGCGGTAATCGCTTTCCACAAGCATAAAGACGATCTCGAAAGAGGGGACACGGGGGTAATGTGCGCCTTCGGGGCGGGCTATTCCGCAGGAAACGTCGTCTTGAGGAAATCACGTTAAAACTCTAAAGTACGATAGTCCTGAAGAGAAACGATGGGAGGCATTAATATGGACGAGAATGTAATCGAGCGCGTGAGAAAAAAGCTGACTGGTGACAGAGGGGGCATAACCCGGGATGAGGCAATGGAGCTGGCCGTCTGCGGAATTGACGTGCTCCCGGAAATAATGCTGCTTTCAAATTCGGTCACGTCGAGATACCACGAGCGAGGGGTTTATCTCTGCGGCATAACGAGCGCCAGGACGGGGGCTTGCCCTGAGGACTGCAGCTTCTGCGCGCAGTCGGTTTACAGCGAACACCCTGTCCCCCCGAGCACCCGGATCGAGCCTCGTAAAATCCTGGAGTCGGCTAGAAGGGCCGAAGCCGGCGGGGCATCCGAATTCTGTATCGTTATAAGCGGAAGAGGGCCCGGCGAAAGGACATTAGAGAAGGTGATTGAATCCGTCCGCCTCATCAAAACGCATACCGGCCTGAGCGTCGGCTGCTCCCTCGGGATACTTACCGAAGATCAGGCGCCGCTCCTTTCCGAAGCCGGCGTGAGCCGCTATAACCATAACCTGGAGACCTCCCGTGGCTATTACCCCAAGATATGCACCACTCACTCATACGATGACCGAATCGCTACGGCACGGCTCGTAAAGAAAAACGGTATCAGGCTATGCTGCGGCGGGATACTGGGTCTCGGAGAGCGCGCGGAAGACAGGATCAGCCTCGCTTACGAGCTCCGGGAGCTCGAGCCCGAGGTAGTTCCGTTAAATTTCCTTAACCCCAGGCCCGGCACGAGGCTCGGGGGAATGCATGCGCTCCACCCGCTCGAAGCATTGAGATACATATCGATATTCAGGCTCATACTCCCTGAAAGTATCCTCCTCTGCGCCGGGGGGAGAGAGGCGGTGCTGGGGGAATACCAGTCCTGGGCCCTTTTCGCGGGCGCCAACGCCCTCATCGCCGGGGATTACCTTACCACGAAGGGGAGCCCGCCGGGGGACGATATCGATTTAATGCGGGATTTGGAATTGCCGGTCCTCAGATACACATGAAGCCGAATTCATTTCCCAGAAAGAACCCACTGAGACAGCCCGCTTCAGAGACTCAGCTCGGCCTTGTATCCAAAGTGCACCGAGTTGTCTATGAGTCTCACAGTCTCAGGGACGACTTTATAGAAAGTGATACCGCGAGCTCCCCGGAATAAATCCGGATTCCCGAGGAGCTCGGCCAGGAAAGGGTATTTTTTCTCGAATATTTTTCTCGCCGGTTCAGATTCGCCTTCGGGCACCTCATATGCCCTCCCCCTCAGCTGCAGCCCACGTACTGTCTTCCAGTCGGAATGGTCCTTGCTTATGGTAACCGCTACTCCGGGGTTGAGAGAAATATTGACCGAGTGTGCCGAATCAGGATCCGAAATGAAATACAGAGTGAGCCCCTCACTCGCGTAAAATAGCGGCGCCGCATAAACCGAGCCGTGCCTGTAAGTCGCGAGGCTCATCGTGTTATGCCCGTCGAGAAACCCGGCGGCTATCTCTCTCATCATCCGCTCTTCGTATTCACTTTGGTGCGGTAAAGTACTGTCTTCCATCTTATTCCTTTTTGTTGAATAGATTAGTGAAAGGTAACACCCCCACCCATACCCTCCCCCCTTAAGGGGGAGGGAAATTCTTGGTTAGGCTTATGAGTTTCGGAAGAATCGTATATCAGCACACAATGTGTGCCTCACTGTCTCATGACAGTTTTCCACTCGCCCGCGGTATGCTCCCCCGTCATTTCCACCCACTCCATGTGAATAGCATCGTCGGGGCAGGACTCGACGCAGTGCCCCTCGCTGCCGCACGTATCGGCGCGGACGAGGACCGCAAAATCGCTGTTCACGATCTTGAGGGATTTCGGCGTGCACACCTCGGCGCACATTCCGCAGCCGGTGCACTTTTCGAGGTCTACGTCAGGCAGCCATTTGTAGCTGCCTTCTCTCCCGTCTTTATACACTTCCATTTTTTCCTCCGCATATCGTATTGATCCCCGCCTGCCCTGCGCCCGCGCGAATCCATTTCCCTTACGAGAGGGGCCTGTACTCAGGCTCCGGTTTATATGTTCGACGCTCCGGTTGCGCACTGTGTAAATTATCTCCCGCGGACGATATACTCGTCAAGGACAAATGTCCCGGCGGGGCAGAGACATTTGTCTCATTCTTCATTTCGTGTTTTATTGATAAGAGTGTAGATATAACCGGGGGGGGGGAATTTTTCAGGAAAGAAGATTTTGAAGCGCGGTTTTATCTCTGACTATTGTATTGCGCCTGCCGCACTTGATTAAGTGCATACTCTTCAGCCTGGTAAGCGCCCTCGTGAGCGTTCTTCTCGACATGCCGGCCATTTCCGCCATCTCATCCTGACTCACATCCAGCTTTATTACTATCCCTTCCGGCGTGGGCTCGCCGAAGTCGTCGCAAAGCCTGAGGAGGAGTGAAGCGAGACGCTCCCCGGACCCGGCAAGGGCTGAGTTCCTCAAATCCCCGTATGCCCTGGAGAGCTCTTCGCCGAGAGACTCCGCAAGCCTCAGGCAGACGTTTCCGTTTCTCCTCAGGAAACCCAGGAAATCCTCTTTATCCATGAAGCTCAGCTGTGACTCCTCGACAGTCCGCGCGGTGAAATCATGGGGCTGTCCGGATAGAACCCCTCTAATTCCGATAACGCTCCCGGCGGAAGGATAACCCGCCGTGAGGCTCTTACCGTCGGGGGAATGAGCGGACAGCTTGACGCGGCCCGAGCAGATACAATAAATTCCACGCGGTTCTTCCCCCTTCAGGAACAGGACGACGCCCTTCGGATAAACAAACCTGTGCAGCATACCCTCGAACTCCAGGGCACCCGAATTATCAAGCCCCGACAATATGGTGCCCGCCCTCAGGCTGCAGGTGCTGCAGCTGTTAAATTTCCGCCTCACAGGCGCTTTCCCTCCCGGATGTTCCAGCCTCGTAGCCCTTCGGCACGTACACGCAGAAGGGTTCAGACTCCATGCAGTCACCCGTCAATGCGTATGCCCTCGCCCTCGAGCCGCCGCAGATGTTCTTGAACTCGCACGCGCCGCACTTCCCCTTGAGCCTGTCGTAATCCCTTATCTCCCTGAAAAGGGGCGAATATCTGTAAATATCGACTATGCTTTCGTTCTTAACGTTGCCACCGGACAAGGGCAAAAACCCGCTCGGATAGACCTCGCCCGTGTGAGAGACGAATACGAATCCCTTCCCGTCGTTTATCCCCCTCGGCGCCCTGCCTATCGCGTCCCTCTTTCCTCCGTAGGCGGCGGCCGGGCGTTTACCGGCTCTCGATTCCCTGACCCTCGCCTGGGCCGCGAATCTTCTGTAATGGGGCGCTTCCGTGGACTTGATATCGTACGGCATCACCTTGGAGAGCTCGTACATCTTTGCAAAGGCCTCTTCATATTCAAGGGCGCTCACACTGTCGGCCGCCCTCCCCCGCCCTGTCGGGACCAGAAAAAACACGCTCCAGAGAACCGGGCTGAACCCGCTTATGAGTTTTGCGATACTGTCGAAATCGCCGATATTGTATTTAGTCACCGTCGTATTGATCTGTATCGGGATGCCTTCGAGGGCACAGAGGGAAAGGACCTCTACAGTCCTTCTGAAACTCCCGTGAACGCCCCTGAACGAATCGTGCACGAGGGGAGTTGAGCCGTCGAGGCTCACTGCCATTCTCGAAATACCGGCCTTCTTCAGCTTGAGAATAGACCCGTCCGTAAGGAGCGGGGTCACGCTGGGCGATACGGTCGTCCGTAGTCCCTTCTCCACGCCGCAGGTGATGAGTTCGTATATATCTTCCCTTTTCAGCGGGTCGCCGCCGGTAAGCACGAGCAGCGGCGATCCAAAGCCCGTTATATCGTCTATGAGGCCCCGTCCCTGGTACGTGGTGAGTTCGCGCGGGTCTCTGCACGTCCTGGCATCCGCCCTGCAGTGGAGGCATGCCAAGTCGCACGACTGGGTCACCTCCCATATTACGATAAAGGGGCAAAGGTCAAAGCCTATATTCGGTTTTTCATTCCTCGTGGATTTTATCATGCGCCTATACTCATGACCATATCGCTATTGCCCTAAACAAATGAAATTCCGCCATCCAACGACCCGCGTGCAGGGCGGGTTTTAAACATTTACGCGCCGGATGCCCTTTCCTTCCCGATACACTCGATTGAAGTCTTCGGGAACATAGGCACAGGAAGGCTCGGACTCCATGTAGTCCCCTGTGAAGGCATAAGCCCTCGCCCTCGAGCCGCCGCAGATGTTCTTGAACTCGCACGCGCCGCACTTCCCCTTGAGCCTGTCGTAATCCCTTATCTCCCTGAAAAGGGGCGAGTCCCTGTAGATATCGACTATGCTTTCGTTTCTCACGTTCCCCCCGGATATGGGTAAAAACCCGCTCGGATAGACCTCGCCTGTGTGAGAAATAAATACAAAACCGTTGCCCGAATTGACACCCTTGGGCGCAAGTCCGATGCTGCCGCCGGGTCCGAAATCGCGCGTCAGGCGTTCGGGGAGAGTCACTCCGAGGGGACCCCCGCCGGCCGGCCGGTTTTTCGTCTCCTGCTCGATCACATACCGTCTGTAATGTTGAGCCTCCGTAATCTTAACTATGAAATCAACCTCTCTGGAAAACCTGTAAAGCTTATCAAACAGTCTTTCATATTGGTAAGCCTTTATCTGTTTCAGGAGCCTTCCTCTGCCCACAGGTACGAGGAAAAACACCTCCCAGAAGACAACCCCGAGATCCCTCACGAGCCGGGCAATTTCATCGAAACTATCGATATTGTGGGCGCCGACCGTCGTGTTGATCTGAAGCGGAATGCCTGCGGAATGGGCGTATCGAGCACCCCTCATCGTTAAATCGAAAGCTCCGGGAACCCCCCTGAATGTGTCGTGTATTTCCCTGTCCGGCCCGTCCAGGCTGAGCGCCATCTGAGCGAGACCCGCTTCTTTCAGCTTTCCGACCAGTACCGGGGTCAGACTCGGCGTAGCGGCAGGAATCGTTGCCATGCGCAAACCCCGCTCAGCCCCGTGCTCGATCAGATCGAAAATATCCTCTCTCTTTATCGGATCCCCGCCGCTCAATATCATAATCTGCGTCCCCATCGAATGAACCTTATCAATAAGGTCGAATCCCTCCCGTGTCGAAAGCTCCCCCGGGTCGCGCATATTAACCGCTCCCGCCCTGCAATGGCGGCACGCGAGATCGCAGGCCTGTGTAACCTCCCAGATGACGACGAAGGGGGTGAGAGAAAAATCCATGTCTTTTATGCTCTTCATAACCGGGGACATACTCACCTGTCATTTCAAACCGAGTAATTTTGTTGCAACTCCTATGCCATCAAGACCGGCTACCCCGGCTCCGTCCGAATATGTCACCATCTAACCGAAGTTACGCAATGCTGAGCGGGCGGCAGGGGAATAACGGTCGATTCCCCATTTATACGGTCGCGAAATGTGCCGAAAGAATGCGTCAGACTTTCTGACACCTTACACCCCGCCCCGCAGAGACCCCCGGCAAATAATGCAGATTACACTGGCACTTTAATTGCCTTCTCTTTATAGGGGAGAGTGTGAGGGAGAAATGTATGAGCCACAATCCGGCATTCGGCACGGGCGGCGGTATGAATAAGACGCACCGTATAGTCGTTATCGGCGCGGGGATCACAGGTCTCAGCGCCGCATGCAGGCTCACCGGGCTCGGCGCTGAGCGGGGTCTGCCGCTCGATGTGACTGTGCTCGAAGGCAGGGAGAGGGCGGGGGGAGTTATATCGACGAGGCAATCCGGGGGGTTTCTCGCGGAGGAAGGACCCGACTCATTCCTCAAGTCCAAGCCCGAAGCGCTCAGCCTCTCAATAAAGGCAGGTCTCGAGCCCGATATAATCGGAATTAGCGGGGAGTCGGGAAGAGTCTTCATCGTCCGCAACGGGGCAATGATTCCCCTGCCCGACGGCATATTCCCCGCCCCCACGAGTATGGCGGCTCTCTTCAACTCTCAGCTCCTCTCGATGAGGGGGAAGCTCCGCATGACGCTCGAGCCGTTCCTCCCGAGGGGGGATTCGCGGGGGGACGAGAGCGCGGCGTCTTTCATAAGGCGGAGGTTCGGCCGGGAAGCATACGAGCGGATAGGGGAGCCGCTCCTCACCGGTATATACGCCGGGGACCCCGAGACCCTGAGCGTCCGGGCGGCCCTGCCCGCACTCGTGAAGATGGAGGAGGAATACGGGAGCGTCGCACGGGGGATGAGAAGGAACGGAGCCGCCGGGGGCGGCTCAAAAGACGGCGGCGGAGGCGGCAGATTCGCGACGTTCGGCCGCGGGATGGGGACCCTCATCAATGCCCTCGCATCCGGGCTGCCCGGGAATTCATTGAGGCTGAAAAGCAGGGTGAAAAGAATCGAGCCCGCGGGCAGGGGTTTCAGGATTCATCTCAACGGAGGGAACCCGCTCGAATGCGACGCGGTCATCGTGGCCCTTCCGGCGCCCCAGGCCTCGCTCATCACGGGAGGCATCGACCTCGGGCTCTCAGAGAGCCTCTCCCGGATAAAATATGTATCGACCGCGGTGATAAACCTCGGTTACGGGAGGAGCGCCGTAACTCATACATTAACAGGCTCGGGATTCGTAGTCCCTTCGTCGGAACACCTGCCGGTGCTCGCATGTACGTTCAGCAGCGTGAAATTCGCGGGCCGGAGTCCCGACGATGCTGTCCTGCTCCGCGTGATTTCAGGAGGCGCGCAGAACCCCGATATTTGCAGCGAGGACGACGGGCAGCTCATAAAGCTCGCGCACGGCGCGCTTTCGCCCATTTTAGGCATCAAATCGGAGCCGGTATACAGCCTGGTCAGCCGGAACCCGGAGTCGATGCCCCATTATGCGGTCGGTCACGGCGCGCTTGTCGCACGGATAATGGAGACAGCGTCCGCATATCCCGGATTGAGGCTTGCCGGAAACGCGTACGGCGGTGTGGGCGTACCCGATTGCGTGCGCTCGGGCGAGGAGGCGGCCGAAGATATATTCTCGTACATCGCCAGGAGGGGGACGAGGGATGAAGGTAACAAGTCCCGCAGGCGAGCTTGACGTCATAATCGGAGAAACTTCGGTCGAAGGCGGAAGCGTCGTCGTAAACGCCGGCGTAGGGCTATGGGAGGTAAAGATTTATCTCGGGCCGGGGGATTTCAAATTCTTTCTCTCGGTATTCTTCAAGCCCGGAGTCTTGATTCTGCTTTTGAAGCGGCTCTTTTGGTGGACGAAATAGGCCCGCCGGATCACTGCTGCTGCT
>JAHKKQ010000207.1 GCA_020027805.1 Candidatus Dadabacteria bacterium
GTCTCCCACAATATATGCGCGCTCGCGAGGGTCGCGTGGCCGCAAATCTCCACCTCGACCGTAGGCGTGAACCAGCGCAAATTGTAACCGCCGTTTTCTCCGTACAGGAACGCGGTTTCGGAGAGGTTCATATCGCGCGCCACGTGCTGCATCCACGCGGGGTCGGCTGGACCCGGCAGAATGCAAACCGCCGCCGGATTGCCTCCGAAAGGCTTCTCCGTAAACGCATCGACCTGGTATATATCTATAGACATAATAGCTCCCTCTTCGAGACGGTAATCATCGCTTTCACGATCTAATAGAAACTGAAAAATATATATTGAGCATCCCGATGTGACAATATAAACTTATCTCAGGATATGTTCTGTTCCGGCGCGGAATAAGGCGGTTATTTGACATTTTTCCACGTTTCTTTATTGTTATACCGCGCTTTATTGAATTTATCCGTTGATTGAACAGTTTTACCGCTTGGATCCCCGAACGGAGACCGAGACGGAGGAAGCGTTGAAATGACAAGAGTGGGACGGAACTCAGGCCGTACCCGGCATAAATTGTGAATGAAACAAGCCAGTAGAGGACTATTCCGTCCTTGAGCTGGCTTTTTTTATGGATCAGGCGGAGCGAATGAAAAAAAAGACAGTGCCTGCAATACGCTCGATGAAGGACGAGGGCCTGAAGATAGTCATGGTGACTGCGTACGACGCGGCCACGGCCCAGATGGTAGACGAGGCGGGCGTAGATATAGTGCTCGTGGGGGACTCTCTCGGGAACGTGGTTCAGGGGCTGCCGAACACGCTTCCCGTGACTATTGAGGACATGATCTATCACACCAGGATAGTTTCGAGAGGGATCGAAAACGCTCACCTCTCCGCCGATATGCCCTTCATGTCGTACCAGGCATCTAAAGAAGAAGCCTTGAGAAACGCAGGCAGGCTGGTCAAGGAGGCCGGGGCCGAATCGGTCAAGCTGGAAATAAACGAGGACTATGTGGACACAGTATACGCGATAAATAAATCCGGTATCCCGGTAATGGGCCATATCGGACTCTGCCCCCAGTCGGTCCTGGAAATGGGGGGGTACAAGGTACAGGGGAGAGGGAAAAAAGAGGCCGGGAGACTTCTCGGTCTCGCGAAAGCGATAGAGGGCGCGGGGGCTTTTTCGCTCGTGCTCGAGAGCATACCCAGGTCGCTCGCCGAGGAAATTACGGACTCAATATCGATTCCCACAATCGGCATCGGGGCCGGGCCCGGATGCGACGGACAGGTGCTCGTTATAAACGACCTCCTCGGTCTATCGCCGGAGCCGGCACCGAAGTTCGTGAAAAAGTACGCGAGCCTGAGGGAGATCGTCGGCAAATCCACGAAAGCCTTCATAGAAGAGGTCAGGTCAGGGGCTTTCCCTTCCGAGGAACATTCGTATGACTGAAACGAGGGGCATCCGGACTATCGACGGCGTGAGGGAGATGCAGGAATTCTCGAACGGCCTGAGAAAAGAGGGAGAAACTATCGCATTCGTCCCGACCATGGGGGCGCTCCACGACGGGCATTTAAGCCTCATGAGGGAGGGGAAGAAACACGGGGATGTGCTCATTGCGAGCGTATTCGTGAACCCGGCGCAATTCGGCCGGAACGATGATTTCAACAGTTACACGAGGGACACGGACGGGGATTTGAAAAAAATGACTGCAGCAGGCGTGGATATAGCCTTCTTCCCCCGCGCGGACGAGATATATCCGCCGGGCTACGAGACCTACGTCGATGTGACGGAGCTCGGGAAGCCGCTCTGCGGGAGGTTCCGCCCGGGTCATTTCAGGGGCGTCGCGACCGTCGTGCTCAAGCTCTTCAATATCGTAAAGCCCCATGCGGCGGTTTTCGGGGAAAAGGACTATCAGCAGCTTCGGATAATAGAGAAAATGGTAAGCGATCTTAATCTGGAGGTGGAGATAATCGGGATGCCTATTGTCAGGGAGGAAAGCGGCCTCGCCATGAGCTCTCGAAACTCATACCTGTCGCCGGAAGAGAGGGAGAAAGCCGCATACCTCTCACTTGCGCTGAGTGAGATAAAAAAGAGGTTCGACGCGGGGGAAAGAGACGCTTCGGCCCTGGTAAGGGAGGGGTACGCTGTGCTCGGAGGGGCGTCGATAGGCAAAGTGGATTACCTCGAAATAAGGGACGGAGCGACCCTCCGGGACAAAGCGACCGCTTCGCCTGGGGACGTGGCCGCTCTGGCCGTACGTATAAGCAGCGCAAGGCTGATCGATAACACCGTGCTTTGATGCATATTAAACCAGAGGGGGAATTAAGATGAACAGGACGCTTCTTAAATCCAAAATACACCGCGTAACGGTGACCGACGCGAACGTCGAATACGAAGGGAGCATTACCGTCGACAGGGACCTGATGGACGCCGCGGATTTCCATCACTACGAACAGGTGCACATATTCAACGTGACTAACGGAAACAGGTTCGTCACCTATGTAATCGAGGGCGAGCGCGGCTCAAACGATATATGCGTCAACGGGGCGGCGGCGCACCTGGCCAGGAAAGGGGACTGCCTCATTGTCGCGAGCTTCGCCTCTTACAGCGAAAGCGAATGCAAAGCCCATGTCCCCAAGCTCGTTTACGTGGACGGCAAAAACCGGATCACCAGGATCGGACCCGAACAGAATACATTAAAGGTCGCCAAGAGCTGAATCACGCCGACCTGTCGAGGAAAATGGCATTGGCACATCGGATTTTAACCATATACCTATTTCGGCGCACGGTTTGTGTGACTGCAGCCGCCGTTATATGCCGGATTTTCAGGAGTTTTCTTAAAATCCGAAGCTTAACGGCGCGAATTACATCATAAATATTGACAGAACCCGTTCTGGAGGTTATAAATGTTACTTAGTATTAAAGGAGGAGAAAGGATACAGGATTCGTATTCTGCGGATCCTTCTATACTACTTCTAACAAAAATAATTCTAAAATATCCTTCTCAGGCGGAGAAAATTATATGAAAGCTGTCATACTCGCAGCTGGTAGAGGTAAAAGGCTTTACCCTTACACGAAATACATTCCGAAATGCTTACTTGATATCGGCGGCGAGACAATCCTGGAGCACCAGATAAACCACCTGCGCGACTGCGGAATCGACGAAGTCGTAATCGTGGTCGGATTCGGATTCGAAAAGGTCGAGAACTTCCTTAGGAACTATGACGGACTGGGGATGCGGATCAAAACACTCTATAACCCCTTTTATCAAACGACAAACAGCCTTATATCCCTCTGGATAGCGAGGGGAGAGATGGACGACGACATAGTGGTTATGAACGGGGACGACGTTTTCGAGATAGAGGTCCTGGAGCAGGCCCTCAGAATGAGGGACGAAAAGATATGCCTGCCGATCAAACGGAAATCGAGCTATGAAGACGAAGATATGAAGGTCGTGATAAAGGAGACCAAGATAGTCGACATAAGCAAGACACTCACGAACAGGGCGTCCGCGGAATCGGTAGGCGTCAGGGTTTTCAGAGACACGGGCGTCGAGCTTATGAAAAG
>JAHKKQ010000057.1 GCA_020027805.1 Candidatus Dadabacteria bacterium
AAAGGAGCTCATCGACGAATCGGAGAGGGCGAGGCAGAACGAAGCCGATATCTGGCACTTTACAAATCTCATAAATCAAAACCTGTCTAACGAAGAAAAATACGATTTGATGGAAGCGGTCTGGGAGGTCATTTATTCGGACGGCTCTCTGGGTGAGTTTGAAAACTACGTGGCGCAGAAACTGTACCGTATGCTGAATATAGACCATTCAAAGTTCATAGAGCTCAAATTGAAGGTTAAAAACGAGATCCAGGGTTCGTAAGCGTGGGCCCGGGGCTAAATTTTTTTGATCCGCACGGTTTAATCCGCTTCCTAAACCTTAAAGTGACGGATAAAATAGAATATGGATAATTCATTCGGAGCTGGCTGTGAGTCGGTCTAACAACGGAAGACGAGTGGCCATAGTCCACGGAATAAGGACCCCGTTCGTAAAGTGCGGCACGCTCTTCAGGAACCTCACCTCCCTCGATCTGGGTAAGATAGCTGCTGTCGAGCTGCTTAACAGGACTGAAATAGTTCCGAAGGAGATAGACAAGGTATTCATCGGCAGCGTTATACCGTCCGTCAGAACCCCTAACCTAGCCAGGGAAATCGCGCTCGGCTCGGGCATTCCGGCGACTGTGCCGGCTTTCACCGTTACGAGCGCGTGCGCATCGGCGATGCAGGCGTTCACGAGCGCGGTCGACAGCATCCTGTCCGGAGACTCCGATATAGTGTTGGCGGGCGGAGCCGATTCCGTGCACGACTCGCCTTATCCGGGCGGGAGGGGGGCGAGGTCGAGGCTGTATGACTCAATTAATCTAATCGAGAAGGCCATGCCTCTATTAAAGATGGGCGCGGGTGAGTCGGCCTTTTCACTGCCCCTGTTACCGGAGCGGTATGCCGGATACACACTCGGGGAGTCCGCCGAGAAGCTCGCCCGGAGATATCAGATAGGCAGGGACGAGCAGGACTCGTTTGCGGTAAGGAGCCACACGCTCGCCTCCATGGCCCAGACGGAGGGTATATTCGAGGACGAAATAATTCATACGTTTGTGCCGCCTGACTTTACCGAAATCGTTTCCGCCGATAACAGTGTCAGATATGACATGAGCGCCGAAGCGCTTTCGGGCCTTCCTCCGCTTTTCGATAAAGAGTTCGGGACGGTCACGGACGGCAACTCGGCACCCCTTACCGACGGGGCGTCGGTAGTCCTGCTGATGTCCGAGGACGAAGCGAGGGCGCTCGGGTATAAACCCATAGCGTATGTAAGGTCATACGCATACGCCGCCGTCGATCCGTCGGATGAGCTGCTGATGGGTCCGGCATACTCGACCCCGGCTGCGCTTGAGCGCGCCGGCATCGGGCTTGACGAGATAGACCTGGTCGAAATTCACGAACCGTTCTCCTCGCAGGTGATTTCTTACGTGAAGGCGCTCGATTCCAAGGGTTTTGCCAAGGAGAAGCTCGGCCGGAGCCAGTCCGTGGGGGAGGTCGACATGGAGAAGCTCAACATTTCAGGGGGCTCGATCGCGATCGGGCACACGCTCGGCGCGACCGGCGCGAGGATAATAATGACGCTAGCCTACAGGATGTCCAAGAGGAAAGGGAATTTCGGGCTTGTCAGCCTGGCTTCGGCGGGCGGCCTCGGGGTCTCGATCGTGCTTGAAAAGGAATAATAGATATGAGCAGCATTTCCTACACTATAGATAATACGGGCATAGCCGTTGTGACAATAAACACCCCCGGCAGCGCCGTGAACGTTCTCGATCAGGCGAGTTTCCTGTCTCTCGAAGAATTCCTCAACAAGATCGACAGGGAGTTCGACATGCTCGAGAGCAATGACGAGATAAGGGCCGTCGTTATCGTAAGCGCCAAGGACGGAAGTTTCATAAACGGAGCCGACCCCGGGGAATACCTCAATTTCACCCTCGCCGACGAAGGCAGGTCGTACAGTCTCAAGGCGCAGGAAATATCCGAGAAGATAGAGAATTCGAGGGCTCCGTTTGTGGCGGCGATAGGGGGGGCGTGTCTCGGTCTGGGCCTCGAGCTGGCCATTGCGTGCAAATACAGGGTCGGGGTCAATAACAAGAAAACGGCGCTCGGCCTGAACCAGATCGATTTCGGCGTTATCCCCTGCGCGGGGGGGGTGCTGAGGCTCGCGAAGCTCATAGGGACTAAAGAAACGCTGGACCTTATACTGAGCGCGGAGGTCCTCGATGCCGATCATTCGAAGCGGACGGGGCTCCTCGATGAGGTCGTCCCGGAGGAGTATCTCCTGAGCATAGCCAGGAAACGCGCGGCCGAATTATCGAGCAAGGAGTTCAAGCCGAGGCGTTTTCGTTTCGGCGGTATGACGAACGTTCTGATAAAAGAGAATCCCGTATCCAGAAGAATGTATTTCGACAAAGCAAAGAAGGAGATAAAAGAAAGCCGGGAGTTATACCTTACGGCGTCGAGAATGGCGATCGAGGCCCTTGAGATCGGCGTCGCGAGCTTCAACAGGGGACTCCATGCGGAATCGGTTTATTTCGGCGAGCTCGCGGTGACGGGATACTCCAGGCAGTTAATAAGATCGGGCATAGCCATAGATGAGGTCAGGAATGACATCAGGTTTACGAAGGCCGGCCATAAAACAAGGAAGATTGCCGAGAAGATCGCGCTCGTGGGAGAAGAGACCCACGGGGCGGGAATCGCCTGCCTCGCCGCCGAGAACGGAATCCGCGTAAGGATGAAGAGCAGGGACCTGGCCGGCGCCGCGAAAAATATGAAGGCGTGTTTTGATTTCTTTATGGAGAAGGTCGCGAATCACGAGACAGCCGAGCTGGCGGCTGAAAAAAAGCTCGACCTCATAAGCGCGTCCTCCGACTACACGGGTTTCAAACGGGCGGATATCGTTATTGAAACAGCGGGGGAGGACCTGGATGTAAAACGCGGGATACTGAAAGACGTGGAATCCTTTATGGGCGGGGATTATATATACGTATCGAATTCGTTTGCCCTGCCTGTGGAGTTAATCGCGGGCGCATCGAAGAGGCCCGGCAGGATTGTGGGCATGCGGATCCCCGGGTCTGTCCACGAGACCGAGCTCATGGAGGTCGCGGTCGCCGAAGGCACATCTCAGGAAACGGTGGCCGAATTGATCGAATTCGCCAAAAGTCTCGGGAAAATCCCCCTCGTGGTCAAAAACAAGGCCGGGTTTTATACGACCCGCATTCAGCTCGCTTATTTTAACGAAGCGCTTCACCTCCTTGAGGAGGGGATAGGGGCACAGGACATAGAGGACGCCATGATGCAGTTCGGGTTTCCCGAAGGGCCCCTGAGCACAATGGACGAAATAGGGCTCGATCTGGTTCAAAAGGGCTCTCAACTCGCCTTCAGGCAGTCAGCCGAGAGGATGAAACCCCTCTCGCTGCTCGACAGCATGATAGGAGACGGCAGGACCGGGGTCGGGAGCGGCAGGGGGTTCTACAGATACGGACGGGATGAAAAAAGACTGGACAGGTCTCTCCATAAACTGTTGGCGCTGGAAGAAGGGGATTCGGAAAGCATCTCGCAGGAATACATACAGGACCGCCTCGTGCTCGCGATGGTGAACGAGGCGATGCTCTGCCTTCAGGACGAGGTCATAGGGAGCGCCAAGGAAGGGGACGTGGGCGCCCTTCTGGGTCTCGGCTTCCCGACTTACAGGGGTGGCCCGTTCAGATATGTGGACTCCGCGGGGGCCGGGGAGATATTAAAGAAGCTCCATAACCTGAGCGTAAGATACGGCACGCGATATACTCCCCCTGTCATATTGAAGAACGCGGCGGTGGGCGGAAATAAATTTTACGAAAACTGATACACTTGTTAACATTTTTCAAACTGCTGACCTCGACGGATTTCCCGGTATGAAAACCGGGGTCCTGTAGTTATAATTTAACTCTTATGAGTTCGGATAAAATGAACAAAGGCAGTTATCTAAAACCCGTTATCCTGACGCTCTCGGCGCTTGGAATCATACTTTCCCTATACCTCACGTATATGCATTTTACCGAGAGCCGGGCTGCGTTCTGCGCCGCGGGGTCGGATTGCGATACGGTCAGGCAGAGCGGCTTCTCCACCATCATGGGAATTCCCGTAGCCGCGACAGGCGTGGCGGGATATTCGGTCATACTCATCGTGTTCCTGATAGGCATGAAGAAACGGACGAAGTGGCTCCTTCTCTACATACTCGCCCTGGCCGGCTTCGTGTTTTCCGCGTACCTCACGTACATCGAGCTCTTCGTTATCAAGGCGACCTGCATGTACTGCATCTTTTCAGCGGTCCTGATGACGATTATTTTTATTGCCCTGCTCAAGGCCAAATCCGAATACCACCCCAAACTGTCCGCGTCTTATATCGGGGTCTTGAGCCTGGCTGTCGCCGCCACCGTCATACTCGGCGCGGCGCTTGTACAGGCTGAAAAGACGGGCGCGGCTAACTCCCATACCTACGACACTTTGGGGCCTGCCGATTCCTTCCAGACCGGACTCGCAATGTACATGGCGGACCACGGGGCCGTAATGTACGGCTCGTACAAGTGCCCTCACTGCAATCAGCAGAAGCAAATGTTCGGCGAAGCGTTCAGATATATCAAATACGTCGAATGCAGCCCGAAGGGGGAAAATGCCAATCCTTCTCTCTGCTTCGCAAAGGGTGTAATGAACTACCCGACGTGGGAGATCGACGGAAAGTTTTACGAGGGCGCAATGCCGCTCGAACAGCTCTCCAGGATTACCGGATACGACGGCAGCCTGTAGATTTAACTTGCCTATCTTATTAATAAACTCCCCCTTTATCGCTTCGAGGACCCCGCCTGCGGGAAAATATTAGTTTAGATTTGTGCCCAAAGATGTTATTATTATTAATAAATCTAATCGTGGAAGGTGATTCAAATGGGTCAGGAAAATCTTGGGCAGGATTTGGAAGCACTCCGGGAAGACGTTACGAAACTGAGGTCCGACCTGTCACAGCTCGCAAAGTCTCTGCTCGATAAAGGGAAGAGCGAGACGGATACGGCCAAGGACAGGGTGATGGAGGAGCTTATGTCGAACCTCCGCTCGGCGCGCGATAAAAGCAGCGGTGCGGTCGGGTCGGTGGAGCATAAAATCCAGGAAAAGCCTTTAATGAGCCTCCTTATCGCTTTTGTCGTAGGGCTTATTCTGGGAAAACTTTTCGATAGCAGGTAGGTTCCCGCGATTTGAAGGACATAATAAATATAATTTTAAGCTCGGTTAAACCGGATTTCAGGGCCCTGAGGTCGATACTCTTCAGAGCCCTCGTCGTGCTGCTTGTGCTCTGCGTATCGTCCGTGATAGCCGTAATCGGGCTCGGTTTTTTTGTATGGTCACTATACCTCTACCTTGAGACCCAGTTCAGCCCCTGGTGGGCAGCGCTCTTGAGCGGGGCGGGGGCAATAGCGCTCGCGGCGGCGATCGTACTTCTCGCGCTTCTGTTTACGGGTTTTTTCAAGAAGTCGGGGAAAGTCAAACCAAAACCCGAGCATGCGGGTACCGGCTTCTCATCCGATCCCATGGGGCTTGTCTCGAAGTATCCACTCGAATCGGGCCTGACCGCCGCAATTGCGGGGTTCATAGTCGGCTCATCGGCCGATGCCCCCAGGACACTGACGGAATTCGTGACGCTCCTTAAAGAGAGCGGGCTGAAATAGCACCCCTCATCCGCTGATTTTCATTTATCTCCGCCTGCATTCTTCTACGAACGATTCGAATATACGGTCGGCGAATTCCGAATCCTCACGCTCCGGGTGCCATTGTATCCCCACTATGTACCGGGGCTCCCGGGACTCGATGCCTTCCACGATCCCGTCCGGGGCCGCTGCCGAAACCATTAGCCCCCTCCCTATCTCTTTCACCGCCTGATGGTGGTAGCTCTTTACATGCAATTTGCCCGATCCCGACATTTTACGGAGCAGCGTGCCGTCTTCTATGAATACATCGTGAACGGCCCCTTTTTCGTGCGGCACCGCATCGGGCAGGAAAGACGAGATGTCCTGGTAGAGGGACCCGCCGAAGAAGACATTAAGCAGCTGCATCCCGCCGCATATGCCGAGGACGGGGATCTCTCTCACACGGGATTCTTTTAACACGATGAACTCGGTCTCCGTCCTTTCGATACTCATGGGTCTCAGTTTCGGATGGGGTTCCTCGTTATAGAATTTGGGGTCCATGTCCCTCGACCCCGGAAGCAGCAGGCCGTCAATACGGGAAACGGTTTCCTTCAAGAGCCCGGGGCTTTCCGGTATCGATGGAATCAGAACCGGGATACCCCCGGCCTTGGCCAATGCGCGGGCATACGCGTCCTCTATGACGAAACTGCCGTCCTTGATGTCGGTCGTTATGCCAATTACGGGTCTCTTGCGGTCCATGCATTCCCCGGAGATGACGAGACGTGTTCCGAGCTAAAGATATGTGTCCCGGCAAGAAAAGCAAGACCGCCTGAGCGGCGCCGGAAAATTTGTCTGTGGGAACTCCTTTTCTGCATTATTCTTATCTCCGGTATCCGGAGCGGCCGCTATAATGTTGAAGGGCATATATTTCGTTTTGATCTCCACTCTTTCTGCGTTCCTGTTCTATGTTTTCTTCGGGACCGCACTCGGATACGAGCGCCCGTTCTTCATCCTCTCGCTTTTTCCTGTCTTTCTGGGGGCTCACGTAATTCTGAGTACGGTGGTTTATACGGCGTCGCTGCGCGGCGAATCGAGGAAGATGAGGGCGGGTATGGCCTCGAGGGCCAGGAGAACGGTTTTCATTCTTGTCTTCGCGCTTATCCTGTCGGCCCTTTTTCCCGCGAGCTCCGTGGCCGGTCTCTATCCTGTCCGGATGGCGGTGTTCCATCTCCTCATACTATTCTACGCCGGCATATCTTTAGGAGCGGTGAGCCTTTCGGGAACCCTCTTCCTCTGGAGAAACGGAATTTACCTGTCCCTGCTCAACAAATATGTATTCACATTTGCGGTGCTGATATCCCTTGGTATATCTTATATCACGGTTTACATGTTCGGGCTGCTCCCGGTCAGTTAAACTGATAGTACTAAGGCGGGAAGGAGAGTGCAGGTATATGCGCAGGTTTTTAAGGTTCGCGGCGTGCCTTCTTTTGATATCTGTCGCGGTTTCGGGCTGCGATGCGATAAAGGGGCTGTTCAACCCGTTTACGGGTAAATGGAGGGCGGGGATGCTTGAGCTCGAGTTCGAAAACGACCGCACTTTCAAATTCGTCATAGGGAGCACCATATCGGTCAATCTCGGCGGAGAATACAGCTACGACGATAAAACCCTCGTCCTGAAATTCGACAAGGGGAGCGAAGTGAATTTCTCATACGAATTCAGCGGGGACAAGAAAACGCTTACACTGGTCCCCGAGACCGATTTCGACTACATTAAGACCAGGCTCGATTTTACAAAGGAATAAATAAAGGTTTCCGATATTTCCCCGAAGCTAACACACCATGATTCAGCTCGATAACATTTCCCTCTCGTACGGGTCGAGGGAGATTTTCAAGAATCTCGACTGGCCTATAAAAGACGGCAAAAGGATAGGTCTCTTCGGCCCTAACGGCGTCGGGAAAACCACTCTGCTAAATATAATCGCCGGCCAGGCGCACCCGGATAGCGGAGCGGTAATCGTGCCTCCGGCCGTCACTGTGGGATACCTGCCTCAGGAGGTGGGCGACTCCGTGTCGGCCAATACCGTGGTTGAAGAGGGCATGACCGCGTTCGGCGATATTCAGGCGCTCGAGCGTGAGATGGAATCGGTGAGAGATGATCTCGGCCGGGTGAGCGGCGAAAGCGCGGGAGAGAGGAAAAGGCTCCTCCACAGGCTCGATGCGGTCCAGGGCGAGCTCGATACGAGGGGGTCCCATACGGTCAGGTACCAGACCGAGAAGCTCCTGCTGGGCCTTGGATTCGAGACGGACGACCTGAATAAGCCGCTTAGCACGTTCTCGGGCGGCTGGAGGATGAGGGTCGCCCTGGCCAAGCTCCTGTTGGTGAAACCCGACGTCCTTCTTCTCGACGAGCCCACCAACCACCTGGATATAGAGAGTATCGACTGGCTCGAAAAATACCTCCGGGAATTCAAGGGGACCGTGATACTGGTTTCGCACGACCAGTATTTCCTCGACCGCATGGCCGACACGATAGCCGAGCTCAGCATGGGGCGGATTACCGAGTACGCAGGGAATTATTCTTATTACCTTGAGGAGAGGAAGGCCCGGCACAGTATCCAGAAATCGGCGTACGAGAACCAGCAGAGGAAGATAAAGGACACGGAGCGGTTCATAGAGAGGTTTAGGTACAAGAATACGAAGGCAAGCCAGGTCCAGAGCCGTATCAAAGCCCTCGAGAAGCTCGAGAGGATACCGCCGCCGCCTTCTGACGACCCTGTCGTGCATTTCAAATTCCCCGAGCCTGGGCGCTCGGGGAAGGCGGTTCTCGAGCTGTCCAGATTCTCTAAATCTTATAGCGGCGGGGACGGGAGCGGTATCCGGGTGTTTAAGGACGCGGGACCGCTCCTCGTATCGAGAGGGGATAAAATCGCGCTCATCGGGAAAAACGGGGCCGGCAAGAGCACACTCGCGAGGATCGTTATAGGGACCGAGCCGTTCGAAGGCGAGAGGAAGGAGGGATACAACGTGTCCGTCACCTACTTTGCCCAGCACCTTGCCGAGTCCCTCGATCCGTCCAATACGATAATGGAAGAGCTCGAGTCCGAGTCCGAAGCGCGTAACGAGACCGAGATCAGGTCTCTTCTCGGCGCGTTCCTCTTCTCGGAAGGGGATGTGTATAAAAAAGTATCGGTCCTGTCGGGAGGGGAGAAGAGCCGCGTCGCCCTCGCCAAAACACTCCTCTCTCCCAGGAATTTCCTCGTTCTCGACGAGCCGACGAACCACCTGGACATACAGTCGAGGAACGTGCTCACCCAGGCCCTAAGGCAGTATAAGGGGACTTTCCTCGTCGTGAGCCACGACAGGCATTTCCTCGACCGTGTAACGAATAAGATCTGGTATGCGGAGAAAGGCAGGGTAGTTACATATCCCGGCACTTATTCCGAGTTCAGGTACCATCAAAGTCTAAGGGAGAGAATGGACTCGGGGAGCACGGCCGACGGGGGTAAGTCCGGAGTCAACGGAAGGCAGGTCAAATACGATGAGTCTCGGAATAAGCCGTCCGAATCCAATGAATCCAGGCGGCTCGAGGCTGAAAAGCGGAACCGTCTTTACAGGGAGCTCAGGGAGCGGGGAATCGAGAACATGGATAACTGGGAGGAGCTGTCGGGTAAGCAGCTGCGTTCGGCCCTGACCGAGCTCGAACGAAGGATCCATGATATCGAAGCTGATATATCCGAAGTGGAAGCCTTCCTTGCCGACCCGGGGAATTTCAGTGACGGCGATCGCTCCGCCGAAGCCTCAAATGAATTCAGCCGGCTGAACGGTGAATTAAAGAAATTATACGACAGGTGGGAAGCCGTTTCCTCTCATCTGGAAAAACGCGTCTCCGGGTAAAGCAGTTCTCAGGCGTCAGCCGTGCGCTTGCGTAAATCCATCCCTCACACGTACTGTTTGATCATGCCGAGATTCCGGCGGCCATCGCTTCGAGCCTTCTTATCCTCTCTTCCATCGGCGGGTGAGTGCTGAATAATGAAGACAGCCCCCCTCCTGACAGCGGGCTTGCGATAAGCATGTGGGATGTGCTGTCGGCGACCTGCTCGCTCACACCGAGAGGTATTCTGCCGGAGGCGGCTCCAAGCTTTCTCAAAGCGTTCGCAAGGCCTATCGGGTTTCCGCAGATCTCTGCTCCGCCCTGGTCTGCGCCGTATTCCCTCGTCCTCGATATAGCGAGCCTTATTACAGTGGCCGCTAACGGGGCTACGATTGCCATTACCAGGAGCCCTATCGGGTTTCCGCCCCTTCCCCTGTCGCCTCCGCCCCCTCCTCCGAATATGGCCGCGAATTGGGCCATGTAGGCGAGGTAAGTAATCGCGGTAGCTATTGTCGCGGCAATAGACCCGATGAGTATGTCCCTGTGCTTGACGTGTGCGAGCTCGTGGGCGAGCACTCCCTTCAATTCCTCACGGCTGAGGAGCTTCAATATGCCCTGCGTTACCGCAACCGCGGCGTGTTCCGGGCTCCTCCCCGTGGCAAACGCGTTCGGCTGTTCCTGTGGTGTTATATAGACCCTGGGCATGGGAAGCCCGGCTCTCTGGGAAAGCCCCTGAATATCCCCGTAGAGCTCGGGCGCATCTTCATATTTGACCTCTTTTGCCCCGTACAGGGAGAGGACTATCTTGTCGCTCCACCAGTAGCTCGCGAAATTCATAACCATCGCGAATCCGAAAGCGATAATCAGGCCCTGTTTTCCGCCCAGAGATCCGCCAATCCACATAAGGATCGCGGATAGCGCTGCAAGCAGTATAAGGCTCTTAAGTGTGTTCATTTTTATGTCTCCCGACTACTTAAACTTCAAATTCCGAGGCCTTCGGGTAACTCCCCGATACATACACCCCTTAAACGGGGTGATATAATCAAAATAATGATCCGGGCCGAAATTTCAAGTGAAAAGTTCAGGGACCGGGGTTAACGAGGGGCCGAAAAGATATGGACACGCTTATGCTGTGGCGGCTGGCCGGAGCATTTATAAACGTCACTATACTTTCGAGAGGCGCGCATCTAGTGCTGCGAAGATGGGTTTCCGATCCCTATAAGAGGGCGTACCTCGTTTTGATTTTAGTCGCGCTCCTGGATTTCGCAGGGATTTGGGCTTTATACCGGGACCTCGTTACGTCCTTCTACATCACGCTTTTTTACTATCTCCCGCTCCTGATGATGTGGTTCCTGAAGGATATCCTCGACACATCGAGGATGCGCGGCAGGGCGTCTCGCGGCGCGGAGTGAGGTCATGACATCGCCCGCCCGCCGCGCATGCCCGGCCGTATATTCGCATGCCGTCCCGGGTTTTGACATATCTTTTTTTCTTTACTAGAATTCTCTCCGCTGTTTTTCAACTATCTCACGGAGGATACGGCTACAATCGGCGACG
>JAHKKQ010000208.1 GCA_020027805.1 Candidatus Dadabacteria bacterium
TAACTTTGAAAAACTCTTTCTTAGTTGATACGTTTCTAAACCATCAAGACTCAATGTGTCTTACCCCCCGTTTTGTTTTGTAAATCTCACGCAAATAGTAATAACGCAAATCCGCCGTTTAGCGGACAGACCGCCCCTATCTATTTCCTGTTAAACATTCCGCTATAGACACTCGGCTTTCTATCTGAAAAAAAGACATATATATGAGATAGAAACAAGATCGGAAAAAAAAGGCTTCAAAAGTCAGATAAACGAATACGCAAGACACTAGTATACCTGACTTTTGGCCAAACGCTTAATTTACTTCTACCTGAGCGCCTGCTTCTTCAAGCTTTTTCTTAACGTTTTCCGCTTCCTGTTTATCCACGCCTTCTTTCACAGGCTTGGGGGCTCCCTCGACCAGGTCTTTTGCTTCTTTCAGGCCGAGCGACGTAACTTCCCTTACAGCTTTAATAACCTGGATCTTATTCGCGCCTGCTGCTTTAAGGATTACATTAAACTCGGTTTGTTCAGCCTGCTCCGCCTGAGCTTCGCCTCCGGCTCCAGCGCCCGGCATGGCAGCTACCGCTATCTGCGGAGCCGCTGCTTTGACATCGAATTTAACTTCGATATCTTTAATCAACTCCGAAATTTCGAGCATACTTGCCTTTTCGAGATACGTCATAACGTCTGTCCTCGTAATGTCAGCCATGATTCAAAAAACCTCCTTGAATGATATAAGAATGTTCCTTACTTTACCGTTCTACTTAACTATTTTCTTTTTCTTTAGCATCCTTAACAGCGTTCAGAGCGTATATCAGCTTAGACTGGAGCTGGTTGAGGGTCCCGAGGAAATTTGATACCGGGCTGTTGAGGAGCCCCAGGAGCTGCGAAATGAGCTCCCGTCTCGAAGGGAGCTTCGAGAGGTCGGAAATCTGGCTCTCCCCTATTACGCTTCCCTCCACGATACCGCCCTTTATTCTGAGCAGGGGCAGTTTCTTGAGGGACTCGACAAAAACCTTCGCGACAGCCGTGGCGTCCTTCTCACAGATAGCGACCGCCGTCGGTCCGTCGAACAAATCGTTAATCCGTTCGATTGCCGTGTCCTTAGCGGCTATCCTGAGGAGGGTATTCTTAACAACCTTCAGCTGGGCGTCCGCCTTCCTTAGATTCGCCCGCAGGGTTTCCATTTCCTTTACGGACAGCCCCTTGTACTCGACCACCATAACCGACGGGTTTGCCTTGAAAACATTGTTAAATTCCTGAACCAGTTCGTTCTTAGCCGCTTTACTCAACATTTTTCCTGCTCCTTAATAAATAACGTTTTCGACGAGTTATCCGTGTGCAATTATCCGCTATTGCTCCTAACCCCGTATTACGCCGCAATCTGCGCAGTCTTCAATTCATCTCTCACGCTAACAACATCGACCTTGATTCCGGGGCCCATCGTATTGGACAGCGTTATCTTCCTTACGAAGACGCCTTTCGATGAAGGCGGCTTCATCTTTAGAAGCGAATCCATGAATACGAGAAAGTTGTCCTTGAGCTTGCCGGTCCCGAACGATACCTTGCCTATCGGGGCATGCACCACGCCGCCCTTGTCGTTCTTGACCTCTATCCTTCCGGCCTTGGCTTCCTTGACCGCCTGGGCGACATCGAAGGTCACGGTGCCGACCTTGGGACTGGGCATCAGGCCCCTCGGTCCCAAAACCTTGCCGAGCTTGGCGACTATGCTCATCACGTCGGGTGTTGCTATAGACACATCGAACTCGAGCCAGTTGTCCTTGGAGATCTTCTCCATAAGGTCTTCGAGGCCCGCATAATCAGCGCCCGCATCGCTCGCTTCCCTCTGCTTATCATCTTTGGCGAAAACGACCACCCTTATATCTTTTCCTATGCCGTGCGGGAGGATCATACCGGTCCGTATCTGCTGGTTCGCCTGTCTCGGGTCGATCCCCAGCGTAACCGCGACCTCGACGGTTTCGTCGAACTTGGCCGTCTTGGTCTCTTCGACAAGCCTGATAGCGTCGTCCACCCCGTAGTTCGTTTTAGCGTCGACGGCGTTTCTCGCCTCAGTATATTTTTTCCCTTTCTTTACCATCTCTAATCTCCTCATTACATGCTAAATCTGAACTTGCAGCCGATACCGTCCTCGGCCCGAAAAATGTAACCCGGGGCCTCCCTCCTGAGAGTAATCGGCCTACCCCACCTCTATCCCCATGCTCCTCGCGGTGCCGGACACGATCTTTACCGCCGCTTCCAGATCATCCGTATTCAAATCCGGCATCTTGATCCTTGCGATTTCCTCCACCTGGGACCTCGTCAGCTTTCCGGCCTTCTTCTTAGGGGCCTCTCCCGAGCCCTTTTCTATCTTTGCCGCTTTCTTAAGCAGATAGGCAACGGGCGGCGATTTAACCTCAAAAGAAAATGATTTATCGGAGTATACCGTTACAACGACGGGGAGAATTCCCTCCGCCTTTTGTGTCTGTGCGTTGAATGCCTTGCAAAATTCCATAATATTAACACCCCTCTGCCCGAGTGCCGGGCCTACGGGAGGGGAGGGTGTAGCCTTTCCGGCTTCAACAAGGAGTTTCACGTATCCGTCTATTTTTTTCATATTAAATCTTCTCCACTTGATTAAAATCGAGTTCTATCGGCGTTGTTCTTCCGAATATCGTTACAAGCACCTGAACCTTGGCCTTATCGGGTCTCACTTCCTCGATCACGCCCGAGAAATTGGCGAACGGCCCTTCTATCACTTTCACCGTTTCCCCCCTGTCGAACGAAACCTTGGGCTTCGGCTTTAACGTGCCTTCTTCTATCTGCTTCTTTATCTTTAACACTTCAGGCTCGGCTATGTCCGGCACAGAATCAGGGTCGATTCTTCCATCCTTCAATTTGCCGCCCACGAAACCGATAACTTTCGGAATATTCCTGATAAAATGCCAGCTTTTGTCGTTGAGCTCCATTTTTATCAAGATATAGCCGGGGAAGAATTTTCTGACCGAAGTCTTTTTCTTCCCTCCCTTGACCGGCTCGACAATGGTCTCGGTCGGGACCAGAACCTCAACAACCAGGTCTTCGGCGCCTTCCATTTTTGCCCTGTCCTCAATATAGGATTTGACCCTGTCCTCGAATCCCGTATTGGTATGAACCACGTACCATCTCTTAGCCATAGAAAACCATTATCTCCGTCGATTTCTTAACTGAGAATTAGCCTGATAACCCACGAGAAAAAATAATCCACAATCCCTAAAAACGATGCAAAAACGGCCGAAATGACGACGACGGCCAGCGTAGACTTCACGGTTTCCTGTCTTGACGGCCACGTTATACGCTTCGCCTCGCTCTCGATATCCTTTGCGAATTGAGTTGTATCCGCGCTTAGGTTTTTTAGTCTGTCCATTAACGTTTCCTAATTCAGGGCAGGAGGGAATCGAACCCCCAACCGCTGGATTTGGAGTCCAGTGCTCTCCCTAATTGAGCTACTGCCCTATTTAAATTTTTTTACGTACAACTATTTCGTCTCTTTATGGACGAT
>JAHKKQ010000209.1 GCA_020027805.1 Candidatus Dadabacteria bacterium
GACGCCGCCCGGGGACGGAAGCGGGCTGTAGAAAATTCGATGACTCCCGAATAATCCGCTCACATACCTATAAATTCCATTAAATATATGCTATTATGGGCATTAATCTTAAGAGAGGATCCGAATCATGAACAAAATACGTTTATTCTCAATCGTTATGTTTATGCTGCTATTATCGGCGACCGCTTCGAACGCGGCGGTACAACTGGTAGAAGACGCAGTAGGAGTCAACGTTGTTAATTCACCGGGTATCAGTCAGATAAACGTTTTAACAGAGGACGGCGAGCCTGGGAATTTCGAGATATTGATTTGCGCCACGCGTTCAGACGGGACCAATTCTTTCTCAGGCGCAACGCCCGGATGGACCACGATCGACAGCGGGGAGTGCGGAGGGGGCGGGAGTTGCATTCTCGGGATATTCACGCGGACCGACGACTCGCCGGACGGGTCTCAGAATACCTGCAGCTGGGTCGATCCAACGAATATGGCTGGCGCCGGTACGTTCAGGTACAGAGGAGTGGACCCGGACAATTTTTTTATAAACGTCCAGTGCAACACAGGCAGCGGCGGAATTCCTACGGCGCCGTCTATCCTCACAAGTGCAGGTTCAGGTGTGGTGAGGACTTTCACGACCGGAGGGTTTTTCATTCAACCGTTTGTTGACTCGCAGCAGGTACAAGAGGGCAGTTTTGGCTATGGCGCATCCGCGGCGGGTGAATTCATTAGCGGCAGAGGAGTGAGTTTCGCTTTTGAGGAGTTTAGGCCGACCGGGGAGTTCACATTCGACTTTACGGAAGCAGGCTGGCGGGCATGCACAATCGCTTTCGGGCCTGAGCTGGACATCGGGATTATACCGACGCTCTCGGAGTGGGGAATGATCGCGTCGGCCGCAGGATTGATGCTGATCGGCGTGTACTTTGCTCTTAAAAGGAAAAAGATACAAGTCATATAATACGGTTGATTTTAATGTATGGTGCCACCCCCATCCTAACCTTCCCCCATCCAGGGGGAAGGAATTATTATAAGAGTGGGGGTTAGGAATATTCGCGGCGCTCTTCGGAATCGCGGCGGTGTGGGCGTTAAGAAGGCGGGACGTAAGGGTGCAGAACTAACGGGATTTTGCTTTTTGATTACCGGATGTCGAGAAAAATCACCGTAGAGGATGATGGAGATGTCGAAGAAAATGAATTTAATATTTTTTGCGGTCACGTTATTTTTATTATCCGTAACCGCTTCACAGGCGGTCGTTGAGCTTGTCGACGTGGAGGATACGGGACAGAGAGTAGACGTCGATAATAATATTACAAGCGGGATCATTGCGACCGGCTCGGGCGGCCAGGGGGATTTCGAGGTCATTATGTGCGGCACGTTCTCAGACGGCGGTAATTCCTTTCTCGATCCGGACCCCGGAGACTGGTTGACGCTCGACAACGGAGAATGCGGCGGCAACGGAAGTTGCATACTCGGGATTTTCGGGAGGTCCGACAATTCGGCTGATTCCTCCGAGATATCCTGCAACTGGACAGACCCCACAAACGCGTTCGCGGCCGGTTCCTTCAGATTCAGCGGCGTCGATAGAGAGAACCCCGTCATAGATATCGCGTGCGAATCCGGGGGTGACGCGGAATTCGTGATCGCCCCGTCGGTTATCACCGAGCCGGGCTCGGCCGTGATCAGGGTAGTATCCAACAGCATCAATAACGCAAATATACAGCCCGATCAAATCCAGGAGGGGGAATTCGTCGCAATCGGCGTTTCGAGTCAGTCCGGACAGTACGTGGCGGAAATAGGCCGTAGTTTTGCTTTTCCGGAGGGCGGGCCCACGGGAGATTATGAATTTGGTTTTTCCGAGGCTTTTGACTGGAGGGCGTGCACGATAGCCCTCAGGATGGCGCCGAGAAACATACCGACCCTTTCCGAGTGGGGAATGATCGCGTCAGCCACGGGATTGATGCTGATCGGCATGTACTTTGCTCTTAAAAGGAAAAAGATACAAGTCATATAAATACGGTTGATTTTAATGTATGGTGCCGCCCCCATCCTAACCTTCCCCCATCCAGGGGGAAGGAATTATTATAAGAGCGGGGGTTAGGAATATTTGCAGCGATCTTCGGCGTCGCGGCGGTGTGGGCGCTAAGGAGAAGGGCCGTGAGGGCTTAGTTTAATAGCCGGAGCGTTATTTTAAACCATCCGTATGAGCGGCTTCGGATAAAAAACCCGTTCAATCCTTCGACAAGCTCAAGACGAACGGGTTGGGCTCGGTTGCTGGTTTGGGCGGAAGAGGTTGGGAAGGATCGTATATTAGCACACATTGTGTGTGTCGCGGCTGGAAGCCGCTCCTAAATTCGGGGAAATGACAGGTTTAGAAACTTAGGTTTCTCACATGCTTTGGCTTGTTTCACTTATATACAATGATTATTGGGCTTATTTGTAATTAGCCCTCTATGTATTAAACCCCGCCTTTGGTCCTTATCAGCTCGAGCACCGTGCGGACTTCGTAGAGGTCGTTTACGATGACGGCTTCGATTTCAGTGAGCACCTGGGAGTAGCTCTGCCTCGCCCTCCCGCCGACTATGACGGGTATGCCAGGCAGGTAGCGCCTGAGCTTCCGAAGCTCGCGGGCGGCTAAAGGGTCGCTCTCCGGATATATGAGGCTCAGTATGAGCGCCCTCGACCCGTTATACGTAACCGCGCCGGCAATCTCTTCAGACGGCAGGCTCGGCCCGAGATACGTGACGTTCCACCCCTCGCTCGCGGCCGTAACAGCCGCCGAAAGGGCGCCTATCTCGTGCGCCTGGTCCGAAGGGGTGGTGACCACGACGTGGGGCGCGCCGGGGAACGTCTTCTGGGAGGCGAGGAGGCCTCCGAGAAATGTCCTTACGGCCTGCGTGGCCAGGTGCTCGTGCGATATCCTCATCTCCCCCTTCCGCCAGAGCTCCCCTATCCTCTCCATGACGGGTATCACGACGCGCTCGAGGAGCGCGTTCCTGCCGGCCTCCGTCTCTACCGCAATGAGGGTCTCCTCGAGGGATTTTCTGTCCATCTTCTCGACGGCCGCGAGTATCCGGTCAACGTAGGCGTTATAGTCCCTGACAAGGGTAAGGTCCCCCGCTGCCCGCAGCTCGGGCGCTTTTCTCGACGGCAGGTCTATTACGTTCATCCTGCCCACAATGTCCTGGAGGTCCTCTTTCGAATACCCGGCGATCCGGCTTATCTGATGACCCGCATCGGTCGCCTTGTGGAGAAGGGCGAGCCTCTCTATGTCGCTCTCCCTGTAGAACCTCCTGTTATTCGAGTCCCTGCCCGGGGCGACTACCCCGTAGCGCCTCTCCCAGGCCCTTATCGCGTGGGGCGTGAGGCCGGTCATCCTGGAGACGATCTTCATGGAAAATTTCTTCTGTGAATCGTCGCGGCTGCCTTGCATGAGTGTAATGTTATACTGCTGTCTAATATCTGTCAACCTTACAC
>JAHKKQ010000058.1 GCA_020027805.1 Candidatus Dadabacteria bacterium
ACCCTACTGTCAACGGACAGACGAACCCTGTGCTTACCATACGCCCCGGCGAGACGCAGTTCTGGCATATAGCGAACATAGGGGCTGACCATTACTACAACCTCGTGCTCGAGGATCACGAGTTCTATGAAATCGAAAGAGACGGCAACAGGCATAACCAGACCGTTGTTAAGGACGAGGAATATATGCCGACCGCAGCCCGCGTGGGGGTTCTTGTTCAGGGCGGCAAGCCGGGGACATACAAGCTCATGGCGAAGAAGATAAGCACGGGGCCCCAGGGAGACCAGTACGGCGGAGAGACGGTGCTGACAATGGTCGTCGAGGGCGACCCGGTCGAGGACCCGATCGAGCTGCCTATTTCCCAGGCCGAATTCCCTGTCGTGGAGAATCTGTGCGACCAGCCGGTCCAGAGGAGCAGGAATTTCGTATTCTCTGAAACGGAGGACGGGGACACGTTCTTCATAAACGGAAAGGAATTCGATCCGGAACGGGTAGATACGGTCGTCGAGATAGGAAACCTCGAGAGGTGGACGATTCAGAATACGTCGCAGGAGCTCCATGTGTTCCATATTCACCTGACGGACTTTCAGGTATGCGAGGTCAACGGTGTGGAGCAGCCGTTCGTAGGCTGGCAGGATACGGTGAACCTGCCCTACCAGGGGCAGGACCCGAACTTTGAAGGGCCGGGTGAGGTAGTGGTAGTCATCGATTTCAGGAACCCGATAATAGAGGGCAAGGCGGTTTACCATTGTCACATCGGGCAGCACGAGGATAACGGGATGATGGCGGTGTTCGAGGCATGTTTCGCGGACGATTGCCCTCCCGAGGAGATGTGACGGGGCCTGAATTTGACTTAATGTGTTAGATTAAGGATATCATATATTTGACTGGTATTATTCAGCTTCTTTCGGCCTGAGGGCTTCGAGCTCTTTCACAGCCGCGAGGACGAGCTCCTTCAGTCCGTCCCCCGTCGCTGAGGATACCGGGCAAATCGTAATTCCCTTCTTATCGAAATATTTTTTGACCTCTTTGAGCTTCTCTCTCGCCTCGGTAATGTCTATCTTATTGGGCGCGACGATCTGGGGCTTCTTTGAAAGCTCGGCGCTGTAAGCTCCGAGCTCCCTGTTCAGGGTCTCGTAATCGTCGATAGGGTCCCTGCCGGTAGCCGGTGAAAGGTCGAGCAGGTGAATGAGGAGCTTAGTGCGCTCGACGTGCCTCAGGAACTGGATGCCGAGTCCCGCACCCTCGTGAGCGCCTTCGATAATGCCGGGTATATCGGCGACTATGAACGTTTTTCCGTCCCCGTAGCTTACCACCCCGAGGTTCGGCACGAGCGTCGTGAAGGGGTAATCCGCGACCTTCGGACGTGCCGCCGATATTCTGGAAATGAGCGTGGACTTCCCGGCGTTCGGAAAACCGATAATGCCTACGTCCGCGAGGAGCTTCAGTTCGAGGATCAGGGTCCTCTCTTCACCGTCGCCCCCGGGCTCGGCTATCTTGGGCGCCTGGTTAGTCGATGTCGTAAAGCGGGCGTTGCCTTTCCCGCCCCTGCCGCCCTTCGCGACAAGCAGAGTTTCGTCCTTTTCGGTAAGGTCCCCCAGGACTTCGCCGGTTTCGAAGTCCCTGACAATCGTTCCGACGGGCACGGGTATGTAGAGGGTTTCTGCGTTCTTACCGTGCATGTCCTTACCCTTACCGTGCTCGCCCCTCTTGGCCTTGTAGTGCTGCTTGTATCTGTGGTCGAGGAGGGACGACATATTTTCATTTGTTATCAGGAAGACATCGCCCCCGTTTCCGCCGTCGCCCCCGTTCGGACCTCCGCGCGGGACGTACTTTTCCCTCCTGAAACTGACACAGCCCCTGCCTCCTGCCCCTGACTTCACGTATATCTTCGCTTCGTCGATGAACTTGACCATGGGCGGATATTATAATCGATTATTAAGAATATTCCGGAACAGCCCGAATTGCGTCGTCACGGAGAAAGTGCCTGAAGGGGAAAATGTCCAAACCCACTTCGAGACAACACGGATGGACGTCGTCTTCGGAAATCAGAGAGCCTGTGCCCGAGCCTTCATATGCGGAGCGGGTGAGGACTCTCGTTTACAGGAACCGAATGGGGACGCTTTCGACGAATTCGAAGAAGCACCCGGGCTCGCCCTTCGGCTCGCTCATGCCGTACGGGCTCGACGGCAAAGGGCGTCCGATATTCCTTATCAGCACCATGGCGGTGCATACTCAGAACCTCGAGCGCGACCCGCATACAAGTCTTTTCGTATCGCAGACGGACTCCCGGGGAGACCCGCTCGACGCATCGCGCGTTACGCTGATCGGCGGGGTGTCGAAGGTTCCTGAGGGCGAGCGAGGCGAGGCGAGGGAGCTTTATCTCTCACGCTACCGAAACGCGAGTTACTGGGTCGACTTCGATGATTTCTTTTTCTACCGCATGGATATTGCGGATATATATTTCGTAGGCGGCTTCGGCGCGATGGGATGGGTGACCGCGGACGATTATTACGGGGCCGGGGTCGATCCGCTTGCGGACGACTCTAAGGGGATAATCAGGCATATGAACGAGGACCACCGTGACGCGCTCTTACTGCTCGCGAAGGGGTTCGCGGGCGTGGATGCGGAAGAGGCCTCGATGACGTCTATCGACAGATTAGGATTTCATGTGCGGCTCAGAGCCGGCTCGGAGGTGTTCAGCAGGCGGATAGGTTTTATCAGGGAGGCAAGGAGCAAAGAGGAGGCGCGGGAAGTGATCGTGGAGATGGTGAGGCGCGCGAGAGAAGGAGAATAGTATTATATGAGAAAAAGAAACGCGATAATACTGGGCGCCGGGGTGTCCGGTCTTACATGCGGGGTCAGGCTGTTGGAGGCAGGGTTCGATGTCAGGATAGCGGCCTACTTGCTCCCCCCGAATACCACTTCGAACGTCGCGCCTGCTTACTGGTACCCCTATAAAGTCGCGCCCCGGGATAGTGTGCTCGGTTGGGCGGCATTTTCGTACGGGAAGTTCGTCGATCTGAGCCTTATCCCCGAGAGCGGCATCTCGATGTCCCCTCTGCTCAAAATATTCGATCAGGAAGTAGACGAGCCGTTCTGGAAAACCGCAGTCAAATCTTTCAGAAGAGCGAGGACCGATGAGCTACCGGAGGGCTATGTCGACGGGTTCGTCACCGAAGTGCCGCGAATAGAGACCCCGGTGTATATGCAGTATCTCCTGAATAGATTTACCGAATCGGGAGGCGTGTTGGAAAAGCTCGATAGTGAAACGGTCTCCTTCGAGGAAATTTCGGGAGACCTGCCGTTACTCATTAATTGCACCGGCCTCGGCGCTGCGAAATTATGTCGTGACGGGAATACATTTCCGATCCGCGGGCAGATAGTAATCGTGAAGAATATGGGCTTCAGGCGTATTATCAGCGACGAATCGGGGAAGCTCGCCCCTATCTACATCGTGCCCCGGAACGAAGACTGCGTTCTGGGAGGGACAGCGGAAGAGAATGACTGGGATCTGAGTATTGATCCTGCCACCTCCGAAGAAATACTAAATAAGTGTATTGCGATCGAGCCCTCGTTGGCGGATGCGGAGATACTCGGCCATAAGGTCGGGCTTCGTCCGGGAAGGACTGAAGTAAGGCTCGAGCTCGAAAAACTGCCCGGCGGCAGGGCTCTGATACACGACTACGGCCACGGCGGGGGCGGTTTTACACTATCCTGGGGCTGCGCCGAGGAAGTGCTTACGCTTGCGGAGGATTTCGTTTCCCGAAATGAGACGTAAAGCGGAAAAACCCGCGATATTCAGGCTTGCCGTTCTTTTCTTATTTACAAGGGCCCGGACAGGAAGAATTGCGAGAGATCCTTTCTATGATTGAAACCTTTTCGAAAGAGGTCTTGCCTGCATTCTAAGGTTGAGCGGTCGGGACTGACCTACTCATAAAGTCTTATTCCTTGCCGCTTGCCTGCTTCGCTGTTTCCAGCTGCATAACGTTCTCGAGCACGTCCTCCCAGTAACGCCACCAGTAGGAGTTTTGCTTGTGCGCGTTCTTCTGGACGTCCGCCCATGATATCACCTGATGTATGGTTCCGTGATAGAGGAGGAGCTTCTCTGCAGCGTCTTTGGCCTCTTCCGGGTCGACCTGGAGCTTGTCGAGCTGTGTTTCTATCTGGTTTTTAATTTCTTCTATATATGGGCCTATCTTATCGGCGAGCTCCTTTACGGCCCCGGAGGCCTGAACCGGATCGCCTTCGAGCTCTTCCGCGTTTTTATTGATTACGTCAACAAAATCGAGGATTTTATCTACGTTGAGCCTGGCCTTCATGCTCTCTTTCGAAAGGTCTGTCAACTCTTTAGCGTTAAGTGCCATAGCAATTCCTCCTCTCTACATCGTGTGGGAATAACAAGATTAGCATTTTTTATTTAAAATAACAGTTTCGGTCAAGGGAGGAGAGCCTTTAGCTCGTCATCTGCCAGGGCCTTTTCTCCGAGCGAAGGTTCGAGCTTTATGGCCCTTTTCAAATCGGAAGCGGCTTTCTCCCGTTCGCCGGTGCTGACTAGAAGGCCCGCCCGGTTATAGAGCGCATCCGGGTAATCGGGGTTGAGCTCGAGCGTCCTGTCGTAAGCCTTGAGGGCGCCTTTTGGCTTGTCCAGATTGTGGAGCGATACCGCCTTGTTATACCACGCTTCGACGTAATTCCCCTGAATCGCGATAGCCCTGTCGTATGCCTCGATAGCCTCGAGGTCTTTCCCGAGTGCGCTCAGGGCGGCCCCTTTGTTGCACCAGGCAACCGGGAACCCCGGATTCAACTCGACCGCCTTTGCGGCCGCTTCAAGTGCCTCCTCGTATCTGCCGAGCCTTCCCAGAGCGGACGCCTTGTTGTTCCAGGCCTCGGCGTAACGCGGATTTATTTCTAAAGCATGATCGTAAGCCCTTATTTCCTCTTCCACCCGGCCCATGACCGAGAACGTTATTCCCTTGTTGTACCAGGCCTCGGCGAAATCCGGTTTAAGCTCTATCGCTTTATCGAGCGCATCGATCGCGCGATCGAATTCGCCTTTGTAATAATAATCGGTCGCTTCCAGTACGAAATCTTCGTGGTTCATCTTATGTCCATTACCTGACAGGCCTGTATACGATCAGTCCCGGTTTATTCTTCATGTACTCGCTCAGGTCTTCATCGACGACCTTTTGGTTCTTTTCCTTCGATGATGCGTGCCTTAAAAAAACTTTGCCGCTCTTCTTAATTATGATCCCGGTATGGGAGGCGTCGAGACCTTCCTTGTCGGTGTATATGCCGACGAAGTCGCCCGTCTTCAGCTTGTTCAATACGGATGCGCCGAGTGCGTCCGAAGGTATATAGAAGATGGTTCTGCTTACTACGGGGATTCCCGGCAGGTAATACGTGCCGTCGCCTTTACGGTTCAGGTTTTTCGATGCCTCCATCGTTTTATCTCCGCCAAGAGCTGAAGTCACATCCTTTATATATTCGAAATTGTATGCGGGCCAGTCGGAGAAAAAATGATTCCTGTTCGGGAAGGCGACAACGCCGTCACGGTACCGTATCTTCCTGAGCGTGTCCTTAAATTCCGGGAACGATACGGAGAGGCTCATCGCCTCGACGTAATCTATGAACGTGAAACAGTCCATGCCCTCGAGGTCGATCGTAAAGACTTCAGGGGTTTTAATGTCTCCGGTGAGCGTCGAGCCCACGTACGGCGTACCGAGAAATTTCTCCGATATGAAATTGATCCGCTCGCCCGCGCCCCCGAGTTTCGGGGATTCGGTCATGATTTCCGTGAGGCCGCCCTCTGTCCATTTGCCGAGCTTGATGACCTCGGCGCTGCTCTCCTCCGCGCGGGCTTCGGTATGAAAGCTGAACGATACGAGACCGCCGGCGGCTGCGTAAGAGGGGTTCCCTACCTGGCAGTGTGTGTCGGCTCCTTCGAATTCCGTGAACTGGTATTTAGTTACGGGCCTCGAGACTTTTTCGGCGAACTCGTTAAATTGCTTCTCGGGCTCCCCGCCTTCGCCCGAGCCTTCGAGCGCGAGGCAAGGGCATTTGATGTTCTTTATCGCGTCGCCCACGGCAAATTCCCTCAGATAAATAAACGTGTCCCTGAAAGTGGGCTGTCCGTAGCGCACAATCAGGTTCGTCGTCCTCGATTTGGCTTCGGGAGGGAACATATCGTCCGGGATATTGGGTATGTCCTCCAATCGGAAGTTCTGGTCGTCGGGTATCTCCGCAGGGTCGTAGCCGATAAACGCGCTCAGGTAATCGTGCAGATTCAATATAGGAGAATTCGGGATGAGGGCTTTTATTCTTGGCTCGTGCGCTGCGGACCTTGTGGAGAAGTATCCGCCGACGCTTATGCCCATGAGGGCGAGCCTTGCGGGGTCTACCTCCGGCCTGTCGATAATAAAATCTATCACAGTTCTTGTGACGTTCTCGAAATCGGGCTCGAAGTGTGTGTTCGTAAAAAATCTGTAAAGGTCCATCTGTCCCGGCCCTGCATAGTGTACGACGTTATACCCCCTCTCGAGAGCGGGGTATCCGTGCATCAGGTACTCCTCCTCGAGCGTACCGTCGAATCCGCTCACTATGAGCAGTGTTTTCCTCTTCTGGGCTTCCGGGCCGGGTGACATGATATATACGGGGAGGTCGATATTTTTATAAGTCAGCATCTCCTCCTCGAACGTATGCCAGACATACTTCATGGCTTCGATGAAGCAGTCCCGGGATTTAATGCCGAGATCCCTGTGCCGGGGGTCGAGGGGGCTCGTGTAATACTCGGCCGCGCGGAAGGAGTTCGAGGCCTTTAAGAACAGGTCGCGCGCGCTGACCGTATGTCCTTTCGATGCCCGCTTGTGCGCATCCTTCTGCTGCCATGCAGCGAGCTTCGCGAATTCGTCAACCCAGCTTCCGGGGTCTCCGTCCTTTATACGTGCTGCGGCGGAGAGGCATTCGCCGACCGACGCCCCTCCGAACGACGTGGAGCCCAATTGCCGCATGAGCTGAAAGTCCATTTCCTCGTTCTCGAAACCTTTGACCCTGGTCTTGCTCCGTGTTATTTCAGCCATGGTTATACTCCGGGATGTGCTTTTTTTCTGGTTCGGACATATAAAACGCTATTAACTATACTGATTTGACGAATACATAACAATATTCTCGTAACCGCTTGCATTAGTTGTCTTAATCCTATACTGCTCCCCCATTAAGTTGCTAGTAGAATTAAGCTGGTAAATTTTCATAACTAAAGGAGAGGGGGCAATGAAGCGAAGGAGATGGGATTCTAAAACAAAGACCAAGATAGTACTCAAAGGTTTATCTGGATGACCAGTTTCGGAGATATGCAACGAGTACGGAATACATCGGAACCAGTAATACGTCTGGTGGGATAAGTTTCTATCCGAAGCTCACACAGCGCTTGAGTCTAAAAGAGACGGTGGGGAAGTAAACCGCCTTCGTAAGAAGAATCAGGAGCTAAAGCAAATAATCGGTTCACTCACCGTAATAAGAAATGCTGAGAGACAGATTACTTTTACTCAGTCGCAAGGTCTAAAGTCCAGTATGTTTCCATTTTGCCCTTGAACTTACCTTTATCAACCCCGACCCCGAAATCTTCATAAGAAGGACCCATTATGTTCACGCAGTGGCCGGGGGATTTGAGCCATGCGCCCATAACATCAGCCTCGAGATTGTACCCGACCGCGATATTCTCCCCCCAGAGCATCGCGTCATAGCCCTCGTTCATAAGCCTGTCCCCCGTGTCCGAGCCGTCGGAGCCCTCATGCCCGAAAAAGTTGGTCCCGGCCATATCGGTCGAGTGGCCGAGGGCGGCTGCTGCAACCCTGTCGTTCCATTTAAGCGGAGGGGCCGCGGGGAAAAACGTATCGCCGCAGTTCCTTGCTTCCGCCCGGGCTTTATTGATCAGGTCGAACATCACGACCGCTCTGCGCCCTTCACAACTTGTGAAGGCGTGTAATCTTATTTGGTCCAGGCATTCATCCATACCGAGGCTTCCATTCAGAATATCGTTCCCGTTACCGCCCCTCAATTTATCATTGCCGGCATTGCCTATTAAAGTATCGGTTCCCGGTCCCCCAAAAAGCTGATCGTTTCCAGCTCCGCCCGCGATTAAATCGTTACCCAATCCCCCGCATATCACGTCGTCGCCCCCGAGGCCCTTAATTACATCATTCCCGGCAAGTCCGAGGATTATGTCCGGACCAGGCGTACCGTTAATCATGTCATCAGCAGGCGTGCCTATGATTGTGGCTTCCAGACCGTTGCATTTGGGTTGAGCAAAAACTGAATCAGCGCATAATGCGCTCAAGGCAAGCAATAGAAATAACGAAATAATCAACTTGCTTAATCTCATGAAGATATTCATGTATCCACAGGCCTCATATGTAGTATCGGCCCATAACATAATTCTCCGGTACTAATTCTAATGCTCTTAAATTGTTTTTGTTGAAGAAATTACAAGCCCTTAGTATTTAGGTTTATGTCTAAATTGCTTTTCCGGCCAAATTAAACTAATGAGTATTATGCAATGTAATTTGAAATGACTTTTCTTGATTGCCGGGGCTTGCTAGAATCGGATAAAGAGCTAAGCATGATAGGGTGTTAACTTTCAAGAGTAAAGCAATATATAAAGTTATAGGAAGTTGCCACGCTCTTTAAAATCCCAACTTAAACCCAGCTTGACTAAAGGGGAGCAGTGCAATCCATATCTATCGGCTGACGCCGTAAGACATTTTTTTATTATGGTGTTATGATTTAAGTATGAGATTAAAAGAGTTTTTTGATTCTATTACGGATCGGCTCTACGGGGGAGCGGCGGTAAAAGCCGTTTACGGAGAGCCTATTGAGGCACAGGGGAAGACGATTATTCCGGTGGCCAAGGTCGTCTACGGCTTCGGCGGGGGATACGGGGAGACCGGGAAGGATAAGAAAGAGGGCGCTGACAAAGAAGGCGGCGGCGCGGGGGCTGGTGTACGTGCAAAGCCCGTCGGGGTTATCGAAGTGACCGAAGAGAGCACCCGTTTCATCCCATGCTGCGACGGAAAAAAGTATGCCGTGCTTCTGGCGCTGGGTTTTATTGCAGGATTTTTTATCGGCAGAAGATGAATTCAGTCTACGGATTCATATCACTATCATCGCGTTTCATTTCATCTTCCTCTCCCCTATGATCGTAACGATCAATTTCCTCGAGCCGCCCTGGTTACGGTGCTCGCATAGGTAGATACCCTGCCAGGCGCCGAGATTGAGCCTGCCGTCCTTCACGGGAACAGTCACCGAGCTTCCGAGTATAGAAGCCTTTATATGAGCCGGCATGTCGTCCGGGCCTTCGAGCGTATGCTCGTAGTAAGGGGCTTCTTCCGGGACATATTCATTGAAATGGCTTTCGAAATCCTCCCTCACTTCGGGTGAGACGTTTTCGTTTATCGTGAGTGAAGCGGAGGTATGGCAGATGAATACATGCGCGACGCCGACCGGGTATTCGGATAGCTCCTTAACTTGCTCGACTATCTCGCGGGTGACGAGATGGAACCCGCGCCTTTTGGGTGAGAGCGTGATTTCTTTCTGTACGGTGTTCATATGCGGGGCAGGGGATTTTACTCTCAGTCCCCTTTTTCCTCAATTACGGCTGCGCCGAGCCTCTTTGCCAGCCCTTCTGCGCCCCAGCTCATCACTATATCGTGGTTCCGCTTGAAGAGCGGCCTCGCGAGAGGAGCTATGAGGTTCATCCAGGCTTTTGTCGTGTCCACGCTCCAGTCATACCTGGCGGTGACGTGTTCGCCCTGGTCGCTAATATTCCAGACCCCGCGGCCCGAGAGCTCTCCGCGCGCGATCCCTTCAATAACGGTCATGGGCTCGACGCGCACGGTCTCCACATCGAACACGAGCCTGTAGGGGAGCATGCTCTTCCACGTGTAGCGGCGTATGCTGCCGACGCCGAGGTCGTCTCCCTTTTTCAGCTCCGTGACCTCTTCTACTCCCCTCCACCATTCGGGCCACTTCTCCGAATAATAGATTTCGTTCCACACCCTTTCGAGCGGGGCTTTCACACGCCAGACCGTTATGAATTCGTACGAAGGCATATTATCGCAGTGTACATAATTAAGTACTTCTGTGTACCGGGACGCGCACTCAGTCAAAGCCGAAAATCAATTTCCCGACAGCGTCTGACATCGCGTCAATAAATTTGGGGTCGTCGTTTACTGTCCTGGCGCGGAGGAGTTTTATTCCCGCTCCCTCCGCCGCTTCCTTCGCCTCGATCCCTATGTCGAAGAGTACCTCTACGTGGTCGCAGAGGAACCCGATCGGCTGTACGATCGTATACCGTACCCCTTCATCCGCGATCTCCCGTATGACATCGCATACGTCGGGCTCGAGCCACGGGTCCTGCGGGCGTCCGCTCCTGCTCTGGTATACGAGCCTCCATCTGTCGTGCCCTAGCCTCTCTGCAATTAGACGCGCGGTGGTCGTGAGCTGCTCCACGTAGGGAGAGCTTTCCGCCATAGGAACGGGGACGCTGTGCGCGGAGAAAAGGATCATCGTGTCCTTCCTCTCCTCTGCGGGTATTTCGTCGAAGCATTCGGCTGCACGGTCGGCCAAGTCTTCGATAAAAAGAGGGTGGTCGAAGAGCGGAGCGGTGTATTCGAATTCGATCACGACGCCGGTTTCGGCCATCGCTTCGACAACGTCCATCTCGTACCTTTCCCAGCTCGCCTCGCACTGGTGTGCGGCCATTATCATGCCTATAGCCTTTTTCACCCCGCGAGAGGCCATCTCTTTGACCGTGTCCGGTATAAACGGGTGCCAGTTTCTCATTCCGACGAACACCGGAATTTTAATGCCGCTGCCGGCGAGCTTATTTTCGAGACCCTTTGCCTGCTTGTACGTGTATTCGTTAATCGGGGACCTGCCGCCTATAAGCTCGTAATGGTGGGCCACTTCATCGAGCCTCTCTTTCGGTATGGGTCTCCCCTTCGCGACGAGCTCAAGGAAAGGACGGATGTCTTCCGGTTTTTCGGGTCCCCCGTATCCAAGGAGCAGTATTCCGTAGAACTTATTCCGCATAATATTAATCTTCCTTAATTTCGGAGATCCGATTATTCCCCGGCCGGGTATTCGTGTACGGCGTCCACGAGCGCGAGCACGTTATCGACGGGCGTCCGGGGGAGTATGCCGTGCCCGAGGTTGAATATGTGTCCGGGCCTTCCCGAAGCCTTGTCCAGGATTTCCCCGGCTCTCTTCCTAATCTCGGAGTGGCCCGCGTATAGGACCACGGGGTCGAGGTTCCCCTGTACCGCTACGTCGTATCCGACACTCTTCCAGGCCGACGCCAGGTCGACCCTCCAGTCAAACCCTATGACGGAGCTTCCGCATTCCTTCATCATCTCGAGGAGCGTCGACGTTCCCGTGCCGAAATTTATCACGGGGACTCCTTTCTCGAGCGAGCCTATGAGCTTCTTCATATGCGGCAAAACGTATTCTCTGTAATCGTCCGGCGACAGGCAGCCGACCCAGCTGTCGAAGAGCTGAACGGCGTCGGCGCCCGATGCTATCTGTCTGTTGAGGTATTTTCCGGTTGCGTCCGTCAGTTTCTCCATGAGGGTGTGCCAGGCCCCGGGGTCCCTGTACATGAGCTGCTTCGTGTTCTCGTAATTCCGCGAGCCCCCTCCCTCTATCATATAGGATGCCACTGTGAAGGGCGCGCCCGCGAATCCGATGAGCGCCTTTTCCGGGTCGAGCGCCCGGCGAGTAATTCCGACCGCATCAAACACGAAGTCCATGGTCTCGGGCTCGAACTGCCGCAAACGGTCGACCGCGTTTCCCGAGCGGACCGGCTTTAAAATTCTGGGTCCTTCCGCTTTAGAGAATTCGAGCTCTATTCCGAGGGGCTCGATGATGAGCAGAATGTCGGAGAATATTATGGCCGCGTCGACGCTGAGCCTGTCTACGGCGCTCAGCGTAACCTCGGCCGCAAGCTCGGGCGTCTTACAGAGGTGGAGGAAAGATACCTTTGCCCGGAGCTCCCGGTACTCCCGCATGAACCTTCCGGCCTGGCGCATGAGCCATACAGGGGTGAAATCGGTCTTCTCTCTCCGGCACGCCTTCATGAACGCCGAGTTATATGTAATGCCCTTACTCGTATGATCCTTATAACCGTTCCAGATCATCCGGACGCGGTGCCAGCTGTTCGTATCCACCCCGTTTTTGTGGGCCGTCCTCTTTTTCCTGAGGAGCTCGCTCCCGCACCTCGCCATCTCGCGTATGAGGTTCCCCATCTTCGGGCTGTCGGGCTCATAATCGGCCGTGAGACCGAACCTCGCGATCGCCTCCGTCGTGGTCGGTCCTATGGAGCCTATAACCACGTCTTTAAATCCTTCTTTCAGACGGTCTTCGAGCCCCTCCTCGGATGCTATCTTGAAGAGATTGTAAATCTGCTGGGAGCTCGTGAAGAGCGAAATATCTTCATTCATAGCAGTTATCGATTTGATTGCCTCGCGGAGCGGTTTTGTATCTTCCGGCAGGTCCCACTTATAAACGGGTACGGCTGTTACGTATGCGCCCCTCTTCCTGAGCTCCTTTATGAACTCTTCGTTCGGGATACCGTACTCCTGGACGGCGACGTTTTTGCCGCTGACCTCGAGCTCGGTGTCGAGGGTCGAGAGCACGTCGCGCCATGTGTTGGGCTCGGGGACTATGATGTCGGGGGTAAGCCCGAGCTCCCTGAGAGCGGCCACGGGCTTCGGTCCGCGTGCGACTACTTTCGTTTTAGCCAGGGCTTTCGTGAATTCATCGAGAGGGTATTTTTTGGAAACGGCCTCCGCGAGTGAGCGTGTGCCGACGCCTGTCATGAGAATTACGATGTCGAATTTCCTATGGATAAGGTTCCCGGCGAATTTGACGGCGTCCCCAGACTCCGGCAGGGGGACTTCCCTCATAGAAGGCGCTACCCTCGGCACTCCCCCGTGATAGAGTATCAGCTTCTCTATCTCCTTCGCCCTCCGGCTTTCAAACGCCGTGACCCTGAGTCCGTTGAATGAAAAATTGCTCGTCATTTTAGCTGGTTATAAATATATATCTGAGTTTATCACAGGAGCGAATTCGGTCAATCACGAAGGAGGTCGGATCAGGGATGCTGACCGTAGCCACCTCTCCTTGATATTAAACCCCTTATTTCATATAATCCCCTTTACATCAATTGACTTCGGAGACGAGACATGGGAAAAAAGGTCGAATTCTACTACGATTTCAGCAGTCCTTACACATACATAGCCTCGACGAGGATAGAGAAGATATGCAGGGACAGCGGGGCCGAGCTCGAATGGAAGCCCTTTTTGCTGGGCGGGCTCTTCAATGACACGGGCGTGAAGCCGGCTGTGGAGATCGATAATAAATTCGCCTATATAAAGCAGGACACGGAGGATTCGGCGAGACACTACGGCGCCGAATTTAAATTCCCCGCTATTTTCCCTCTGAACACCGTTAAGGCAATGAGGGGGGCATTCGCCGCTGCGGAGAGGGGTAAACTGGCCGAATATAACCATGAGATGTTCAGGCTCTACTGGACCGAGGGACGGGACCTGAGCAAGGACGATGTGCTCAGGGAAGCGGTCGCTGCTATAGGCATAGACCCCGAGTGGTTTATCGCGCGGATAGGGGAGCAGGATATAAAAGACAGGCTCAGGGAGGAGACATCGAAGGCGGCAGCGCGCGGGGCGTTCGGGGCTCCCACGATATTCATAGAGGAAAAGATGTTCTGGGGGAACGACAGGCTCGATTTCGTGGACAATTATTTGAAGGGGAAATTGTAGAACACCGCGGCAAGCTGCTAATTCCGGATAGATTCCGGCTTTAGTCATTCCTGTTTTCATTTGAATTAGTTTGTGTAAATTCTTCCCAGTTCGTTCCAAGGAGAATTCGGACCATGCACAATTCCTATCAATACAGAGACGGTGAGTTCTACGTCGAGGACGTCCCGGTAAGAAAGATCACCGAATCCGTCGGGACCCCATGCTATATATACAGCTACGCGGTGCTGAGGGACGCGTTCTTGAGCTACAAGGACGCCTTTTCAGGAATCGATACGCTGATGTGCTATTCGGTGAAGGCGAATTCAAATCTCGCCGTCCTGAACGCGTTCGCCGGGCTCGGGGCGGGGTTCGATATCGTTTCTCTAGGCGAGCTCGTCAGGGTGAAGCGCGCCGGTGGCGACCCGTCAAAAGTGGTATTTTCAGGCGTAGGCAAGACCGAGGAGGAGATGAGGGCCGCGATAGAAGCGGGGATACTTTTCTTTAACGTGGAATCGGTCGAGGAGCTTCGCTTGCTCAACAAGGTGGGGAAGGAGCTCGGCAGGAAAGCACCCGTGGCGCTCCGCGTGAACCCGGACATAGACCCGAAGACGCACCCCTATATCTCCACCGGCTTTAAAAAGAGCAAATTCGGTATCGAGATGGGCAAGGCGGTCGAGGTCTATGAGGAAGCGAGCTCTATGGACGGTATCCGCGTCACCGCTATAGACGCGCACATCGGCTCCCAGATATTCGAGCTCACACCCTTTGTCGATTCGTTAACGAAGCTCGTGAATTTGGCGGACGATCTTATACATAAAGGCGTCTGTATAGAATACATCGACATCGGAGGCGGCCTCGGCATAAGCTACAAGATGGACGAGATACCTCCCCATCCGAAGGAGTACGCCGACGTGATAACGGGGCTCATCGGCGGAAAACCCTATAAACTCGTGCTCGAACCGGGGAGGTCGCTTGTAGGCAACGCCGGTATGCTCGTGACGAAGGTCTTGTTCCTGAAGGAAGGAACGGCAAAAAAGTTCGTTATCGTCGATGCGGCGATGAACGACCTCATACGCCCGGCGTTCTACGAGTCATACCACGAGATTCTTACGGTAAGAGGACCCGCCAAGGCCGTTGAAAAGGTCGATGTCGTCGGGCCTATATGCGAGTCAGGCGACTTCCTCGCGAAGGATAGAAAGTTCCCAAGGGTAAAGAGCGGCGACCTGCTTGCGGTCATGAGCGCGGGCGCATACGGGTTCGCTATGTCCTCCAACTACAACACGCGGCCCAGAGTGCCTGAAGTCCTCGTAAAAGGCGGTGAGTTCCGCGTGGTCAGGAAGAGGGAGACCTACGACGAAATGCTGAGCGGGGAAACGATTCCGGAATTCGGCGGCTAGAACACAAGTCCGAAACCTTGCAGCATACTGATTGAATGTAATGAGCCGCGGTGGATACCCGGAAGCCTAAAACACCCCCATCCGCTCAACCGGCAGGAAATATCCTATTTCACTTGTGCTTAGATACGGGCAAATCCCCTCGCGGCTATAGCTAGCCGAGGGAACTATATGCTGCCGTTAGTGTCGATGAGCTTCTCGGCTTCCTGTATCACTTCTCCCAGCCTCTCTTTGAAGAGGTTGATTCCGCCGAGCGGGATTACTATGCAGGACCTGCCGCCGCTGAGCTCCGTTATTCTGAGATATTTGCCTTTGTGATTTTCTTTCACGTCGAAGAAAAAACGCTTCGATTCTATGTCGACATGCTTGCTTGCATGTTCCTTCTCGTCTTTCTCTAGTCTGTCCATTATCTTTCTACCTCCGCCTCTTTCCCGCTCGTTTGGGGGGAATTCGATGTTGTGGTGTATCAGGGTAGGAAATAATAACTCTTGGTTTTACAAAAATCAAGATAATAGTTTAAAATAATTTTGTGTATAATTTCTGAGTTTTATGTGCAGAAAAGGGGGGCTCCAAAAGTGGCTAAAAATATCAGGTTCGGCATAACTGCGCCCGTCCCCGGAGAGTCGGTCGAGGGGCTGATCAGGTTCGCGAAGACCGCGGAGGACGCCGGGTTCGACACACTCTGGTTCCCGGACCATATCGTATTCATGGCCAATAGAATCACACCTGAAGTGTGGTCGGTGGTGACCGCCGCGGCCATGATAACAGGGAAAATAAGAATGGGCACGGTCGGCGACGCGCACAGGATGCACCCCGCGGTATTCGCTCACCGTCTCGCGACCGTGGACAGGATTTCGAACGGAAGGATCTTTGTCTGTGTCGGGTACGGGGAAAAAATGAACCTCGATCCCTACGGCATAGCATGGGACAGGCCGCTCACGCGCGTCGAGGAATCGATCAAAATTATGCGCGCGTTATGGAGCGGGGAGCCCGTGAGTTTCGACGGAGAGATATACAAGCTTAAAGATGCGGAGCTCAGGATAGTGCCCGTGAATGATAAGCGGGTCCCTATATACGTCGCCGCCACGGGACCGAGGGCGCTCAGGATCGCGGGGAAATACGGGGACGGATGGGTGACGAACGCCATGCCGCCGAGGCTCTTCGCCGAGAAAGCGCACGCGGTCGGGGAAGGGGCGCGGGAGAGGGAGGACGGATCGGCCGGCCCCGAGAAGACGCTCTATATATTCACTTCCATTGCGGGGAGCAAG
>JAHKKQ010000210.1 GCA_020027805.1 Candidatus Dadabacteria bacterium
TAAATCCTCGATCTTCATAGGGGCGGGGGAATACCGTTTCCCCGCCGATCTGCTCGGGCCGTACAGGGACTCCGTAGTCCACCCGAAACGGGGCGCGGAGCTCAAAAGAATTTTAGACCGGATAACAGTGAACCCGTCCTATAAAATAGGCGGCCTGCATTATAAAAAAGTCCCGCGGGGTTACGACCCCGGTCATCAGAACGCCGGATTGCTCTTCCATAACGGCCTTTACACATACTATGAAAGTGCCCTGCCGGACGAGGTGTATTCTCCCCGGTTCGCCGATTACTGCTTCAATATTTTGAGGGATATGTCCCCGCTTCAAGAATGGCTGATCCGAATCAATACTATATAATATACGGGTGTTATCAAAGATCGGAGGAGGTCGCAATGACGGACGAAGAAAGAAAATCGATTGCTGCCGAATATCTGAAAAGCCTCGATTACGGGAGGGACTTTTTCCACCTCTTTGCGGAGGACGCGGAGGTATTCTTTCCCAACTGGGGTGTCGCGAGGGGGGCAGTCGAGTATAAGACGCTTTTTTCAGACCTGGGTGCGCTTGTCGCAGAATTCATACACCACCACGCTTACATAAACTGGATTATTCAGGGTGACATGGTCGTAGCCGAAGGTTCGAGCGAGGGGAAGCTCAAGACGGGCGACAGCTGGACCGACAGCAAGTGGTGCGACGTTTTCGAGATCAGGGACGGGAAGATAAAGCGCCTGTACATATACCTCGACCCCGAGTATTCGAGATATTGACGGGAAGCGCCCCGGAGACGCCCTGAATGAAAATCACGAGAATATACTCTGACCCTTCGGGGGAGTCCCGCTTCGGGGAATTGGACATCGGCCTCGGCGATTCGGGCCCTATAGGCAGGCTGTCCGAAAGGTTCCCGGCGACCTCCATAATCTTCAGGGAAAACGATGCCGGCTACGATTACGACTGGCATAACGCCCCCGAGAGGCAGTACATAGTGCTCCTCGACGGCGAGATAGAGATTGAGGTCAGCGACGGTGAAAGAAAAATATTCCGGGGCGGTGATGTGCTGCTAGTCGAAGACGTGACGGGCAAAGGGCACAGGACCAGGGTCACTAACAACAGGCCGCGGAGGTCAGTTTTCGTGACGCTTGAGTAAAACTCAGAACTTTCAGAGAGGTCAATATGCCGGGCAAGATACTCGGGATCCACCACATAACCGCAATTGCCGCGGGCGCAAAAAAGAACCATGAATTCTATACAAAAGTCCTCGGTCTCAGGCTCGTAAAAAAGACGGTCAATTATGATGACCCGACGACCTATCATTTTTATTACGGAAATGAAACGGGCGAGCCGGGAACGATCCTCACCTTCTTTCCCTGGGAGGGTATAAGGAGGGGCAGGGCGGGTACGGGCCAGGTGACGGCCGTCTCTTACTCGGTCCCTGAAGATTCTATGAGCTTCTGGCTCGACCGGTTTAGAAAGTATGACGTCGCATATAACAACCCCTCGTCCCGGTTCGGCGAGGAAGCCCTCGTATTCCTCGATCCTGACGGACTCAAGCTCGAGCTCGTTTCTCATTCCGGTAAGGACGATAGAAAACCCTGGAGCGCGGACGAAGTCCCCCCCGAGCGCGGTATCAGGGGTTTTTATGACGCGGCATTGACGCTCGAGGGTTATGAGGCGACCGCAAAGCTCATTACGGACGTATTCGGATACCGGAAGACCGAAGAGCACGTGAACCGCTTCAGGTTCGTGAACCCGAACGGCAAATATGCCAATACCCTCGACCTTGTCTGCCTCCCTGCAGGTCAGCGCGGGAGTGTTGCCGGGGGAACGGTGCACCACATAGCGTTCAGGACAGCGAATGAAGGGGATCAGCTCGGGGTCAGGGAGAAGCTTATATCGCTTGGTTACAACGTCACACCCCAGATCGACAGGAACTATTTCAAATCGGTCTACTTCCGCGAGCCCGGAGGGGTGCTTTTCGAGATAGCGACCGATCCGCCCGGTTTCACGGTCGATGAGGATTTGGCGGATCTCGGGCGAGGACTGATGCTTCCCGACTGGCTCGAATTCAGGAGGGATGAAATAGAAAGCGTCCTCCCCCCGATCGACTAGAGGCATATATGAGCATAGAGCCTGCATTCGTACACATATACATCCCTCCCGCGGATATATCCATCGACAACACGCTCCTCCTTCTTCACGGAACGGGGGGCGACGAAGAGAGCCTCGTCCCGGTCGCCGGGAGGATACTGCCCGGAGCCGGGATTCTTAGCCCAAGGGGCAAGGTGCTGGAGAACGGCATGCCCAGGTTCTTCAGACGGCTCTCGGAAGGGGTGTTCGATCTCGAGGACCTCAGGGTAAGGACAGACGAGCTAGCGAGTTTTATCAAAGCGGCGTCTGAGGAATACGGGTTTCCTTCGGATATGCTCTCGGCAGCCGGCTATTCAAACGGCGCGAACATGGCTGCGAGCTTGATGCTCACCTATTCGCGCATTTTCAGGAAAGCGGTTTTATTCCATCCGATGGTCCCCTTCGTCCCGGAAAAACTCCCGGACTCGTCCGGTGCTGATGTCTTGATAACGGCGGGGACTAACGACCCCATCGTCAGGCCCGAAGAGTCACAAAAGCTTGCGGACCTGCTCGGCCGGACAGGGGCTCATGTCGATCTGTTCTGGCAGGAAAACGGGCATAGTCTCACACGGGATGAGATAAACGCCGCCGTATCGTTCCTATCCGAATCCAAGATATAGTTTTCATCAACTAAATCTATAAAGTAACATTATTAACTGTGATGCTTTGGAAGCTCATCAAATAAAACGAATGGAGAACCCCCATGATCGATTTTTATACGTCCACTACGCCCAACGGGAGGAAGGTCTCGATAATGCTCGAGGAGGCCGGGCTTCCCTATAATCTCATCCACCTTCACCTTGGCAAGTTCGAGCAGAGGCAGGACTGGTATCTGAAGATCAACCCGAACGGCAGGATTCCCGCTATAGTCGACCGCGATAATGACGATTTCGCCGTGTTCGAGTCGGGCGCGATACTGATATACCTGGCCGAGAAGACGGGGCTATTCCTTCCCCCGGACGTGAAGGGCCGCTCCACCGTGATACAATGGCTCATGTTCCAGATGTCCGGCATAGGGCCGATGCAGGGTCAGGCCAACGTTTTCTTCAGGTATGCGCCCGAGAAGATAGAATACGCCATTAGCCGTTACCAGCGCGAGACGAAGAGGCTCTACACGGTGCTCGACACGCGCCTCAGGGACAATGAATTCATAGCCGGGGATTTTTACTCCATTGCGGATATGGCTGCGTACCCCTGGATTGCGCTCCATAACTGGGCCGGAGTGGATATCGACGACCTCCCGGATCTCAGGAGATGGATGACTGCCGTCAGGCGCCGTCCCGCCGTAATGAGGGGCATGGAGATACCCAAGACAAAAAAAGTCGACGAGAGCGAGGCCGCGAAG
>JAHKKQ010000211.1 GCA_020027805.1 Candidatus Dadabacteria bacterium
GCCTCGGCGGGCACCCTCCTATATACACGTCCACGGGGAGGAATTCGTCGATCCCCTGAACGACGGCATAGCTGTCGAAGGGGCCGCCGCCGCAGGTACAGGAGCCCATCGCGATAACCCATTTGGGTTCGGGCATCTGATCGTATATCATCCTGCAGACGGATGCCATTTTGTATGTAATAGTGCCCGATACGATCATAAGGTCGGCCTGCCTCGGCGAGAAACGGGCTACTTCCGCGCCGAACCTCGAGAGGTCGAACCTCGAAGCGAATACGCCCATCATTTCGATTGCGCAGCACGCTGTTCCGAACGGCATCGGCCAGAGGCTGTTCTTTCTCCCCCAGTTGGCGAACGTCTCTATGGTGGTCGTGATGAATCCGTCACCGCCCAGCAGCGAATTCGAGTTTACTCCCATTCGAGTGCTCCTTTTTTCACGATATAAAAGTAACCGCCCATAATGATTAGCAGAAACACTATGATTTCTACGAATGCCAGAATTCCGAGCTCTTTAAAGACCACGGCCCAGGCGAAGAGGAACACGGCCTCCACATCGAAAAGTATAAATAATGCGCCTACGAGATAGTACTTTATCGAAAACTTCCCCCGCGTGTCTCCCGTGGGGGGTATTCCCGACTCGTAAGGGGACAGTTTCCGCCTGGAGTCGCGCCTGGGTCCGAGCGACGCCGATAAACCCAGCATAGCGGCCGCAAGCGCTATCGCAAGTATCATTATTATTAATATGGGTATATAGCCGCTGAGCACTAAATTAGATTATGTTGTGCATGAGAATTGTCAAGAATTTCTACCGTCATTTGCGGAGAAGTCCCGGGCGTTCCAGGGGAGAGATGAATGTCGGGTCCGATATGTTAGAATTAATTCAAATTTGCAAGGGGGGCGGCAATGCTAAAGATGCTCGCGTTAACGGTATTCGCTATATTCTTCGCACATGGCTCTTATGCGGACGTACTATTCGTGATGGAGCAGAAAGAGATGAGTCCAGCATCGGTCGGTCAGATAAAGGGCAAGGTGAAGGACAATAACCTGCGCATGGATTTTTATGAGAACGGGACCGAGCTCGAAGGCTCGATGGTATTCCGCGGCGACAAGAACGAGGTAATAATGATCAATCACGACGACAAGACTTACCTCGTCATGGACGAAGCGGCGATGAACTCACTGGCTACGCAGCTTGAGCAGGCGATGAGCCAGATGGAGGCGGCGATGAAGGATATGCCCCCGGACCAGCAGGAAAAAATGAAAGAGATGATGAGGCAGAAGATGCCGGGTGCCGGCGGGGGCAAGTATATCGAGCCCGTATTAAAAAAAGCGGGGGACGGGAATGTGAACGGGGTCTCGTGCACGAAATACGACGTTTTCAGAGGGGATGAAAAGGTGAGGCAGCACTGCGTCGCCAATTGGAACAGTATAGAGGGGGGAGAGGAAATGATGGCCGTTATGCTCCGCATGGCGGATTTTATGGACCAGATGGCTAAATCCTTTTCGAAGGGCGGGAGCATGATCGGAGAGCAGGTACAGTTCGAAAGGAACGTTTTCAACCAGCTGAGACAGCTTAACGGCTTCCCGATAGAGACGTTAGAATACGATGAGGGGAAGGTGGACGCGGAATCGACGTTCAAATCGTCTGAGAAGACCAGCGTCGATCCGTCCGACATGGAGCCCCCCGCGGGCTACGCCCGGCAGAATACGAGCACGAATTGATAGGACCCGGTTTGATAAAACACACGGCTGCAAAAGGAGATATGCCCAGCGATGAATCGTGACAATTTAAAACTCTATAATTTACTTTCAATAAAACTAACATGCGTACTCGCTTTCATTACATGCGCCTGCTTCGTATTAATGCCCGTGGAATACGCCCGCTCCGAAAAAACCGTCTGTGATTTTCAGAACAGGGAATGTTTTACGGAGGCGGGGTATCCGGCCTGTTACAATAAAATCGACGTTCAGAAGTATTACCAATTTACGGAGGTGGGGCAGGGCGCGCTCGCTGAGCAGCTCGTTTCGGACGACACGCGCTGCATTAAGCTGAACGGGAACGAAAAGGCGTCGATGATGGATAAAAGCCAGGGCTTCGTCAAGTTCGTGTTGAGAGGAAGCAACAAGACCCTCTGGGCCAAGAGGGAAGCCCTTTACGCGAACTGACATAACAGCTCGATTTTAAAGGAGATAATTGTATTGATACTAAGGCTCAACAGATACCTCTCCATGTGCGGGGTCGCATCGAGGAGAAAGGCGGACGAACTCATAGAGAGCGGCGGGGTGAGGATAAACGGGAGAGTCGTGAGGGAGCTCGGGCGCAACATAGATACCGAATCGGACGAGATCGAGGTGTTGGGGAACGTGCTCGCCCCTGAGTTGAAAAGATACGTAATCTTGAATAAGCCGAAACTTTACATAACGGCGCTCGGCGAGGGGCAGGATAAGAAGAAAACGATAGAAGAGCTTATAAAGGGCATACCCGAGAGGGTGTTCCCGGTCGGCAGGCTCGATTATGATGCCGAGGGTCTGATCATACTCACGAACGACGGGGATCTCGCCAACAAGATACTCCATCCGAAGTACGAGCTTCCCAAGGTATACAGGGCAAGGGTGAAGGGTGTTATCGGCAGCGACGCCTGCTTACGGATGCAGGCCGGCACCGAGCTCGAAGACGGCCCTGCCAAGCCCGACTCGATAAAAATAGTAAAAAATGACGGGGTATCGACCACGGTCGAGCTGTCCTTCCACGAGGGGAGGAACCACCTCGTCAAGAGGTTCTTCGCGAAATTCGGCCACCCGGTGCTGCAGCTCACGCGGATGTCGGTAGGCCCGATAAAGATAGGGAGCCTGGAGAGGGGCAGGTGGAGGGACCTTACCGCATCCGAGCTCAAAACGCTCAACCGCGCTGTCGAAAAGGCGGGCTGAGACCGGGCTGTATCAATTATAGATATTATGGTAGGATTCTGCGGTGAATTAAGGCTCAAAACCAGTTGGCGGACTTTTCGTCGTCCGCTTAACCCGATTATCTCATCCGCGAGGAAATATCCAAATATGCTCATTACGTTCGAAGGTATAGAAGGCAGCGGCAAATCCACGCAGGCGAATCTCCTGAATGAATTTCTATTGGGGAAGGGGTACAAGGTCACGGTAACGAGAGAGCCAGGCTGGGGGCACCTGGGGAATCTCATACGGACGATCATACTGGACGAGAGGGAATTGGTGCTGACGCCTATGGCCGAGCTCTTTCTTTTTTGCGCCGACAGGGCCCAGCACGTTAAAGACTTCATAGAACCTAAACTGAAAAACGGTGAAATCGTGATATGCGACAGGTTTTACGACTCCACCATAGTCTATCAGGGTTACGGAAGGAAGCTCGATATGAGGTTAGTCAACAAAGCCGCAAAAGCCTCGGCGCTGGACGTCACCCCGGAACTCACATTCCTTTTGAAC
>JAHKKQ010000212.1 GCA_020027805.1 Candidatus Dadabacteria bacterium
TCTTGAGGGTGATGTTCCGGCTGGCTATGGATACGTCCTTGTTTTCTGAAATTACGGACTCTATATATTTGAGATACTCGTCTCTGTTGAGGATTATATAGAGTTTTTTCTCGTCGTTCACAAACATGATATCCCCGGAGTTAAGGTCGAATATCACTGCCGGTGAAAATGGTCCGCCGTTCTCCACCTGCTTGAATTTATCACCCTGAATGTAAATAGTAACTTTCTGTTTGTCGTTTGAGCCCTGCTGATAACCGACCTGCTCCATTATGAGGCCCGAGTAAGCATCGTTCTCAAAACCCGCAAAAACGAAAAGGACCGCCAGCGTAAAAATAACCTTCACCCGCGCATGCATTCAGACTACCTCCGATAAAATTCTAATATATTCAGCCCCCGCACCCGGAAATATAAGATAACCAATAATTCTGTCAATAGCCACAGAAACCCTGCGCCGGCTGCGTTTCGGGCGGCGTATTGTGTATAATAAATTATATTGACGCTCCCCGATTCTGTGATAGAGTAAACGGGTCTAAAGAGCCACTGAGATATTACGGAGGTATAAATTTTATGGCTGAATTTAAGGTTAAATTCGCGCCCGTCGGCGAGAAAGAGGTTACGAGGGCTATAGTCGAGGGTTTCGCGAAAGAGTTCAACGAATACATATCTAGTGATGTTATAGTAGTTGGCGCTGGTCCGAGCGGCCTGGTGGCGGCCAAGGACATCGCGAAACAGAAGTATAAAGTACTTCTCGTCGAGAGAATGAACTACCTGGGCGGCGGCTTCTGGATAGGGGGCTACCTGATGAACAAAGTCACCGTAAGAGAGCCGGGGAATCAGGTGCTGGACGAGATAGAAGTGCCTTACGAAGAGGTCCAGAAGGGGCTCTTCGTCGCAGACGGACCGTACGCATGCTCCAAGCTGATTGCCATGACGTGCGAAGCGGGGGCTAAAATAAGGAATATGACCATGTTCGACGACCTCGTGTACAGGGAGAACGGGAGGGTGGCCGGAATCGTTATAAACTGGACGCCCATAGCCAACATGCCCAAGGAAATTACATGCCTCGACCCGATAGCCATCGAATCGAAGCTCGTGATAGACGCGACGGGCCATGACGCCTACTGCGTATCGAGGCTCGCCCAGCAGGGGCTCTTTAAGAAGCTGCCCGGCCACGGCTCCATGTGGGTGGAGAAGTCGGAGGATGCCCTGGTGGAGTACACCGGAGAAGTGCATCCGGGGCTCATCGCATGCGGAATGTCGGTCAGTTCCATATTCGGCCTGCCGAGGATGGGACCCACGTTCGGCGGAATGCTTCTTTCGGGTAAGAAAGCGGCTCAGGTCGCGATCGAAATACTCCAGAAACAGGAACAGGCAAGGGCGTAATCGAGATATCGCATATAAAGGGGAAGATAAACTCTTCCCCCCCTCCTTTATCCCATCACCCGGCTTCCCTCAACGCTTCCAGGCACTTTTCACAGATACCCCCTTCATACTGAACCTTCAGCACTTCTACCTGCCAGTGCGAGTTATATAAACAGCACCCTGTGTCCCCGCAGAATTCCCCGCCGGTCAGCTCGTAATACACCGCCTGAAGAGCGTAAGAGCTCAAGATAGGTGATATCTTGGGGTCGTCGTATTCGACGTATCTGCCCTTATACATAATGTCGAGCTCCGATACATCCTGACCGCTCCGGACGAGGCCGCCCTTGATAAAATAGTATTCTCTCGGCTTTGCCGGCGCCTCAACAAGCCCTGAAGTCGATATGAGAGCGGGACTTCCGGCAAGAATTACCCTCGCATGGTACCGCCTGCCGTCATACGTTCCGAAGAGCCGGCCCGTGAATATCATGTGGATATATCCTCTGCCTGTCTCTCCGGGGTTCCTGCCGGAAAGAGCCCCGTGCAGAATCCTCTGCATCCAGAGACCGTCGTAGAATTCCCCCCTCACGCTCTCGAGCCCGGACATTTTCCTCAGCTCCGAATCCGCTTGCGCCTCATTATCCGCGGGGAGCACATCGAGCGGATTTTCAATATCGGTAATCCTGGACCGGGCCAGGATATCGGCGATATGGAATCGGATGTCCGAATTTCCCAGAAATTCGAATAGGTCTCCCCGACTTTTGGCTGAAATACCGAACCTGTCCAGGCGTTCGGTTATAACATCTATGTCGAGTGATTCGGAAGGGAAATCGGTATATATAAATACAGTTAAGCTTCGGCCCATATGGGAAACAACTCAAGCTGGGATAGTCATTCCGATCAAGTATTTCAGGTAATAATTTCGGCTATGAGCTCGACTTCCACAGGGGCGTTCATTGGGAGCTCGGCCACCCCGACCGCGGCGCGCGCGTGACGCCCGTCCTCTCCGAAGACCTGATAAAATAAGTCGGATGCGCCGTTTATCACATTCGCCTGATTATGAAAGCCTGGCGCGCTTGCGACGTATCCGGTAACCTTCACGATCTTCTTGACCCTGCCGAGCGCGCCTAACTCTTTACTCATCACCGCGAGCGCATTTACCGCCGAGACCCTTGCCGCCTGCATACCTTCCTCGACAGTTATGTCTGAGCCGACTTTCCCCTGAAATAAGAGCCGTCCTTCCGATAACGGGAGCTGACCCGAAATAAAAATAAGGTTTCCGGTTATCGAGGCGGGCTTGTATGAACCGAGCGGCGCCGGTATATCGGGGATCTTAATGCCGAGCTCGCTCAGCCTCTCTTCAACCCTTCCCATCGTCGCCTTTATCCCCTTCTAACTTAAGCGCGACATAGATGGTGGTCGATCCCCGACGTATCAGGAAAAGGACATTCTGTCCTTCGCTTACCGAGTCCATGGTTTTCTTATAATTGTCGAGGTTCGAGACTTTATTTTTGTTTATTTCGAGTATCACGTCGCCCGGCTCGAGTCCGGCGTTCGCTGCGGTGCTTCCGGGCGCGACATTGGTAATTATTACGCCCTTCGAAATATCCGTCTCGAACGTATTCCGTACCTCCGGGGTAATTTCCTGGACGATCAGTCCGAGCCCCTCTTCAACCGCTTTACCCGTCAATTTTCTGGACTCCTGGGCGACCTCTTCAGGCAGCTCCCCGAGTCGTATATCAAGGGTCCTGGGCTCGCCGTTCCTCAGAACCTTCAGCTGCGTCTTCGTCCCGGGCGCATAAGATGCGACGGATTTGGGCAGTTCAGGCATATCCTCTATCGGCTTTCCGTTGAACTCGACGATTATATCGCCCCTCTTAACCCCGGCTTCCTCAGCCGGGCCCCCGGGAGTGAGATCGGCCACGAGGGCTCCCCGCGGGTCCTGGAGATTGATGCTCTCCGCTATCTCGGGCGTTATCTGCTGTACGTATACCCCTATCCACCCGCGAACCACCTTCCCGCTGTCGCGCAGCTGCGCGACTACGTTCTTGGCCATGTTGATGGGTATCGCGAAGCCTATA
>JAHKKQ010000059.1 GCA_020027805.1 Candidatus Dadabacteria bacterium
GATGAAAAGAAGCAAAAATCATCCGACTACATAATTTGCTAAAAATCTTGTGTTGAAGCTAAAATCTTACAAATGGACTGCTGAAAGATTTTTACGCTTCAACATGCGATTTTCTTAACGCAAATTCTGTAATGTCGGGAAGAGAGAAAAAGACGAGATTGTCGCACCAGGATGGTGCTCCTACAAGAATTAATCTCAAACCCTGTAGGAGCGGCTTCCAGCCGCGAATGATTTAAATTAACAAGCTGGATTCCCGATGAAGGCATTCGGGAATTAAAAGATAATTAAAGTTAACACCGGCGGCCGGTTTCAGCGGCTCTTTCCGACCCCGGCCCTGTCGCAGTACATCAGGACCGGGCAGACACTGCATTTGGGCGACACGGGGCGGCAGAGGTACTGGCCGAACGCCACGAGGAGGCTGTTGTAATCTATCCAGTGTCTCTTCGGGAGTTTTTTTCTGAGCGCCATTTCGGTCTCAAAAGGATTCCGGGTCAGGACGTATCCGAGCCTGTTTGAAATTCTATGAACGTGGGTGTCGACGCAAATGCCGTGTTTCCCGTAGCCGAGCGTGAGCACGAGGTTCGCGGTCTTCCTGCCCACGCCTTTCAGACGAAGCAGCTCATCCAGATCGTCGGGCGCCCGCGAGCGGTGTTTATCTATCAGCTCACGGCATATGCCGAGTATGTTCTTCGCCTTTGTCCTGTAAAACCCGACCGGATATATCGCTTCCGCAATCTCTTTCTCGCTCAAGCCGAGCATATCTTCGGGATTATCGGCCAGGGCGAACAACTTCCTGGACGCCCCCGCCGTGGTCTCGTCTTTCGTCCTCAGGCTCAGCACCGTAGAAATGAGGACCCTGAAGGGGTCGTGCGAGGTCCCGGCCTCGAGCGTTACCGCGGGGACACCCCATCCGGGGGACTCTTTCTTCAATATGCGTATGACCTTCGAAATATTTTCGGCTTTCATCTGGGAGTGATTAAATCGATAATACACAGGATAAGACGGGGAATCCAGACCGGAAGGAAAGAAAAAAAAAGGGGTGCGGCCCCGATTGTCCGGGCGCACCCCGATCGATCTCTCTTCGATTTATGCAGGCAGGCTTTGCGGCCTCCCCGCACGCCTTATGATCAGTTATATACTTCCATCAGGCTCCTCAGAACCGGGGCGGATTTCGATCTCCTTATCCTGTCGAGGGCCTTTTTTTCTATCTGCCTTATCCTTTCTCTCGTCAACCTGAATTTCCGGCCTATCTCGTCGAGCGTATAAGGGCCGTCAAACCCGATACCGAACCTCATCTTTACGACTTCCCTCTCCCTCAGGGATAGGATCAGGAGGGCGTCGTTTATATTGCCGGGTATGGAGATCTCCGCGATCACGCTGTCGACTTCGAGCGAGTTCGAATCTTCCATAAAGTCCATGTACGTCACTTTCTCCCCGTTCCACACGGGCGTATCGAGCCTCACTACCTTGTTCGCGCTCGAATCGAGGATCCTCTTCACATTCTCGACGCTCATCTGCGCTTTCTCGGCTATTTCCTCGGCATAGGGCTCTCTCTCGTAATCCTTCGTCAGGAGCCGCTTCACGTGCCTTACCTTGCCTGCCTTCTCTAGGAGATACGCAGGCATCTTCACAGTCCTCGTCTGGTTAAAAATCCCCCTCGTCATCGCCTGATTGATCCACCAGCAGGCGTAAGTGGAGAACCTGTAACCCTTCGTGTGGTCGAAACGTTCGACGGCTTTTATCAATCCGAGGTTCCCCTCCTGAATCAGATCGAGAAACGGGACGCCCCTGCCGACGTACCTCTTCGCCATGCTGGCGACGAGTCTCAGGTTGGCTTTAATAAACCTGTTCCTCAGCTGAAACCCCTTCGTCACGTAAGCGTCATAGAGCTTGACGAGGAGCAGGAGACCGCTCTCCGCCGCGGCATGTTTAATCTTATTTTCAGCAGTGATTTTTTCGTTCTTCGTCTCCATGAAGTTTTTAACCTCGGAATGAATCGCGGCGATATCATCACCGAGTCTTTTCCCCAGAACCTTTTCAATCTTTTTGCGCGCAGCTTTTGCTCTGTCCTCGCAGCACTTTATTTTCGCAGCCACATGCGCCTCTTCGTGCGGCGCCAGCAGAGCCTCGGTGCTCACCTCTTTGAAATAAGCGTTTACGAGCCTTAAGTCCTGACTTATCTCCACTTCCCCGACTGTTTTTTCGGCATCGGCAATAGTCTCTACGGGCGCCTCGGTAAGCTGGGCCTCCTCATCGAAAAACACCTCGATGTCTTCCAATTCATCCTGGTCGAAGCTCTCCGCTATGGAAGATTCCGCGTGATTAACCCTGAAATCGTCGAATACGTCTGCAAATTCGGGCTTTTTGAACATTTTGAGCCTCCTTCTATTTAAGATGCCCTTGGGCGGATGACGGATGCATCTCCATTCGTTCAATCTTGTATCTATAAACCATTACGAACGGCATTTGGTTTCAGATTCAAATCATATGCTATAACTTAAATAAATCATTGGAGAAAAGACCAATTATGAGACGCCCTGCCGCCGAATTTTCGGGGATTCTCCGGTTTTGCCCGTTTTCGCTCGTAATTATTTATACGAACCAAGGCCGGGAACCATTCGGGAGGGAAAGATCAGAGAGGCGGCAGGGAGCTTGCGGGATAGGCTCGGTGCAGGATTTTATACGAGGTTCGTTTGCGAGGCGTTCACTGAAGAGTGGAATCATCGAGGCTACCGGAAGCGTAGTTCCTTATATCGTCCCACTTCCGCATGAGGGTCTTGAGAGAGCCGTCCGCCTCGCCGTAATCCCCCTCTTTCAGCGAACGGAGGAACTTCCAGGTCTCTTCGACGGAGCGCTCGCGCTCGAGGCTGTAGGGGTTGATTACGGAGCATATCTCGCCGTAGTTTAAAACGAGGAAACCGCTCGGGTCGAAACCCGAGAGCCATGTTTTAATCTCAGCCAGGCCATTGGATAAATCATCGGTGAGATACGTGTAGCTTGAAACGTCCAGGTCCGGGGGACGCAGGTTCACTATACCGGAGACGATCTCCTCAGCTTCGTCCAGTCTCCCGGCTGCGGTATGGAGACGCGTGTCGTAGTGAAGCGCGTTGAAACCCCAGTGCGTGTAGAGCGTCCGCCTGTCCTCCTCGCTGAACGGCACGAACCATTCGACGGGGATGAAGTTCTCGCAGAAAAATAAATTCGCCTTCGATCCGAAGGGAGCGACGTAATACTTCCCTTCTTCGTCCCTGGTAAAGAAGCAGTGCTCGATCTCTTCTTTAGCCATGCCGAGGTTCTCCGACAGCGCTTTAATAAAGGACTCGTACTCGTTCCCGAACCATACCCCGAAGGGGGAAGTCGGGCCTCCCCAATACTGCTCGTAGAACCGTACGTATTCGTTCCAGTAATAACTTTTATCCATGAGGGCGTTTAAGGGCTCATATAAAACGAGGGTGCTCCTGGCCATAGGAAAGTAATAAACCAAATCCCGCGCAAAATCAATCAAAGGGGTCGGCGGCCGGATGATAAGTCAGTGTTCTATTCGCCGGCGGAGTACAGAGGGATTATTGATAAATATGAACCGCGGGTTCCCGGGAAATCCCGGCATAACTGACCGAAAGTCAATAAAAAACCGATTGACAAAGGCTTTAGATACTGCTTAATATCATGGTATGGCTGAAATTTCACTCGAAAAAATCATAAGGGAAGCGAAAAAAAGAAAAATCGACCTCGGAGCCGACCCCGAGAAGACGATCAAGTCATGCTCGAGACTGGGACTCATACCGAAACCCAAAAGGAAGAAATACACGGAAGCGGGGATGACGAAGACACGCCTGATGTTCCCCGAATCCACTCTCGACAAGCTCGCTCATATAAAATCCATGAAATCCGAAGGACTAACGCTCGAGGAAATCAAGGACAGCTTCGCACTCGAATACGTCCAGGGGGCATTAAAGGACCTTTTAAACAACGCCGATGACGAGAAGGTTAAAGAGCTCGCCAACATAATCAGCAGCGAGAAGGAGCTCGAATCTATCGTAGAGGCCCCCCTCGTCTACCTGATAGAGGGGATGTCTCCCGAAGAGGCCAAAAAGCTCCTTACTCTATTCTTCGGAGTGGGGTATTACGCACTGCTCGAAGCCCAGAAGTCGCTCGAGGAATTCAAGTTCAACGACGCGAGGAGGTCGCTGTTCAAGGCTATATTCTATAACTCGATCGCGATACTGAGGCTCGCGAGGACGACAGCCGATACGAAGCTCGAAGAGACGGCATTCGAGTTTTACGAAAAAACGGTGATCGAGCCCATCGGGAGGGCGAGCGAACGGGTCAGAAGAGAATTCATAAACTCGTTCGAGAGATATCTGAAGGAAAAGGGCCTGACTAACTAGACGTCACTACCTCACGGAATCCTCCGTGAGATGTAATCGGAGATACTATCGACGGTCTCGAAAAAATCAGGGGATATCTCGGCTTCGTCGAGCCTGAAACCGAACTCTTCTTCGAGCGCGACCAGGAACTCGAGCCTGGATACGGAATCGATGCCGACCCCGTAGTCGAGGAGAGGCGTGCCGTCCCCTAATTCCTGCAAGTCGATATCTTTAAGCATATTCACGGACAGAATTTTTTTCACCCTCGACTTTATCGTATCGCTCATTCAGGGCTTCCCTTTATAAATTCACTTTAGCCGCTCCCTCAGTATTTTACCAGTCGGGCTCCTGGGGAGCTCGCGGCGGAATTCGACGAGAGCGGGGACCTTGTATTCGGCTATCCTCTCCCTGCAGTAGCCGATGACATCCTTTACATCTATCGGCCGCCGTGCGACTATGACCGCCTTCACCCGCTCGTTACCGCGGCCGTCCGTTACCCCCAATACCGCCGCCTCGGCGATGTCCGGGTGCTGCGAGAGGAGGTTTTCCACCTCTCCGGGGTCGACCTTGAACCCACCCACGTTGATGAGAAGCTTCTTACGGCCCTTTATGTATATATACCCCGCCTCGTCTATCATTCCCAAATCGCCCGTGAAGTAGTACCCGTCCCTGAACACCCTCGCCGTTTCCTCGGGAAGACCGTAATACCCGGCCGCCATGGAGGGGCTCCTGACCGCAAGCTCGCCCGGCTCGCCCGCGCCCGACTCCCGGCCGTCTTCGCCGAAGACCTTCACCGATACGTTCTTCACAGGCCTGCCGACCGAATTAAACCGCTTCTCTATTTCATCGTCGCCGCAGAGGTTAATCGATATGACACCCGTCTCGGTCGATCCGTATAGCTGTCTCGGATAGACGGAAAACCTCTCGTGAAATTTGAGAAAGGCATGCTCCTGGAGCGGGGCGCCGGCAGAGATAACGAGTTTCAGGGACGATAGATCCCTCGGCCCGTCCATGTAGGTCTTGGAGAGCACGTCGAGCATGACCGGGACCGCCGGGAAGGCCGTTATGCGCTCCTTCTCCAGTAAATCGAGGACCCCGTTCCGGTTAAACTCGCCGCAAACGACCACAGCAGCCCCCGACTTGACGGCGCTTATCAAGTTTCCGAAGCCGTAGGTGTGCGAAATAGGGACGACGAAGAGTATCCGGTCCTCCTCGGTCCAGCCCACGGTTTCCGTATGGTTTTCCGCGAGGGCGGAGAGGTTATAGTGGGTCCTGGCCACCCTTTTTGGTTTACCGGTGGATCCGGTCGAGTAGAGATAGATCGCCTCGTCCCCGGGCCCGACGCCGGCCTCTGCGGCCTCGTCCGGGTGATTTCCGGGGAATTTCCAGGCGGCCTTTTCCCCCTTTATCGAGACGGCTTCTATCCCTCCCCCGGACGATGCTTCCCCGGCCGTGTTTATCAATTCGTCCCCGGTTATGAGGAGCCTCGCGCCCGAATGCTCCAGATAAAAACCGACCTCGTCCGTCTTAAACGAGCTGTTGACAGGTACGGACACAGCACCCGACAACGACACTCCGAACACCGCCTCTATAAACTCGATGGAATTGGGGAGGAATATAGCGACCCTGTCCCCCTTCCTGATTCCGCGGGAGTAGAGAAAGGACGCGAAACCCAGGGCGCTGCGGGCAAGCTCGCCATACGTGACGCTTATGCCGTCTTCAATGACGGCGGTGCGGGAGGAGAATTTCCCGGCCGCTGATAAAAAGAGGCCCGACAGCGTATTCATATAAGGTAGACCCCGCTATGGATAGATTCCCGAACCGCCGAGCAATTGGGTTTCTTCAAAACCGAACATTATGTTCATATTCTGCACAGCCTGCCCCGAGGCCCCTTTCACGAGGTTGTCGAGAGCGGTGACGGCGATAAGCCTGTCTTGCTTCAGCCGGAAACCGATCCCGCATACGTTCGTATACCTTACGTCCTTAACCTCGGGGTATTTATCCGGCGCGTATAGCCTTACGAACGGCTCGCCGCCGTAATGCTTCTCGTATATACCGGAAATAAATTCGGGCGTGACCGTTTCCTTAAGCCCTGAATAGATCGTCGTCAATATACCCCTGTTGATGGAAAGAGTATGGGGCATGAAGGCGATCCTAACCTCTCCGGGGGAGAAAAGCGAGAGCACCTCTTCCATCTCGGGCCCCTGGCTGTCTGAGGCGGATATGTTGACCCTTACGTTCTCATTCGATTCCGGGAAATGGTGCTGAAGCGACGGGGCGCGTCCCCCGCCGGACGCCCCCGCCTTGGCGTCGGCTGCTATGGAGCTTACGTCTATGAGGCCCTCCGATATAAGGGGGTACAACCCGAGTATCACTCCCGTTGCGAAACATCCGGGGTTCGCCACGAGCCGCGAGTTTCTTATTTCGTCCCTGAAGATTTCAGGTATCCCGTAGACGGCTTCATCGGCCAGGGTCTTATATTTATGCGTGCCGCCGAAGAGCCTTTCGTATATCGCGGGGTTCCTGAACCTGAAATCGGCGCTAAAATCTATGACGCGGACTCCCGCCTCGAGGAGCCTCGCCGTAAAGTGCATGGAAGAGCCGTGAGGGAGGCAGGAGAAAGCCACATCGACCTTACCCAGGTCTTTCAATCCCGATATGCTCCTGCATCCGATATCTGAAAAACCCCTGAGGTGAGGGAACACCTCGTCTATCTTCCTGCCCGCGAACTTCTCCGATGTAAGCCATTCCAGGCTTACGCCGGGATGGCCCGACAGAAGCCTCAGCAGCTCCGCACCGGTGTAGCCCGTAGCTCCGAGAATGCCCGCTTTTATGCTCATTTCAACATGACCCGCCTGCAATTAACCCAAATGGAGGCTAAGGAATAGTGTAATTAAAAAACAAGTCTCAAGACAGCCTCTATTTACAACTGCCTTTACAACACCTATGTAAAAATCAAGTATTTTCAGTTATTATAGAAATAAAGTTTGGTTTCCCCGATTATTTTTAACCATTAACCAACTACTACGGAGGATAGGATCATGGTTAAATTACTGAACAGCCATTCGTTTCTATTGATATTGCTCGTTATGGTTTCATTCATGTCGTCGAGCATATGGGGATGCGACAGCGGGGGAGGCGGGGGCGGAGGCGACAACACAAGGATCAACGGAACGGTATTAGAGGTAATAAGCGGCTCTGTTTCGGGTATCAAGGTCACCGTCTTTAACAGTAACAATAAAAAGATCGACTCGACAAAAACAAACAATCTCGGCCAATTCACACTCAGATTCAAGCCCAACTCGGACACGGTCAAGATAGAGTTCCAAGGGGACTCCTTCACGCTCTCGAGGTTTATAGCAGTTACGCGCAACAGCGATGTGATATTCAACGTAACACTACTGGTAGAAGGGCCCGGGGAGATCCTAGTCAACGACTGGACCGTATTTCAGGACCAGGTACGCACCGACGGCTCCGACGAGCTGACATTCAACTCGCTCGAAGCAGACTTCGAGATAGACGGAGACGGGAACACCTGTATCAGGTCACACGGGGAAAGTGCCGTCGAGATAACGGCGAGGAGCATTACCCTCGTCGACTGCGGTATTGGGATAGATACACAGGGCTCGGGATTCGTCGTGCTCGAAGCCGACTTCGATATAACCATAAGCGCCAATAAGGACGGTATAAAGACCAGCAACGATTCGTTCGTCAGGGTAACGCAGACTGTCACGCCGGAAGACAACAATATATTCATAACATCGCTCAAGGAGCACGGAATAAAGTCAGCGGGCGCCTCCGAGGTCGAAATAAACCCTCAAAACGACTGTTCGATAAGCGGAGCCAAGTCGGCGATAGACCAGAGCGGGACATCGTCCGTCGACCCGGACGGATGTACGCTAGTCGACGGATAATGCAGTAACCGGGAAATTGGGATTAGGCCTGATTTAAATATAACACCGGGCGGGATCAGTGAGCTTCCGCCCAGTTCCTTCCCGTGCCTATCTCGGCCACGATCGGGACCCTGAGAGTCCACGCCCTTTCCATTTCTTCTTTAACCATTCGGGATATCTCGTCGAGCTCGTCCCCGGGGACTTCGAAGAGGAGCTCGTCGTGAACTTGAAGAATCATGCGGGTCTTGAAACCGGACGCGAGCCTTTCGTGGATTCTTATCATCGCGATGTTTATGATGTCCGCCGCAGAGCCCTGGATCGGGGTATTCATGGCCGTGCGCTCGCCGAAGCCCTTCCTGTTCCTGTCGTCCGAAGCGAGCTCGGGTATAGGGCGCCTCCTGCCGAGTAGGGTCTCGGCATAACCTTTGCTCTTCGCATCGCCTATCGATTTCTCTATATAGTCCCTGACCTTCCCATAGCGCTTGAAGTATTCGTCTATGTAGCTCTTGGCTATGGAGACGGACGTGCCCAGCTGTTTTGCGAGGCCGAAAGCGCTTATTCCGTAGATAATGCCGAAATTGATATTTTTCGCGAGCCTCCTCATATCGGGGGTTACGAGGTCGGGGGTTACGCCGAATATCTCTGCGGCAGTCCTCTGATGGATGTCGCTTCCTGTCATGAACGCCTCGACCAGACTCTCGTCCCCGGAGAAATGGGCGAGCAGCCTGAGCTCTATCTGGGAGTAATCGGCCGAGAGCATTATATAGCCCTCTTCGGGGATAAAAGCCTCCCTTATGCGCCTGCCCTGAGCGGTCTTTATCGGTATATTCTGGAGGTTCGGGTCGCTCGAGCTGAGCCTCCCTGTAGAGGAGCCCACGGGATTAAAAGACGTGTGCAGTCTCCCGGTCCTGGGATTGATCAGCCTCGGAAGCGCGTCCACGTAGGTGGACTTCAACTTGGAAAGCGTCCTGTGCTCGAGCACCTTCTCGGGGACGGGGTGGAATTTGCTGAGGTCGTTCAGCACCTCGACGTCAGTCGAAGACTCTCCGGTTTTCGTGAGCTTTTTCTGGGGCAGGCGGAGCGTCTCGAACAGGACCTGCCTCAGCTGCAGGGGGGAATTCAGATTGAAGTCGTACCCGACCTCCTCGAAGATCGCTTTTTCTATATCTTTGAGTCCCGCCTCGAACTCCTTCGATAATTCCCTGAGCCTGGCGTCGTCGACCTTCACCCCGTTTATCTCGATACGGGCGAGTACCTCTATAAACCTAAGCTCTACGTCCCTGTAGACCCGGAGCAGATCGAGCTCCTCAAGCTCCCGGGCGAGCTTCTCTGAGAGCAGCATCGCAACGTCCGCGTCTTCGCAGGAATAAACCTTCGCGGCTTCAAGCTCCACTTCCTCGAAGTTGATTTTGGATTTCCCCGTCCCGGTCACGTCCCTGTAGGAGATCATGCTGTGCCCCAGATAGAGACGGCAGAGCTCGTCCAGGCTGTAGCTTATCCTCGAGGAATCGAGCATGTGCGCCGCTATCATAGTATCGAAAGATATGCCGTTAAGCCTGACCCCGTACATCTCGAAGAGCACAAACTCGTATTTGAGGTTCTGGCCTATTTTCCGGAGACCTTTATCCTCGATGAGGGGCTTCAATTTCTCGAGCACGGCCGGGAGGCCGAGCTGCCTCTTAGAGGAGTCGGCAAGCGACCTGTGCGCGACGGGTACGTAGTATGCCTCGTGAGGGGCGGGACAGAGCGCTATGCCCACGATTTCTGCGAGCATGGGATCCGTGGAGGTCGTCTCGAGATCGATCGAGACCTCGCCCGTCTCCTTAATCCTTCCGATCACGCGGTCGAGACCGTCTTCGGTCAATATGAGCGAATAGTTGTCGTAGGGGACGGCACGGTTCTCATCTGTTTTCTCTACTACGCTCCCTCCGTCGCCCAGCTCGCGGAGAAGGTTCTTGAACTCGAGCTCGTCGAATAACGACCTGAGCTTGGACTTATCGAAACCTCCGTACCTGAATTTTTCGAGCCCTGCGTCGAGGTCGATGTCGGTCTTGATCGTAACGAGCTCTTTACTGAGCAGCGCGTCCCCCTTTTTTTCAGTGATCAGGGTACGCTGCCTTTCTGCGAGGTCGTCCAGGTTCTGAAGAAGGTTGTCGAGGGAGCCGAACGACTTGATAAGCCCTATAGCCGTCTTCTCGCCTATGCCTTTTACGCCGGGGATGTTGTCCACCTGGTCACCCATAAGGGCGAACACGTCGGTCACCCTATCGGGCGGCACGCCGTATTTTTCAATTACATCCATGGTAAGGGTTTCCTTATTCTTCATGGTATCGAGGAGAGTGACCTTGTCCGACACGAGCTGGGTAAAGTCCTTATCCCCGGTGACGAGAACGACGTCTATGCCCCGCCGCTCATAGTCCCTCGCGATCGTGCCCATTATGTCGTACATCTCGTTCCTGAATGTATCCCCCTTGGCATCGAAAACTATCCCCAGGTACGCGGGCTTATAGTCCTTCAGGAACTTGAAAATCATGGACGCAAACCCGTAGACGGCGTTCGTCGGAAACCCCTTCGATGTGCTTAAACGTCTTATCGCGTAATAGGCCCTGAATATGTATGAGCTGCCGTCAATGAGATATAAAACGGGTTTTTCCATAACCGTACAGTTTAGGTTTTAAAGGGATGCGTGTCAAAAGAGGGAGCGTCCGCGCCGCTTCTATACGGGATATCACTTTATATTTAATATAAATCGTGAATAATATCTGAGAGCTCTGCATCATCGTCCTTATAGAAAGAACGGCAGGTAGGGGGGACCAAATGAAATATATATTGATTCAGTGGATAATAAGCGCGGCCAGTCTCTTGATAGTGTCGTACATCATTCCGGGCTTCGTGGTGGAAGGGATAGGGACAGCCCTCCTGGCTGCGGTGATAATAGGCCTGATAAACGCAACGATCGGGTTATTCCTCAAGATAATCACTATCCCGCTCTCGATACTCACGTTCGGCATATTCCTTCTCGTCATCAACGCCCTCATGCTCATGCTCGCATCCTCCATAGCCCCAGGCTTCCATGTGAGCGGGTTCTGGACGGCGTTCTTCGGGGCCGCCGTGATGGCGATAGTCAGCATGATACTGCGCCATTTGCTTGGAGAAAAATGACCGGTCAGCCGTGGGGCCGGATAATGACTTTGATCGAATCCCGCGCCTCTTCGACCATGCGGAACCCGTCCTGGGTCTCTGAAAGCGGGAGCCTGTGGGTCACCATACCGCCGACGTTCACCCTTTTCGCCCTTATCAATTCAAGCGCTACGGCAAGGTCGGAAGGAGAAGCCGCGTAAGAGCTCACGGTCTTGATGCCCGACCACCAGAATTCATTGTACGGGATAGTAATTTCCGCTTCAGGCCCGGAAGGGGCGAAAAAGAGGATCGTTCCGCCCGGCTCGACGAGCTTGAATGCGCCCTCTATCGCGGACTCTGCGCCAGTGCATACGATAACCATGTCGGCGAGACGGCCTTCGTTGACGCCGCGGATATATGAAGCCACGTCCCCGCCTGCGTCGACCGTGTGATCGGCGCCGAAACCGGAAGCGGCCTTAAGCCTGAAATCGCTTATGTCGGTTGCGATGATTCGGCCCGCCCCCTCGGCGCGCGCGAGCTGAATGTGGAGCATCCCCGTTATGCCGCTCCCCATTACGAGCACGCTGTCCGAGACCTGAAATCCGGCCAGCCTCTGGCCGCGGACGACGCACCCAAGGGGCTCGACGAATGAAGCTTCGTCGTAGGAGACTTCGTCGGGCAGCCTGAGCACGCCCCTGTCTACGTTTATAGCGGGTATGCGTATGTACTCCGAGAAGCCGCCCGGGTCGAAACGGGTCGTCCTCAGGGTCCTGCATGCCGAGTGATTGCCTCTGAGGCAGTAATAACAGGTGTTGCAGGGGACGTGGTGGGTTGCGATGACGCGGTCGCCGGGTTTGAATCTCTCTACACCCGCGCCTGTCCCGACTACCTCGCCCGCGACCTCGTGACCGAGAACGAGCGGGGCCTTCGGGAGGCGGTACCACTCCATCAGATCGCTCCCGCAAACGCCGCTCGCATGGACGCGCATGAGTATCTCGCCGGGACCTATATCGGGAACGGGCATTTCCTCGAGCCTGATATCCCTGTTGTTGTAATACATCGCTACTCGCATACTGTTTCCGGGCGCTCCGGGTGCCGGTTTTATTGGGTTCTTGCCTGGTTTGGTTTTTATGCGCCGGCTACCTTTTTGGATTCTTCGTTTTTCAGACTCAGGAAGAGGTCGTGGGCCTGTTTGGGCTTGAAGTTTTCATGGACAATCGACCTGATGGCCCTTATTACGGCTACGGGGTGATCGTTCTGCCAGATGTTCCTCCCCATATCCACCCCGACTGCGCCCTGCTGAATAGCGTTGTACGTCATCTCAAAGACGTCCATCTCGGTCTCGAGCTTGGGCCCTCCGGCGATTACAATCGGCGCGGGGCAGCTCGCCGTGACCTTTTCGAAATCCTCGCAGTAATAGGTCTTGACTATATGGGTGCCGAGCTCGGCGCAAATACGGCAGCAAAGGGAGAGATACCTCGCGTCCCTCTTCTCAAGCTCCTTCCCCACCGCCGTGATGCCCAGTACCGGGATGCCGTATTCCTCGCCCTTATCGACGAGTTTCGCCAGATTGAGAAGCGTCTGCCGCTCGTGCTCACTGCCCACGAATACGGATATGCCGACGCCGGCCACGTTCAGCCTTATGGCGTCCTTGAATGAAGTCGTGAGGCCTTCGTCCGAAAGGTCGGGCCCGACTATGCTCGAGCCTCCCGAGACCCTCAGGACCACGTTGGCGCGGGATGCCGGATCGACTGAGCTCCGGAGCACGCCTCGCGTGAGCATTATGGTATCGGCATAGGGCAGAAGGGGCGTTATAGTCTGCCGGGGATCCTCGAGCTTGTGCGTGGGGCCGAGGAAGTACCCGTGGTCGAACGCGACCATTACCGCCCTCCCCGTCCCGGGGTTGATTATTCTGGCCATTCTATTTTTCATGCCCCAGTCCATAACCGTAACACCTCTCATTTGTTGGAATTTATCACAAAACTTTAAAGTAA
>JAHKKQ010000213.1 GCA_020027805.1 Candidatus Dadabacteria bacterium
TGTATTACAGGCTCGTCGCCCCTTCCGGTGAGCCCGACCGCCAGCGCGATATTCCGGGCCGTGGCGGGGTGATCGCCCGTGACCATAACGACCTTTATGCCGGCCCTGAGGCACTGCCGGATGGCCTCCCTGATGTCCGGGCGCGGAGGGTCGAGGAGGCAAACCAGCCCGAGGAACGTGAGGTTCTTATACGGCCTCGTTTCGGGGTCCGCCGTGGTTTTCTCGGCGTGCGCTATTACCCTCAAGCCGAGCGAGGCGAGCTCGTCGTTCTTCGCGTGCCAGAAACGCTTTCCATCTTCCGTGAGCTCCGTCATCCCGCGGGCGGTGTGGATGCGGTCGCAGCACGCGAGAACGGCGTCGGGAGCGCCTTTGACGGCGACACGGACCGCTCCGTCCGACTTGTGGAACGTGGCCATCATGTTCACGAGCGTGTCGAAGGCCTCGACTCCCGATTCGGGGTATGCCGACAGCAGCGCGTCCCTGTCTATCCCTGCCTGCGCTCCCGCCCTGAGGAGCGCGATCTCAAGCGGGTCCCCCATGTCGCCCCCGTTTCCGGGACCCTTCCCGCCGAGACGGGCCCTGCTGCAGAGCACGCCTGTCTCTATGACCCTTACGGCGGCTTCGTCCGTGATGGAATCCGACACCTGTCCGTCGATGAGGAATTTTCCGTCCTCGACCGTGAACTCGATCCTCCCTCCATCGGTAACTATCGCCTCGACGGTCATCTTGTTCTCGGTGAGAGTGCCGGTCTTGTCGGTGCAGATTACGTTCGCCGCGCCCAAGGTCTCGACGGCGCCGAGCCGGTTGACGAGCGCGTTCCGCCGCGCCATCCTCAGCATCCCTCTCGCGAGCGCTATCGTCGCGACTACGGGCAGGCCCTCCGGAATGGCCGCCACGGCGAGCGCTATCCCGGTCTTTACCATGAGGAGGACGTCCCTCCCCGTGAGGACGCCTCCGATTATAACGGCCGAGGCCAGAAGGAGCGTGACCCATATAAGCCTCTGCCCGAGCCTGTCGAGGTTCTTTTCGATGGGGGTCTTGTCCTGCCCCGCCTTCTCGACGAGGACGCTTATCTTTCCGAGCTCGGTGCCGAGCCCAGTGGCCGTGACGACGCCCCTGCCCGAGCCTTTGGTGAGGGCGGTCCCCATGAATACCATGTTGCGCCTCTCGGCGAGCTCCGCTTCCCCGGTTACCGCGCCTGTAAATTTTCTCACGGGGGTGGATTCGCCGGTGAGCGAGGATTCGTCCGATTCGACCCTCGAGGCCTCGAGCAGCCTGATGTCGGCGGGGACTACGTCCCCCGCTTCGAGCAGCACTATGTCCCCCGGGACCAGGTCCTCGGCCTGTATAACGGAAACGTTCCCGCCCCGGAGCACGGTGGATTCCACACGGACCAGCTTGTAGAGCGCCTCCATCGACCTCACCGCCCTTATCTCGGTGAAAAAACCGATAGCAGTGTTCAGAATAATCACGACTATTATGGCCGCGCCTTCGGGCCAGTCGTTGAATACGAATGAAAGAATGGCCGCAACAACGAGTAGGAGGACTATAAGGCTCCTCAACTGGCCTGACAGTATCGAGAGGACGCTTGCGGGCCTGGCTTCGACGAGGCAATTCCGTCCGTATTTTTTTAACCGTGCGCCGGCTTCACGGCTGTCGAGACCTTCCCCGGGGGAGACCCCGAGTGCGGTCAGCACATCCTCTTCCGAAATGTTCCAGGGCTCTCTGATCGCCGTCATAGTGTTATCGGTATTATGAGAATAGAGGAAAACCAGCGCCTGGCTTCTACCGGAATCGCTGTGTGATGCGTTACTGCCCGGACGGGGACGAGGCTCCCGCGTCTATGATATTTCTGAATAACGAGTCTAGCAATTCGCGCCCCGGTCTCTCCGTATCGGCTTCGAAGTAACGCCCGCCCTTTATCTCGGCGGGCTCTTCCCACTCGGCGAGGAACCTCGGCAGCAGGGCCGCCCCCGCGTCCGAGATGGAAAGGCCTTCCTTCTCTCTTCTCAAGAGCCTGAGCTCGACCTCGTCGAGTGTCGCGGTAGTCCTGACGAAATACACGCCGGCCCCATTAAGCCCGGCTTCACGGAGGAGGTATTCCCTCCACACGCGTTTGGAGAAGCTCGCGTCGAGCACGGACAGACGGTTCGTCCCGGCCTCGGCGAGCGCGCGGCTGATTATCTCCCTGTACGTCCTGTCCGTAATGCCGCTCGCGTATATGCCTTCTTCCCACCCCTCGTATCCCTTCTTCCCGGCGCGTGTCCCCGTGATCTCTTTTCTCACGGCGTCCGACGCTATGGCGGCGCACGAGAGCTCCTCCGCGAGCATTCCGGCGAGGGTCGATTTCCCCGTGCCTATTATCCCGAACGTGACGATGACCGCGGGGTTCGAGCCGAAAAGCGCGTATCTCAGCGCGAGCCTGAAATACCGTGCTGCTGTCTTGAGGGACAACTCCTTTTCGTCCCCGGGGACCTCCGGCTCGAATGCCTTTATGCTCTCGACCTTTCCCCTTACGAACGCCCGGTAGCACTTATAGAAGTCTATGACGCCGTACATGCCCGGATCGTCCATGGCGCGCGAGACCTCCGCGACGATAAACCGCGAGAGCCCGTGGTACCCGTTATAATCGAGGTCCATCGCGAGGAAGGCGATGTCCGAAGCCGTGTCTATGTATCTGAACCTCTCGTTGAACTCGATGCAGTCGTAAATGCAGATGCCGTCCCGGTTTATACAGATATTGCCCAGGTGCAGGTCGCCGTGGCAGTCCCTTATGAAGCCCCCTTCCATGCGTTTGAGGAAAAGACCCCGGTTATCCGAAAAGAACCGTTCGTTGTAATAAAGGAGCGAGTCGTAGGCGGTCCGGGTGATCGTCTTCCCCGTGAATTTCCGGGAGATCGAGAGGTTCTCGTCGATGTTTACCCTTATCTTCTCCGGAAGGCCGTACTCCTCGACCTCGGCGCGGCGGGGCTGGGACATGTAAAAATCGACGAGCTTCCGGGCGATACGCCTCAAGTCATCCTCGCCGGCGGTGCCCTCACCGAGCATATTGAGGAGGAACCCGCTCTCGGGGAGCTGCCTCATCCTGACGGCGTACTCGACTATGGCGCTCTGTCCGCCGAACGAGTGCTTCCCGTCCGAGAGCGTGATCTCTTCCACGCCCAGGTATACGCCCGGGCAGAGCCTCCTGTTGAGCTCGACCTCGGCGGAGCAGAAGTGCTTTCTCTTCTCAAGGGTGCTGAAGTCGAGGAAACCCAGGTCTACGGGTTTTTTGACCTTGTACACGTAAGGGGGGGCGATGAATATGTCGGATATATGCGTCTGCAAGTGTTTGACCGCCGGAGGCCTGTGCGGATACGAAGAGGGGTCGAGGAGGAAATCGATCAAGCGCTGTCTTGACGTGTTTTCACTGCCAGGCATCTGATCCCGATATCGCGGGGCTGAGCCCGTGTATCACTTCAGTCTTTATACCGCCTTTTACGGACGCGCCGTGCGAGCTATCGTATTTGGCCTTGATCACGTCCGTCCTTTCCCGGAGCTCCTTCGCCGACTGCTTTATGACTATATCGAGCGCGCTCGCCGGTATGTCCTGTGCGTACATGTCGAGCCTGAGAGCATAGACGGCCGTCACGTCCGCGCCGGTCATGCCCGCAAGGTCGAGGGCGCAATTGAGCGCGGTCTCGTTTTCGTCGGCCAGGTCTATCGGCACCACTATACTGCTGATTTTTATCTCTTTACCGGGTTCGGCTCTCTTGACCGCGAGCACGGGGATGTGCGAGGACTTCAGCACCTTCACGGTCTCGCTCCCCACCATTATGCTCTCTATGAGTCCGTGCCCCTGTTTGCCCATTACGATGATGTCCGCTTTTCTCAAACGGGAGAACTCCCTTATCTTATCGCCTGGCATTCCTTTCAGTATGACGCCGTCGAACTTTATCCCCGAGTGAAGGAGTTCGTTCCTCACCTCAACGAACCTGTCGCTCACCCTCCGTTCCACCTTCGATTGCCATTCCCGGAATTCCTTGTCATCTTCCCTGAGGGATTCGAACAGGAGCTGTACCGGCAGCGGTATGACGTGCACGCCGATGATCTCCGCGCCCGAGAGCTTCGCCAGGTATTTCGCGTACCCGAGAGCGAGCTCGGCCTCGCCCGACCCGTCGGTAGCCCAGAGAATCCTTTTTATGTCCATATCAGTCTCACTTTAAAGAATTATTTCCCTCTTACCGCCG
>JAHKKQ010000004.1 GCA_020027805.1 Candidatus Dadabacteria bacterium
GCAAACCAGGAACGCCGTTATAAAGACCGAATGCCTCAGGGTGGACATCTTCATCTCCCTATTCTTCCGATTCTCTCTGTAAGAGCTTCATGTACTCCCTGTCCGTAATTATATCCCTGTTCGATTCGAGACGGTCGAGGAAGAGGACTCCGTTCAGGTGGTCGTACTCGTGCTGGAATATCCTGGCTATGAAGTCCGTGAGCTGCCTCTCTTCAACCTTTCCGTCCCTCGAAATGTATTTGACGCGCACGGAGCTGTGGCGCGGGACGAGCCCCCTTATGCCCGGTATGCTGAGACACCCCTCCCAGCCTTTCACCGTTTCATCGGAGCATGAAATTATTTCGGGGTTGATTACCGCCTCAGGCTCCATCAGGGGCGCATCGGGGTACCGTACGTTCGGGCGTGAGGAGATTATGAATATGCGTTTCGGCACGTCTACCTGAGGGGCTGCGATCCCGACGCCGTTCGCGTTGATCCCTGTCGCGATAAGGTCGTCTATAAAACTCTGCACCCCGGGGTCGTGTATGTTATCGACCTCGCGTGCCCTCTCCCTGAGTATGGGGTTCCCCATCTCTGCGATTTCCAGAATCTTTCCAGTCTCCATTTTATCCCGAACGATTAACCCGCTGCGAATATCTGCTAAGTTTACCAAATAACGGCGGCAAATTATAATAAGTGGACGGGTTATGCCACCTGGGCAACGACAGTAAGGTTATTTTTATGAACCGAATTGAGCTGATCGATAGACTGGCTTCCTATAGCGATAGAGTCGCAATAACCGATTCCAGGGGGTCTTACTCCTATGAAGACCTGCTAGCTTCCTCGTGCTCGGTTGCGTCGAGCCTTCTCTCGAAGGAAAACGATTTGAGGGAAAAACGGGTCGCGTTCCTCATACCGTCCTCATTCGAGTACGCTGCGGTCATGCTGGGAGCCTGGCTTGCGGGCGGCGTAGCCGTGCCTCTTTGCGTCTCGCATCCCGACCCCGAGCTCGATTACGTAATAGAAAACTCGGGCGCCGGATTCGTCATTGCCTCGCCCGAATTCGAAGAGAGGCTCTCGCGGCTCGCTGCGCTCAGGGGCGCCGTGTTTATACGGTCCGGGGACGCGCTCTATCCTCAGACCCGGCCTTTGCCGGGTGTGAGCGAGACTCGGAGGGCGATGATTATATACACGAGCGGGACCACGAGCAGGCCCAAGGGCGTCGTCACGACGCACGAAAACCTGAAGGCCCAGATCGGGTCTCTCGCCCTGGCGTGGGAATGGTCACGGAGCGATTTTATACTCAACGTGCTCCCCCTCCACCACCTCCACGGCATCATGAACGCGTTCCTCTCGGCCCTATTCACGGGCGCGCGCTGCGAGCTCATGCACGGATTCGATCCCCGGCGTGTTTGGGAGAAATTCATGGGGCAGGACTACACCCTTTTTATGGCCGTACCGACCATCTATTCGAGGCTTATACGCTCGTGGGACGAAGCGGGTGACGAAGAGAAGAAAATGATGAGCGCGGCCTGCCGGGGGATGCGCCTCATGGTCTCGGGCTCGGCGGCGTTGCCGGTGAGCACGCTTGAGAGATGGAGGGAGATAAGCGGCCATGTGCTCCTTGAACGCTACGGTATGACTGAGATAGGCATGGCGCTCTCGAACCCCCTCCGTGGAGAGAGAATGCCCGGACGCGTGGGGACGCCGCTGCCGGGGGTCGGTGTGGGGCTGATCGACGAGAGCGGGGGCGTGATCGGGGGAGAAGGGGCCGGAGAGATTATAGTAAGGGGAAAGAACGTCTTCCTGGAGTATTGGAACGACCCCGGATCCGCGAGAGGGTCTTTTACAGAGGGGGGATGGTTCAAAACCGGCGATCTCGCCGAAAGGAGCGGAGACGGCGTCTACAGGGTCCTCGGCAGGAAGTCGGTCGATATTATCAAGAGCGGAGGTTACAAGATTTCGGCGCTCGAGATCGAGGAGGTCCTGAGTGGACACCCTGATATAGAGGAGTGCGCGGTCGTCGGCCTCGGGGACGACGAGTGGGGTGAGAGGGTGTGCGCCGCCCTCGTCTTCAAGGGAGAAAAAAATGTAAGTCCCGAATCCGTGAGAGAATGGTGCAGGGAACGTCTCGCCCCGTACAAGGTCCCTTCACGGATTATTACGGTCGGCGAGCTTCCGCGTAACCGTATGGGCAAGGTTATGAAGCCCGAAGTCATTCAATTATTCAAGTCTGTTTAGACTGTGCGCCGGCAACGATCCGACCGGCCCGAGAAATAAAGTTATATTAAAATGAGATCTGGATATGTATAATATTCGTATGGTGTTAAAGGGCACGAAGAGGGTGTGACAGGGGGCTCAAATAATGAAAATTAAACTTTTATCCTCTATAGTTTTGGCATTAATCGTGATTTCGTTTCCCTTATGGGCCGGGGGACAGAATTTAGGCTCGAAAAGCGGAAATCTCGGTCAAAAAGCGGGGCAGTCGAAACAGGTTACGAATAACAAAACCCAACCCAATAATATTGCCGGAAAAAACGTTGACCGTAACTCCGGTCAGGGTCAGGGGTTCAATAACAATTTCAACAAAAACCATAATAACAGGCATGATTTTTCTGATAATAAAGACCATTCGCACGACGGTCATGATAAATGGCATAGGGATAATCGGCACCACAAACGCCCTTATAAATTTAATCCCCTCTATGCCCCTTACTACAATTCTGGGTACTACGGCTATGCGCCTTACATGAACTATTATGCTTATGCGGACCCCGACTATCCGCTCGGTTACGGAACTACGCTCGGCACCGCACTCGAAAGGCCGAGCAACTTGGAGGTAAATCAGTTCGGTCAGGACTCACCTGCTCCCGCGGAATACCAACGGGATAATTCGGATGCCGGGTATGTGAATACGGATTCTCCCGAGCAGGACGCTGCCGACTACTACAACCCTCCGCCAGCGGAAGAGCAAACCATTTATGTATGGGTCGATGAGAGCGGGGTCAGGAATTATGTGAACGACCTCGATTTCGTACCTATGAGATACAGGGACGCAGTCACGACCCTGGGGGCCGAATAACTGCCGCTCGGTGATAAACCCGAAGTTTTTGAGTTTTTCTCCTTCCCGATAATTTATTTCTGTAATCCTTCAGGAAATAAATAATTCCAATCGACGGGTTCCTCAGGCGCGCTCCGGGGGCTCCGGGCGGGGTCTCCCGAATATTCGCACCCCGAGTTATTGACAATCCCATCCTGAGTTGTTAAACAATTAGTGTGAAATTGAAGAGAACGGCGATGTTTCCCATCCACCTGCAGCTGGGAGCGAGGATAGTCGAATTTGCGGGATGGGAGATGCCCGTTCAGTACGAGGGACTCAGGGAGGAGCATCTCGCGGTCAGACGCGCTGCGGGGCTGTTCGATGTGAGCCATATGGGAGAGATAGAGATAAGTGGAAAGGAAGCCGCGCTATTCTGTCAGCGTATAACGACGAACGATATACATGGTGTAAAGGACTTTCAGGCCCAGTACACGCTACTGTGCAACCATAGAGGCGGTGTCGTGGACGACGTTATTTTATACAAGCTCTCGGACGAGAACTATCTGTTCTGCGTAAACGCGTCCAATACCACCAAAGACTACGAATGGATAATCGGGGCCGATGAAGATTTTCAGGTGGAAATCGAAGACAGGAGCGGCAAATACTCCCAGATCTCTCTCCAGGGCCCGCGCTCCGGGGCCATTTTATCGGAATGCCTGTCATCGGATATGAGTACGCTTCGGAGGTTCTATTTCCTTCCGTTTACGTGGAACGGGATGGAGATGCTCATAGCCAGGACGGGATATACGGGGGAAGACGGGTTCGAGATATTTTTACCCTGGGAAAGGGGTCCCCTGCTCTGGACGGGATTGATGGAGTCCGGGCGGGCCCATGGTATCGAGCCCTGCGGATTGGGGGCGCGCGACACGCTCAGGATCGACATGGGTTACTCGCTCTACGGGCATGAGATAAACGATGACATAAACCCGTTCGAAGCCGGTCTCGGGAGGTATGTGAAGATGGACGCCGGGGATTTTATAGGCAGAGACGCATTAACTAAAGTTCTTGCGGACGGCGTAAAACACCGCATATACGGTTTTGAAATGATAGACCGCGGTATCCCGAGAGAGGGTTACGGGGTATTTAGAAACGGGACCCGGATCGGCAGCGTTACGAGCGGGACTTTATCCCCCGGCCTTGAAAAATCGATAGGGATGGGTTATCTAACAAGTGATGTCGCCCTGGGCGACAGGATACAAATCGAAATAAGGAACACATTCAGGGAAGCTCAGGTAGTAAATATTCCCTTTTATAAAAAGGATGTTAATTAAGGAGATCTGACGATGGTACAAATTCCTGACGAACTCAAATACACCGGTGACCACGAATGGGCGATGGAAGAGGGAGATTTGCTCGTGATCGGTATTACTGATTATGCGCAGGACGCTCTCGGCGAGATCGTTTATATCGAGCTGCCCAGCGAAGGGGACGAGATAACCAAGGGTGACCCTTTCGGAGCGGTGGAATCGACAAAGGCAGTGTCCGATCTCTACGCCCCTGTGAGCGGCGATGTCGTGGAAGTCAACGAGGTCCTTCTGGACGCTCCGGAAACTATCAACGGAGACCCTTACGGGGAAGGGTGGATGATAAAGGTAAGGCCTTACGATCCGAGCGAGCTGAAAGATTTGATGGACTTCGAGGATTACGCGGAATATGTAGAGAAGGAGATGGAAGAATAGAATTGACAGACGGGCTCTTTCCGCGCCTCGCATTCAGTGATTACGCCCGTATCTATCCGGGCGGATAATTTTTCCTTCGGTAAATAATTATAAAATCCCGGTGTTATATATAGCCAAATGAAAACTGATCAGGACGGATACCGTACATTTGCGGGGAGGCACATAGGCCCCGGTCATTCGGAGCTCGATGCCATGCTCGGAGTAGTCGGCGCCGGGTCCCTCGACGAGCTCATAGACGAGACTGTCCCTTCGTCGATCAGGCTTAAAAAACAATTGAACCTCCCTCCGGGCATAAGCGAGCACGAGCTCCTGGAGGAGCTCCGTGCAAAGGCCGCCATGAACAGGGTCTATAAGTCCTATATCGGGCTCGGCTATTACGACTGCGTCACGCCGGGCGTCATACAGAGGAACGTCCTCGAAAACCCCGGATGGTATACGCAGTACACGCCTTATCAGGCCGAGATATCGCAGGGGCGTCTCGAAGCGCTCCTCAATTTCCAGACAATGGTCGTCGACCTCACCGGGATGGATATAGCGAACGCGTCCCTCCTCGATGAAGGCACCGCCGCGGCTGAGGCCATGACGATGCTCCACCGCGTAGCCGACAAGAAAAAAGGCGGCGACGGCCAGGACGTCTTTTTTGTCTCCGAGAAATGCTTCCCCCAGACTATCGACGTATTGAGGACCCGCGCCGAGCCCCTGGGAATAAGTCTCGAGGTCGGAGACCATACCCGGTTCGAATTCGCGGGCGGCGTGTTCGGCGCGCTCCTCCAGTATCCGGATTCGGACGGAGAGGTCTCCGGCTATTCCGAATTCATAAACAGGGCTCATGAGCGGGGCGCGCTCGTGGCTGTCGCCGCCGATCTGCTCTCCCTTACGCTCCTTACGCCGCCCGGCGAATTCGGGGCCGACGCAGTTCTCGGCTCGGCGCAAAGGTTCGGCGTACCGCTCGGGTTCGGGGGGCCGCACGCGGCATTCTTCGCTACACGAGAGGATTTCGCGCGCCAGATACCGGGCAGGATAATCGGGGTATCGATAGACTCTCACGGAAACCCCGCCTACAGAATGGCGCTGCAGACGAGGGAGCAGCACATAAGGAGGGAGAAAGCGACCTCGAATATATGCACGGCGCAGGCGCTCCTCGCCATAATGGCCTCGATGTATGCCGTCTATCACGGCCCAGCCGGGCTCGGGGCGATAGCAGGGAAAATCCACCGGTCGGCCGCAGTTCTCGAAAACGAGCTCCTCAAGCTGGGATTTACCCAGACGAACAGGCATTACTTCGATACATTGAAAATAGACCTCGGAGAAGGCTCCCTGGGGCTCATAGACAAAATCAGATCGAATGCGGAAAAGTCCCGCCTCAATTTCAATTACCGGGGCGGGCGTCATATATGCATATCCCTCGACGAGACGACCGGGCCCGGGGACGTCCTCGATATCGTAAAGGTCTTTTCACTCTCCCTGGGGATTAAATCAACGGCTGAAAGTATTGACGTGAGTCTCGGGGAAGCCGGTTCGAGGCTCCCGTCCGGGCTCGAGCGAAAAAGCGCATACCTCAAACACACGGTCTTCAACAGCTTCCACTCCGAGACCCTCATGCTCCGGTATATAAAGAAACTGGAGAGTAAAGACCTTTCTCTCACCACCTCGATGATACCGCTGGGGTCCTGCACAATGAAGCTGAATGCGACTACCGAGATGGTCCCCGTAACGTGGCCCGAATTCTCGAAGCTCCATCCCTTCGCCCCCGCCGCTCAGACGCGGGGTTATTTGCGGATATTCAGGGAGCTCGAAAGGTATTTGTCCGCCATTACGGGTTTCCCGGCGGTCTCACTCCAGCCCAATTCGGGGGCCCAGGGCGAATACGCGGGGCTCATGGTCATAAGGGCTTATTACAGGGACAGGGGCGAGAGCCATAGGAACGTGGCGCTCATACCCTCTTCCGCTCACGGCACAAACCCCGCGAGCGCGGCCCTGGCGGGAATGAAGGTCGTGGTAGTAGACTGCGACGAGCGCGGGAACATCGACCTCGGCTCGCTCGGGAGAAAGGCCCGGGAGCACAGGGACGAGCTAGCCGCGCTCATGGTCACTTACCCGTCGACGCACGGCGTCTTCGAGGAAAAGATTAAGGAGATATGCTCCGTCGTCCACAGAAACGGCGGGCAGATATACATGGACGGGGCTAATATGAACGCTCAGGTGGGTTTGACGAACCCGTCTATAATAGGCGCCGATATATGCCACATCAACCTGCATAAAACTTTCAGCATACCGCACGGCGGCGGCGGACCCGGAATGGGCCCTATATGCGCGCGGAAGCATCTGGCGCCTTACCTTCCCGGCCACGCGCTTGTAAAGACCGGAGGGGAGAAACCGATTCACGCCGTGGCCTCGGCCCCATGGGGGAGCGCGAGCATATTACTCGTCTCCTATGCCTATATCAGGATGCTCGGCAGGGACGGCGTTACGGACGCGACGAAATACGCCATACTGAACGCCAATTACATAAAATCGAGACTCGAAAAAATTTACGACGTGCTTTATACGGGCTCGCGCGGAAGGGTGGCTCACGAATTCATACTCGATATGAGGCGTTTTAAGAAGGACGCCGGTATCGAGGTCGATGACGTGGCCAAGAGGCTCATGGACTACGGCTTCCACGCGCCTACGGTCTCATGGCCTGTAGCCGGGACCGTCATGATAGAGCCGACGGAGAGCGAAGCGAAAGAAGAGCTCGACCGTTTCTGCGACGCGCTCGTTTCCATAAACGAAGAGGTAAGGGAGATTTCCGAAGGTACGGCCGACAGAGAAGACAACGTGCTGAAGAACGCCCCCCTCACGGCCCGCGAGGCGGTGGGGGATGCATGGACTCATCACTATTCGAGGCATAAGGCCGCCTACCCGCTTCCCTATCTCGAAGAGAATAAATTCTGGCCGCCGGTCGGGAGGATAAACAACCCTTACGGGGACAGGAACCTCATCTGCACCTGCCCGGATATAAAGTCCTACGAGGAATAACGCCGCTCAACCGTTATTCCCTGCGCTGGAAAACTCCCCCTCACTGCTTATCGTTAATAACCGAGTTGATGTCTATGAACGGAATAGCCTCTCCCCCCGTGAACTTCGGGAGGGTGCCGTCCCACTTTTCCGACAGCCGGAGCTGTATCAGTTCGGGATTGTTTTTCAGCGCTTTCGCTTCCCTCTCTATAGCGTCAGCCTTCGCCCTCGAGCGGACTTCGATATCGTACGCGGCGGCGTCCGCGGCGAGCTTTTGTTCCTGGTACCCGGCTTCCGCCTGTGTGACCCTCTTCGTCTTTTCGTTCTTGGCCTGAAGGGCCTCCTGCTCCGCCCTGACCTTGAGTTCTATAGCCTTGTTGAACTCGTCCGAGAATTCGAAATCGGTGATAGCGACGTTTGAGATCTTGAGGGCCGCCGGGACGTTCTTGTCCTTTAAGGTCACGTCGATGAAGTTGTCTATGGCTTCCTGTATCTGGAGCTTGACCTCCGCCCTCTTCGTTACGAGCTGCTCGGCCGTGTACTGAGCGGTTATCGCTTTCACGGATTCCTGGATCGCGGGCTCGATTACCGTCGCCGCAACCACCTCGCGGTTACCTATCTTCTGATATGTTTCCGGAGCCGAGGGACCCAAGAGCGAGTACTGCACGGTGACCTGAGTCTGTACTGTCTGTAAATCTTTAGACGCGGCCGCGGATTTCGACTGCGCCTTGTTGAGCCTTACGTCGATCTGCTCGATCTTGTCGATGAACGGTTTCTTGAAATGGAAACCTTCCGAAAGCGGTACGGACTGTACGGCACCGAGCGTCCTTATGACGCCCACGTGGCCGCTTTCCACGACGACGAACGAGCTCGTGGCAAGAATTATTATCACGATTATCAATATCGGGTACAGGAAATTAAAATTTTGCAAACCCGGTCTTATTGACATTACGAAACCCCCCTTTGCTTCTTTGCTATGAGCTTAATATTATAGCTGGAAATAGCTTACATTATGAGCGGGATATTGCATGACGGGCTACCAGCTTCCGTCTAGCACCCTGAGCCTTATATCTTTTTTACCGTTCCACTTGTTGAACTCCGGCGTGAAAGCGAGATCGATTCTGTCCGGCAGCTCCGTGACTCCCCCGGCGTTGAACCATATCGCATCGAGGGACTTCGTCCCCTGTTTCAGCTTGAGGCCGAGATGCTTGTCTTTGAATATCCGCTGAGAGAGTACTTCGACTGACCGGGCGATCAAGACGGGCTCCGGGTTCCCGATCCCGAAGGGCTCGAGCATGCCGAACTCGGTGAGGAGCGCGTCCGTGAGCTCCTGGAATTCCGCTTCGCCGTCTATATCGAGCCTGGGCACGTAGGCGTGCCCCGAACCCGAGATAGCCCTCTCGAACATCGCCCTGAACTCGTCTATCTTTTCCGCTTTGATGGAGAGGCCCGCCGCCTGCTCGTGCCCGCCGAACTGCTCGAACAGCTCTCTGCATTCCGAGAGCGCGCTGTATATATTTATTCCCTCGACGCTCCTTCCCGAGCCCTTCCCGATCCCGTTCCCGCCGATCGCGATGAGGATTGCGGGCTTCTCGTATCGCTCCACGATTCTCGAGGCCACGATTCCTATTATTCCCGGATGCCAGTCGGGTGATGCGAGCACTATAGATTTTGCGTCGAGGATCCCGGGCTCTGATTCGATTTGCCTCACGGCCTCGTCCAGAATCCCCCCCTCGATGTTCTGTCTTTCCGAATTCTCGCGGCTGAGCGCCTTCGCTATGTCCCTCGCGCTCCGGATATCGTCCGTGATAAAGAGCTCGACCGCCTTTCCCGCCGTGCTCATCCTCCCGGAAGCGTTTATCCTCGGACCCAGCTTGAATCCGAGGTCGAACGTGTTTACCGCTCCCGTGATGCTGCTCGCTTCCTTGAGCGCGAGCAGTCCCGTCCTCTTCGGGTTCTCCATCCTCTTTATTCCTTCTTTCACGAATATGCGGTTCACGTCCATGAGCGGCGCGCAGTCGGCCACCGTCCCTAAAGCGACAAGGTCCAGGTAATCGGCCAGGTTCGGCTCCCCATTGCTGAAGAATCCGTCCTCCCTGAGCGCGCGTCTCAGCGCGACGGCCAGGTTGAACATCACTCCCACGCCCGCTATGGTTTTCCCCGGGTATTTGCAGTCGGAGAGCTGGGGGTTCAGAATGGACACGGCGTCCGGGAGCTCCTCGGGAGGCTTGTGGTGGTCGGTCACTATGAAATCGGCCCCGAGCCTCTTCGCTTCCTCGACTTCTTTTACTGCGGTTATTCCGCAGTCGCCCGAGATGAAGAGTGTCACCCCTCCTTCGGCCAGCCTTTTCACCGCCTCGATATTTACGCCGTACCCTTCCTTCATCCTGTCCGGATTGTAGAAGATCACGTCCGCTCCGAGGCCCTTGAGGAAGGTGTAGAATAACGCGGTGGAGGTTACACCGTCCACGTCGTAGTCGCCGTAAATGGCGATCTTTTCCTTTTTCTCTATCGCTCTCTTGATTCTTTCAACGGCCTTGTCCATCCCCTTCATGAGATAAGGCGACGGGAGGTCGAAGAGCGTGCTGTTTAAGAACAGGTTCGCCTCGGCCTCGTTTCCGATCCCCCTGTTGATGAGGAGCTGGGCCGTGAGGGGCGATATGCCGAGGTTTTTCGAAATCCTCTCTCTCAGCTTCGGGTTTTCTTTTTTGATTGTCCAGTTTTTCTTCATGGGAGCTGGGATATATGCCGTGCGATATATTATATCCGGGCGTAGAGCCGAGCCTCGCGGCCCGCAGGCTGTCTGTGAGTTTGTTCTATACGCGCGGGCTCACTGCGAATCGCGGCCCCTCAGGTAGTTCACGAGTCCGTTCAGGCCGAGAATATAGCTGTCCGATCCGAACCCGGATATGACCCCGACAGAGACGCCCGAGATAAACGACTTCTGTCTGAAGTCCTCCCTCTTGTAAATATTGGAGATGTGGACTTCGACCACGGGCAGCCCGGCCGAGAGTATTGCGTCCCTGATGGCGATGCTCGTGTGTGTATACGCCCCGGGGTTGATGAGGATTCCGTCCGATTTTTTCATCGCGTCCTGGATCCTGCTCACGATTTCCCCTTCCGAGTTCGACTGGAAGACTTCGGTCTTTACGTCTAGCCTCCTGGCCTCGTCCCTGAGGATCCTGTTTATTTCCTGGAGCGTGCCCGCGCCGTATATAGAAGGCTCCCGCTTGCCGAGCATGTTCAGATTCGGTCCGTGTATGATGAGTATCTTCATCTATGCGTTCACTCTCCCCGAAGGAACCCGGCGCTTTTATTTACCAGGTACAGCCTCGACTGCGCGAGCTTCTTCCTGACGGCGTCGTTTCCGGGATCTTTCTCGAGCATCGCCTCCAGCACCCTGCAGGCCTTTTCATAGAGGCCCTGAGCGGTGTAGATGTCGGCGATCGTCTCCGTAAGCAGCTCCTTCTCGTATTTTACCACGCTCGATTCGAGCTCCTCGACGCTCTTCGATTCGAGCGCCGTCTTTATGCCCTCTTTCGCGAACTGAAATTCCTTCTCCTTTATCTTTGCCAGCGACAGCGAATCCTCGATCTCCCTGAGCTCGGACATTATCGACGCGTCGTGCGTATGGTATGCCGATGCCGTTCTCAGGAGTTCCAGGGCCTTGCCGTAGGCTTCCTCGCTCTTGAGTATCTGCACCAGCATCTTGCATGCGGCGAGGTTGTCCGGAGCGAGCTCTACGACGGTCCGGAATTCCCTCTTGGCCTGTTCGATGAGCCACCTGTCGTAGTAGATTTTCCCTAATAGAAACCTGCCCGTAACGCTCTTCTTATTATACTTCAAACCGTTTATCAATACATTAATGGCCTTGTCGATTTTTCCCTGCTTGTAGAGGACCTGTGCAAGGAAAATAAACGCTACGGACGAGGGGTCCTGCGTCAGGATTCTTGCGTACTTTTCCTCGAATTTGACCAGGTCCTCTTCGGTCGAGTAATTTTCTTCGGCCATGGTAATTTCGATATTACTTTATACCTGAAATCGGAATCAAGAAAGTCTTCCACCGGAGTTAAAAGCTAAACGAACCGCGTGCATTGTCACTCTGTCCGGACTCGGCAAATCTAAATCATAACACAAGACAATTAATTGAAATATAGTCCTTTATCATAGTACGCGCACGGAGCTCCGTCAATTTCGGATTCTGCGCCAACCGGTAGAAGATTTGAAATCTTCCGGGGGGAGCGGGGCTATTCAGTCTCCCTTCCCCCCGGCATTTTTCTCCTTATCAGGTTGAGGAGAAACCCCGCCTCCTCGATCTTCAAAATTCTCGTAAGAATAATAAATAACGCGCCGGACGCGCAAATAGACAGGGCCAGCACTGCTATTTTTTTCACGGAGAAATCGGACCCCGTCCAGTCGGCGTAGGTCGAGATCGTCCAGGCCGCTCCCGCCATCACCCCGGAGACGACGATCATCTTGAGACAGAAGAGGAAAATCGTCCTCGCTTTGAGATCCCCCGTCCTCCTTTCGAGAAGGTATATGAGCGTCAGGAAGTTGAATACGGAAGACGCCGAGTTCGCGAGCGCGAGTCCGGTGTGCTCGAGCTTGAGCGTGAACCCGAGCACGAACCCCAGCGCGGCGTTCAGGAGGAATGCGAAAAACGCTACGACGACCGGCGTCTTCGTATCCTGCATCGCGTAGAATGCCGGGGCCGTAACCCTCAGCCCTCCTACCGCCCATAGCCCGAGGCAGTATCCGGATAGTGTCTGGGCGGTGGCGAGAGTCGCTTCGTAAGTGAATTCCCCCCTCTGGTAGAGGAGGTTGCATATCGGGATGCGGAGCGCTATAAGCCCGGCGAGCGCCGGGATAAGAATGAAGAGCAGGAGCTTGAGCGTGAACGAGTAGGTCTCGTGGAACTTATCGTAGTCCCCCCTGCTTATGTAGCTCGAAAGGCTCGGCAGGAGCACGGTCGCTATGGATACGGCGATTATCCCGAGGGGGAATTCGGTCAGCCTCTCCGCGAAATATAGATAGGATATCGTACCCTCGGGCATGAATGACGCGTATTGGGAGCTAACTATGAGGTTAAGGTTATAAACCGCGAGTCCGAAGAGCTGGGGCACTAGGAGGAGCCCTATACGCTTGACCGCGGGGTTTCTCAGGTTCGCCGTGAAGCTGAACAGGAACCCGCTCGCCCGTAAGAACGGGATCTGTATCAGGAGCTGCAATACCCCGCCCAGGATTACTCCCGCAGCGGCCGAGTATATCGGCAGTCCGAATTTATTAAAAAGGGCGAATATGGCAATTATCATGGATATGTTCAGGAGCACCGGAGAAAAAGCGGGGGCGAAAAAATGCCTGAGCGAGTTCAGCACTCCCATGGATAGCGCGGTGAGGGAAATGAAGAATATGTACGGGAACATTATCCTGTTGAGCGCGACCGAGAGTTCGAACGTCTCCCTGTCGAAGCCGTATGCGAAGAGCTTTACTATGTAGGGAGAGAAAATAACCCCGAGGATTGAAACGATTATCGTTATCGTGAAGAGGAGGCTGAAGACTATGTCCGAAACCTTCTTGGCTTCCTCCTTGTCCTTCTTCTCCAGCATCTCGGTGAAGATGGGAATGAAGGAGATCGTAAGGGACCCCTCGGCGAAGAGCCTCCTCAGGAGGTTCGGTATCCTGAAAGCGATCCAGAATGCGTCCGTGAACGCGGTCGCCCCGAAGAAGTAGGCCATTACCATATCCCGTATGTACCCGGTGATGCGGCTGAGGAGCGTGAGAAATCCTATTATTCCCGCTGAACGGGCTATTTCGTGTTTATCGCTCATATCGGACGGGAACGGGGGCGGGTGCTGTAGATCACTTCCCGGCTGGGCCCACCTCCTCGAACTCTATCTCTTTTCTTAATCTTTCCAGGATGTCACGGGTCTCCTGGAGGAGGTCGTCAGTAGTTATCACCTGAATGATCCCCGATCCCGGGTCATCAGTCCTTACCCATGCGATGTGCGAATAAGTGCCTATGATTGATTGGAAGTATACGCTTTCACTGTTATTTTTAAGCTTTATCGATATAGTGGGCATAGAGCCGGCTTCGGTATTTTAAAGTAGAGATTATATACAACTTTATGCCCTTTTCCGATTCCTTCTCGCTAATATTCACGGATTAAATCGATGACGGAAATGACTTTAGTTATACAGTTGTGCGAAGTGGCATTATTGTATTTTTATGCCCCCGGAACTGAAGAATATTATATGTCGTGATTGTAATATGTTACAGGGCATTATTAAAGCAAGCACCTTACGATAAGCCTTAAACAGCCTTCTTTTCGAGCCAAGACGTAAGTTAATTACGTATGTTTTTATTTCAAACCCCCGATCAGACTAAAAAATTGAAAAATAACACAAACTTACTTGACAAACTTAATATGCAGTTATATAGTGGTTGAGAGTGGCATAGAGTGGCATAAGATGGTATGATATGTTCCGAGGACGATACGAACATACAATGACGGATAAAGGACGCGTGAGTATACCTGCGAAGTTTCGTGAGGTGTGCAGGGAAAAGTACGCGGACGAGACTCTGATCATTACGAATTTTGATAAATGCCTCGTGGCGTATCCCCTAAAGGAATGGAACGAGATAGAAAAGAAAGTGTCCTCCCTCCCTCAGTTCAAGCAGGAGGTAATCTCGTTCCTCAGATACCTGATGGGAGGGGCCGTAGACTGCCCCCTCGACGGTCAGGGGAGGGTGCTTATACCCCAGCCGCTCAGGAGCCATGCCCGTATCGATAAGGAGCTTGTCATGATCGGCATGCTCACGAGGATCGAGATCTGGGCGAAGGAAGTGTGGGAGGAGGAAGAGCAGGGCCGCGCATACGAAGAATTCAAAAAAAGCAGGGAGATTCTTGCGGGACAAGGACTATAAGGAGATGGAAAACGCGGTCGTGGAAATTGCAAAGCCGGTTCATCGATCGGTGCTGAGCGAAGAGGTTGTCGGCTACCTCATCACCCGGCCGGAGGGAGTATACGTGGACGCCACTCTGGGCATGGGCGGCCATACCAAATCGATACTCGACCATACACATTCAAGATGCCTCGTCATAGGGCTCGATGTCGACGAGGAAGCGATCTCGATATCGCGCGGGAGGCTCTCCGCATATAACGGCCACGTTATTTACCGCAATAGTAATTTTTCGGATATAGATAAGGTCCTCGACAGCCTCGACATAAGAGAGGTCGACGGGATCATTGCCGACCTTGGTATGTCCTCGTTTCAGATCGAGTCGAGCGAAAGGGGATTCAGCTTCATGAGAGAGGAGCCGCTCGACATGAGGATGGACCCGAGGCTCCGGTTTACGGCCTACGACCTCGTAAACGAAATGACCATGGACGAGATATCGAGGGTTCTCAAGATGTACGGGGAGGAGAAGTGGTCGAGAAGGATTGCGAAGAGAATCGTGGAGACGAGGAACGAGAGCCCCATCAAGACCTCCGCCGAGCTTGCCAGGGTCGTGTCCCTCGCCATTCCGAGGAAATTTCACCCGGCGAGGATACACCCCGCGACGAAGACCTTCCAGGCGCTCCGTATAGCCGTTAATAACGAGCTTGAAAATATAAATGAGTTCATCGGGAAAGCCGTTTCCCGCCTGAGGGCGGGGGGCAGGCTTGTAATCATATCCTTTCACTCGCTCGAGGACAGGCTCGTTAAAACGAGCTTCCTCCGCATGGCATCCCCCTGTATCTGCCCCCCGGGAATGCCCGAATGCGGCTGCGGTAAAAAGAGTGTCCTCAGAATAATCACACGCACACCCATAGTCCCGGGTGAAGAAGAGATATTGAACAACCCCAGGGCGCGAAGCGCCAAAATGAGGGTTGGGGAAAGGGTTTAGGCATGGCTCACGTAAAAGCCCTCGGGTCGAGAGAGAAAGAAAAATCGGAGAGAACGGGTCTCTCCACGGGGTTTGTGATACTCGTCCTGGTCGCTCTGGCGCTCGCCCTTTTCTATGTCAGGTTTAAAGTCGAAGAGCTGCGGGTGGGCTATGAGATTTCACGGAACAACAAGCAGACGAACGAGCTCCTGAAGCAGAAACGGATACTCCAGTCCGAGTTTATGAGCGCGAAGTCTCCAGACAGGCTCGAACAGTCCGCTCTCGAGATGGGGTTCAAGTACCCGACTCAGGAAGACATAATTTATGTGGAAGAGACGACGGTCGCCGACGGTGAGCGATGAAGCCCAAAAAGAGCTCGAAAAGGATATCCCTGGGAAGGGAGCTCGACAGACCGAAATGGAAGGTTATGATCGTCGGGACTTTTATGCTTCTTCTTTTCACCTCGGTATGTATTAAAGCCCTCGACCTGCAGGTATTGGATCGTGAACGCGCGTTCACGATTGCCAGAAAACAGCACCAGGGGAGCTCGACCCTCCTCCCCCGCCGCGGGAAAATTCTCGACAGGAATATAAAGGAGCTCGCCGTGAACGTCGAGATAAAGTCCGTCTTTGCCAACCCGTACGCGGTAAAGAATCCTGCGGAGCTCTCGAAGATACTTTCGTCCAAACTCGGGCTGCCGGAAAAGGGCGTTCTGCAGAAGCTCAACTCCAAGTCCTCGTTCGTGTGGCTCGCCAGACTCGTCGATCCCGCCGTTACGACGGAGCTCGAAAAAATGAACATCGACGGGATCGGATTCATCGAAGAGCCCAAGCGCATATACCCCAACGGGCCCCTCATGGGTCAGCTGATCGGGTTCACCAATATAGATTCGACCGGCATCGAGGGCATCGAATACCGTTATGACGGACTCTTGATCGGGAAGCCCGGGAAGATCACTTTAAAAAGAGACGCGCGCGGAAGAAAGATAATAAATAACCCCGGCATAGTAGAAGACTTCGGCGAGGAGAAGACCGCGGGTCACGACATCATACTGACCATAGACTCACAGATTCAGCACATAGTAGAGAGGGAGCTCAAGGACGGCATAGAGAAAATGAACGGCGAGAAGGGCATGGCCATACTGCTCGACCCGGAGACCGGGGAAGTGCTCGCCATGGCTTCCTATCCTTTTCTCGACCCGAACAAATACGGCGACTTCCCGCTCGATTACAGGAGGAACCTCCCCGTCTGGTACACGTTCGAGCCCGGCTCCACCATGAAGACGTTTCTCGCGTCGAGCGCTCTTCAGGAGAAGGTGGCGAACCCGTCGACGGAATTTTACTGCGAGAACGGCAGGAGACAGGTGGGAGCGAAGATAATAAAGGACGTTCATCCCTACGGGACACTCACGCTTGCGGACGTAATAAGGGTTTCGAGCAATATCTGTGCTTCCAAGATCGGGGAGCTGCTCGGCAAGGAGAAATACTATAGTTATCTCAAGAAGTTCGGTTTCGGGGACAAGACCGGCATAGACGTCCCCGGCGAATCGAGCGGAATGCTCTCGAGCCCGAAATCGTGGGGCAGGATCGAGCTCGCCACTATCTCGTTCGGCCAGGGGGTGTCGGTCACGGCGCTCCAGCTTGCGTCCGCGCTGTCGGCGATAGCGAACGGCGGATACCTCATGAAGCCGCACATGGTAAAGAAGATAATCGGCCCCGACGGGAACGTGATCAGGGACAACGTCCCCGAGGTCGAAAGCCGTGTAATATCTTATGACACCGCTCAGGATATGACCCGTATATTGGAAAGGGTCGTGGAAGAGGGTACGGGAAAGAAGGCGGCTATCCCGGGTTATAAAGTCGCGGGGAAGACCGGGACCGCGCAGATACCGGACCCTGTCAACGGCGGTTATTATCACGACCGGTATATCGCTTCATTCATAGGGTTCGCGCCGTCCGACGACCCCCGGATAACCCTGGTCGTAGTAGTGGAGGCGCCTAAGAAAATGACCCACGGGGGTTCGGTTTCCGCGCCGATTTTCAAACAGATAACCGAGAAGGTGCTTTTTCATATGGGCATATCGCCCAGGAAAGACCTCGTCGGGGCAAAGATAATGCCCGACCTCAGCGGGAAAAGCGTGAGGGATATCCTTAAGTGGTCAGAGCAGGAGGGCATCAAGGTTCAGGTCAAGGGCAGCGGCTATGTGACGGGGCAGAGCCCGTCTCCGGGGGATATGATAGAGGAAGGTATGGTATGTTCTATAGAGCTTAAACAGAATATATGATTCTCAGGGAAATAATTCGAGGAATAAAAATAAAAAAGTTCGATGGAGACGACGGGGTAGAGATTTCAGGAATATCGATCGATTCGAATAAAGTAAAAGAGGGGTACTTGTTCGCCGCTCTCAAGGGAGAGAAGACGGACGGACACAGGTACATTGAATCTGCGCTCGGGAACGGCGCAAAGGCTCTGCTGGTCGAGGATCCGCCTGAGAGGTCTTATCCCGGAATTTCCGTGGTCCAGGCGGGGGATTCGAGGGAATCGCTTGCAAAGGCTTCCGCCAATTTTTACGGCAATCCCTCAAAAGAGCTCTGCCTTGCGGGCGTTACCGGAACGAACGGAAAAACGACGGTTACTTATCTTCTCGAATCCATATGGAAAGAGGAGCATAGGAATCCGGGCGTCATAGGCACGATCGAATACAGGTACGGCGGTAAGAGGGTCGAGGCGCCGATGACAACCCCGGAATCTCTCGATCTTATGAAGATGCTGAGAGAAATGAGGGATTCGGGAGTCGACACTGCGGCGATGGAGGTTTCTTCACATGCCATCGACAGGAAGAGGGTGCAGGAGTGCCACTTCGACGCCGCTCTGTTCACGAACCTGACGCAGGACCATCTCGATTATCACGGGACAATAGAGAATTACTACAACGCCAAGAAGAGGCTCTTCACCGAGCTCCTCCGGGCGAGCGATAAGAAGGACAAATTTTCGATAATAAACATAGACGACCCTTATGGGATAGAGATTGCAAAAGAGGCCCCCGGAACGGTCATCACGTATTCACTAAGGGACAAGAGCGCCTCCGTCTTCGCCGAAAGCATCAAGGTCTCCGAAGAAGGCATTTCGGCCCGCGTAAATACACCCTGGGGGACGATTCAAATAAAATCGCCCCTATTCGGGGAGCACAACCTGTCGAATATACTGGCTGCCGTATCCGCCGCGCTTTCGCTTGGCTCGTCCCCGGGGGCGGTGGAAAAAGCGGTGGCGGGATTCATGACGGTGCCCGGGAGGCTCGAAAGGGTCGAGAACCCCCTGGGTTTTCAAATCCTGGTCGATTATGCGCATACGCCGGATGCTTTAAAGAACGTGCTTCTCGCTGTAAGGCCGCTGACCGGGGGCAAGGTGATCCTGGTGTTCGGCTGCGGCGGGGACAGGGACAGGACGAAGAGGCCCCAAATGGGGGCTATCGGGAGCGATCTTTCGGATATCCTGATCGTCACGTCCGACAACCCGAGGACCGAATCGCCGGAAGCGATAATAGACGATATCGAGCGCGGGGTGCTCGAATCCGGCGCCCCGGATAAACCCTATTTCAGGGTATCCGACAGGACAGAGGCCATCAGAAAGGCCCTCGGCATGGCCCGGGAGAGGGATACGGTCATCATAGCGGGCAAGGGGCACGAGGATTATCAGATCATAGGTACTGAGAAATTCCCTTTCGACGACAGGACGGCCGCGAGGGATATACTAAAGGAGAAGCTGAATTAGTTTTTCGATACGAAAATGCTCGGATTGGATTTCATTCTCAATTCAACCAAGGGGAAGCTCGTTTCAGGCCGAGGCCGTAGCGGCTTCTCGGGCGTCAGCACCGATTCGAGGAATATATCCTCCGGAGAAATATTCTTTGCCCTTAAAGGCGACAACTACGACGGTCACGAGTATGTAGACGAGGCCTTAAAAAAAGGCGCGGGCGGCGCGGTGATTGAAGACGGCTCTCTCGCGCATAACAACGGAAAACTATTGATCCGGGTACCGTCCACGCTCAAAGCGCTCGGCGACCTCGCTTCCGGTTGGAGAAAGAGCTTCCCGGAACTCAGGCTCGCGGCCATAACGGGCTCAAACGGCAAGACCACTACGAAGGAGATGGCCTGGAGCATCGTCTCCCGGAGGTTCAAGACCCTCAGGAACACGGGGAACTTCAATAACCTCGTAGGGCTCCCCCTCACGCTCTTCAGGCTCGACGAGAGCTACAAGGCGGCCGTCGTGGAGCTCGGTATGAACGATTTCGGTGAAATAAAGAGGCTCGCCGAAATAGCTCTCCCGGATACAGGCGCAATTACAAATATAGGTAGAGCGCATCTCGAAAAGCTCGGCGGTATCGAAGGTGTTGCGAGGGCCAAGGGCGAGCTTGTCGAAGGGTTCAGCGGCGAGAGGGTATTCGTTGTGAACGCGGACGACCCGAGGATAGCCGAAATCGCCCGGAAAACCGAATGCAGGAAGATAACCTACGGCATAAAATCGGGAGAAGCCGCCGTTACCGCCAGGAACATCAGGCAGGACGGTTTCTCGGGTATAAATTTTCGTATGACGGCCCAGGGCGAGGAATTCCCCGTCCACATTAAAGGCATAGGGATGCACAACGTTATGAACGCCCTCTGCGCTTCAGGTATAGCGATTTCCTTCGGGTGCGGAAAAGACGAGATAACCGAGGGCTTAGGCGGTTTCACTATCCCACATATGAGACTCGAGGTCGTGGAAAGCCCGGCCGGATTCAGGGTAATAAACGATACATATAACGCGAACCCCGACTCCATGCGGAGCGCGGTGAACGAGCTTATGAGTTTGAGAGGCAAGGGCAGGGCCATTGCCGTCCTCGGCGATATGCTCGAGCTCGGGGAAAAGAGCGTGAGCGAGCACTTCGGTCTCGGGGAGTATCTATTGGCGTCAGGCGTGGATTACGTAATCGCCTTCGGGAATTTCGGGCGGGCTGTGCTCGAAGGTGCCGGCAGTAAGACGAACGGTTTGTATGCGGGATCGCACGAGGAGGCTGCCGGGACGGTAAAGGAAATCGCGAGACCCGGCGACCTGGTGCTCGTCAAGGGCTCCCGCGGGATGAGGATGGAAGAGGTCACAAAGAGGCTGGTCTAAGGAGTATATAGATGTTTTACCTTCTTTATCTGATGAAGGACGACTTCATTCTTTTCAATGTATTCAGGTACATCACGTTCCGCTCGTTCGGCGCGGGGGTAACGGCGTTTCTCATAAGCATTGTCCTGGGCGGGGTGTTTATCAAATTCCTCAGGAAAAGACAGTTCAGGGAGAATGTAAGGGACGACGGTCCGGCTTCGCACAAGATCAAGGCCGGAACACCGACCATGGGCGGGGCGTTTATAATACTTGCGATACTCTTCTCGTCCCTTCTATGGCTCAACCTCACGAGCGAAATAGTATGGGTCGTGCTTCTTTTCACGCTCAGCTACGCGCTTATCGGATTTCTCGACGACTGGCTCAAATATTCGAGAAAGAAGGGTATGAAGGCAAGACTCAAGTTCTCTCTCCAGATCCTTTTCGGGGGACTCTTCGTGCTCCTGATAATGAGCGACCTCGACGGTTTTACGATGTCGCTGAGCGCGAACCAGGTGGCCGATTACTCCTTTACTTCGGTCGTGCTCCCGTTCTTCAAAAAAGCCGTGATAAACCTCGGCTGGCTCTATATACCTTTCGCGTTAATCGTAGTCGTTGGCGCTTCAAACGGGGTGAACCTGACCGATGGTCTCGACGGTCTCGCGATAGGCTCCATAGCCGTGGCGGCTGCGACCTATATAATCTTCGCCTATCTTTCGGGCCATGCCGAGTTCTCGAGATACCTCCAGATACCCTATATCCCGGAGGGCGGAGAGCTCGCGGTCTATCTTGCAGCCGTGGGCGGGGCCTGTCTCGGTTTCCTCTGGTACAACTCTCACCCGGCGGAGGTCTTCATGGGGGATGTCGGCTCGCTCTCCCTGGGCGCCGCTATAGGCTCCGTAGCGCTAATATTGAAGCAGGAGATTCTGTTGATCATCGTGGGCGGGATCTTCGTCGCCGAGGCGATGTCCGTCATCATACAGGTGGCGTCGTTTAAGCTCACCGGGAAAAGGGTCTTCAAGATGGCCCCCCTCCACCATCATTTCGAGCTCTCCGGCTGGTCGGAGTCCAAAGTGGTTATAAGGTTCTGGATAATATCACTCGTTCTTTCTCTGTTCGCGCTGTCGACACTGAAGCTCAGATAAAATGCGGCGAACGGTTTATTTTATGAGCGTTAAAGGCGGTGCAATAAATTCTGATGGAGTTAGGTGACAGGAAAATGCTCGTTGTAGGAGTCGGCAAGACAGGCATCGAGACCGTTAAATTCTTGCTCAAGAGAGGGGCGCGCGTGTCCGTGAGCGACAGCTCTCCCGTAGAGAAGATAGCGGAGCAGGCCGGGATGCTCGAATCCTGGGGAGTAAAGCTCGAGACGGGCGGGCACACGAGAGAGACTTTCCTCGCGGCCGATACGATAGTATTGAGCCCAGGCGTTCCGTTCGGCATAGCGCCCGTCCGGGAGGCGATTGAGAACGGAGTCGAAGTGATAAGCGAGGTCGAGCTCGCGTCGAGGTTCATAAATAAAGATAAGCCCACTATAGCCGTTACAGGCTCGAACGGTAAAACGACCACGTCGACCCTCATCGCCCGCATTCTGGAGAAAAACGGCAGGAATGTGTTCCTGGGGGCCAACGTCGGGACGCCGCTCATTCAAATCGCCGACGACTACGACCGCTACGATGTACTCGTCCTCGAGCTAAGCAGCTTTCAGCTCCAGGGCATAGAAACGTTCCGTCCCGACGTATCCGTCATACTTAACGTCTCCCCTAACCACCTGGACCACCACTCGAGCTTCGACGAGTATGCGGAGTCCAAGATGAAGATATTTTCAAACCAGACCGAGCGGGACTGGTGCATATACAAGGCCGATGACGAAGTGATAGGGAAATACGTTCCCCGCATCAGGCCTAGGAAGATTCCGTTCGGCTCAGGCCCGGACGGGGACGGCATATCCTACGACGGGCGGGGGATAAAGTACGGAGACGATTACTACGGGCTAGAAGGAGTGAAGCTCCCGGGCTACCACAACGTCGAGAATATAATGGCCGCGATCGCGGCCGCCACCGTGATGGGGTGCGACCCTCGTCTCATACACGAGGCCGTGATCGAGTTCGATCCCCTTCCGCACAGGATCGAGTACATAGGGGAGATAAAGGGCGCCAGGTTCTATAACGATTCGAAATCGACGAGTCCCGGCGCTGCGCTGCGCGCGCTCGAGAGCCTGCCTCCCCCGATAATCCTCATAGCCGGGGGGAAGGACAAGGGCGTCGGCTTCGAGCCGCTCAGGGGGACGATAGAAAGTAAAGTCAAGTTAATGGTGCTGATGGGCGAATCAAGATTCAGAATGGAGAGGGATTTGGGCGGGAAGGTAGGTACCCTGCTCGCCCGGTCCCTGGAAGAAGCAGTAGAGAAGACACTCGAGAACCTCGCTCCCGGGGATACAGTCCTCTTCTCACCCGCATGCTCGAGTTTCGATATGTTCCGGTCGTACGAAGAACGAGGAAGGAGATATAAAGAACTTGTTAGAAATATTCAGCTCATCCAAAGCAAAGGCCTATGATATAGGCGTTATCGTCTCGGCCGTTTTTTTGACGGCTGTAGGCGTATTGATGGTCTACAGCACGAGCTCCATATACTCCCTCGAGATGTACGGGAACGCCAATTACTTCCTCATACGCCACGCTATATACCTGGCGATCGGTCTCGCGTCGATGATAGTGCTCATGAGGATTGATTACCGCCTGCTGAGAAAATTCGTATATCCGGCCTACCTGCTCGGCCTCGTTATGCTCATAGCAGTGCTCATCCCCGGCATAGGCAAGCAAGTGGGCGGCGCCAGGAGGTGGATCGACCTCGGTCTGCTCTCTTTCCAGCCGTCCGAGTTCGCAAAATACATACTCGTCCTCTACCTGGCTCATTCACTTACGAAAAAAAGAGACAAGCTCGATAACTTCATCGTCGGCTTCGCTTCCCATATATTGATAGCGGGCGTTTTCGTGATACTCGTGCTGCTCGAGCCCGATTTCGGCACCGCGACGATCATGCTCGTCACCCTTTTCTGTATGCTGTTCATAGGCGAGGTCAAGATGAAATACCTCCTGCCTGTGGGTATCGTTTCTGTCATATTCCTCTGCCTGGCCATTGTTACGAAGGGCTACAGGATGAACCGCGTAATGTCTTTCCTCGATCCCTGGCAGGACCCCCTCGGTTCGGGCTACCAGGCCATTCAGTCGTTCATAGCTTTCGCCTTGGGGGGGGTCTCGGGCACGGGGCTCGGCGACAGCTCCCAGAAGCTCTTCTTCCTGCCCCAGGCGCACACGGACTTCATATTCTCCATAATCGGCGAGGAGCTCGGGTTTATCGGAATAGTGCTCGTGCTTGTAGGCTTCGGCGTTCTCCTTGTGAGGAGCCTCAAGGTCTCGCTAAGGGCCCCCGACCTCTTCGGCTGCTATCTCGTTTTCGGGTGCGTCATACTCATCGCTCTTCAGGCCGGGATCAACATGGCCGTAGCTGTGGGCCTGTTCCCGACTAAGGGGCTCACGCTTCCCTTCATCAGCTACGGGGGCACATCTCTGATTGCGACCCTCTCCGCGGTAGGCGTGATCCTGAACGTCTCGAGATCAGGTTTAAAATGAAGGTCATCATCGCTGGAGGAGGAACCGGGGGGCACATATTCCCGGCAATCTCGGTTGCCGAAGAAATACTAAAGCGAAGCGGGACGAACGAAGTCCTTTTCGCGGGTACGAAAAAAGGGCTGGAAAACGAATTGCTCTCAAAAAAGGGATACAGAGTCGAACATATAAGCGCTCAGGGGATTAAGGGCAAGGGCGTCAAAAAAAGCATGGCTGCCCTCTTGTCCGCATGTAAGGGGGTCTCCGATTCGATGGCCCTTATAAAAAGGTTCCGCCCCGATGTCGTTTTGGGGGTCGGTGGATACGTTTCGGGCCCCATGGTGCTGGCGGCTGCTCTCAGGGGCGTACCGACGGCGATCTGCGAGCAGAACTCTTACCCGGGGGTAACTAACCGCATCCTCGGAAGGTTCGTAAAGAAGGTGTTCGCGACATTCGGGGAGAGCGTGAGGTTTTTCCCCCGCGGAAAGGTCGTTATAACGGGAAACCCCGTGCGGAGCGATATCCTGAACGCCATGAATCCGAAAGAGGGCTCCGATTCGATGACGATCCTCGTATTCGGCGGGAGCCAGGGCGCACATAAGCTGAACGAGTCGGTCCCGGAGGCGCTTTCGAAGCTCGGGAGGGCCGATATCAGGGTCATACATCAGACGGGCGGCAAGGATTACGAGCCCGTTAAAAATGCCTACGCAGGGCATCGTATCGAAGCCCGGGTGCTCAGGTTCATAGACGACATGGCCGGAGCCTACGGGGAGGCCGATTTCATAATCGGAAGGTCGGGCGCAGGGACGGTCGCCGAGATTACGGCGCTCGGCAAGCCCTCTCTCCTCGTCCCCTATCCGTTTGCAGCCAACAACCATCAGCTCGAGAACGCAAGGGTGCTGGAGCGCGCGGGGGCCGCGGTTATAGTCGAGGACAGGGACGCAGGCCCCGGGAATCTCTATGCGGCATTGACCAAACTGCTCCGGAAGGACAAACTAACTACGATGGCGTCGAATGCGCGGAGCCTCGGCAAGCCCGACGCCGCGGCTGTCATAGTAAATGAAATTTCTAGACTCGCCGGAGAGAATTAGTGTACGGAAAAATCAAGAGGATACATTTCGTAGGGATAGGCGGGATAGGGATGAGCGGTATCGCGGAGGTCCTGCTGAATATGGGTTATACGGTTTCGGGCTCGGACTTAAAAGAGTCGGACACGGTTAAGAGGCTAAGGGACCTGGGGGCTGCAATTTCCATAGGACACAGCGGGGAAAACGTTCACGGCTCGGGTGTAATCGTCATATCGTCAGCGGTGAACGAAAAGAACCCGGAGGTCGTGGAGGCGAGGAAGAACAATATCCCCGTTATCCCGCGCGCCCAGATGCTCGCCGAGCTGATGAGGCTCAGGTACGGTATCGCAGTCGCCGGGAGCCACGGTAAAACGACCACCACTTCGATGATTGCGAGCGTGCTTTCGCACGGGGGCTTCGACCCGACTATTGTCGTCGGGGGCAAGGTCAAATCTCTCGGAACAAACGCCCGGCTCGGCAAGGGCAGCTTCATGGTGGTTGAGGCCGACGAGAGCGACGGCTCCTTTCTGCTTCTCTCCCCAGTCATTTCGGTCCTGACCAACATCGACGAGGAGCATCTCGATCATTACAAGGGCCTCCGGGAGCTCGAGGAGGCGTTCGCAAGCTTCGCCGGGAAGATTCCCTTTTACGGCCTTTCGGTCTTCTGCGCCGACTGTCCGAGGGTAAGGGAAATAACTAAGAACTTTGAGAAAAGATCGGTCACATACGGATTTCACCCTGAAGCTGAATTGAGGGCCGAGGGAGTCGGCATATCAGGGTTCAGTACCGAATTCCAAGCCGTGCTCAACGGTTCCCCGCTCGGCAAGATCGGCTTGAATGTTCCGGGCAGGCATAACGCGCAGAACTCCCTCGCCGCGGTCGCCGTCGGACTGGAGCTCGGGATGAGCTTCGGGGATATAAGGGACGGTCTCGGCGAGTTCAGGGGCATCGACAGGAGACTTCAGATAAAGGGCAGGGGCAAGGACGTGCTCGTGCTCGACGATTACGCCCACCACCCGAACGAGATAAGGGCGACTATAAATGCGGTCAGGGATTCGGGACTCGGCAGGATAGTCGCGATATTCCAGCCCCACCGTTATTCGAGGACGAAGCTCCTTTTCGACGATTTCGCGAACGTGCTCCTCGACATCGACGTGCTGTTCCTGATGGATATATACCCCGCCGGGGAGGACCCGATCGAAGGGGTCACGTCCGCCTCTCTCTACATGTCCGTAAAGGAAAAGGGCCACCGTAACGTGCACTACTCGAATGGGAGCGATAATCTCGTATCCTCCGTGCTCGGCGCCGTAAGGCCCGGGGACGTCGTAATAACTCTCGGGGCGGGCAACGTGTGGGCGGTGGGCGAAAAGATAGCGGAGGAGATCGCATGAGCCTTGCGGACGATATAGCCCTCATAGGCTGCGAAATCGACCGGATGTACCCGATGAGCAAGTACACCTCCTTGCGCGTGGGCGGTCTCGCGGACGTCCTGGTCACCCCGAATAACCTCGATGAATTCAAGAAGCTCCTCGATCTTCTGGCCCGGTCGGGCGAGCCATGGGTTGTGCTCGGGGCGGGCTCCAACACGGTCGTTTACGATAGCGGCATAGAGGGCGCCGTGGTCTCGACGAGGAAGCTCAAGAATATAGAAATTACAGGCGAAGGCAAAGTATTTGCGGAAACAGGCGCAGTCCTCGGTACAATACTCAACAGGACTATTAAAGCGGGACTCGGCGGCTTCGAGTTCGCGGCCGGTATACCGGGCACCGTCGGGGGCGGAATATTCATGAACGCGGGGGCTAACGGAGGCGAGATAAAAGACGCGCTCGAAACGGTATGGGTATGGCTCGGAGGCGAGGAAATCGCGATCGACAGAAAGGATTTGAAGTTCGAGTACCGGAAGAGCCATCTCCCGGAGGGAAGCGTAATCACGAGGGCGAAGTTCGGACTCAAGCCGGACGACCCGCTTGAGATCGAGCGAAGGGTCAAGGAATACATGGACAAGAGGAACAGTACCCAGCCGATTAAAATGTCGAACACGGGGTCGATATTCAAGAACCCGCCCGAAATCCCCGCCGGGAAACTCCTCGACGAGCTGGGCTTCAAGGGCCTCTCCATCGGAGGGGCGAAGTTCTCCGAAATGCACGCCAATTTCATCGTCAACGCCGGGTGCGCCAGCGCGGGCGATGTGCTCGGGCTTATCGAAAAGGCGAAAAAGGCGGCGCTCGAGAAGAGGGGAATAACCCTCGAAACAGAGGTCAGGGTAATAGGGAAGGATAAAGTTGGAAGATAACAAAAGTTTCCCGTACCGTAAAGCAATACTAATCTTCTCGGCCCTGTTCGTAGTAGCCGTTCTTGCGGTTTCTTCTTACGTGACGCTTCACCTCGGGATGTTCACCGTGGAGGAGGTGGATATAAAAGGCAACGAGAGAATAGTCGGCAGGGAAATTCTCAAGAGGTCGGGATTGAGAGAAGGCGAAAGCAGCATATTCTTTTTCGAGAAGCAGGTCGAGGCCGAGATTAAGAAAAATCCCTGGATAAAAAAAGTCTCTGTCCAAAAAGAGTTTCCCAAAAAGGTCATCGTAACAGTCGAGGAAGAGGACGTTTACTGCATCATGCTTTCCGAGAGCGGAAAGCCCCTTTATATGAGCAGGACCGGCAGGATGCTCGGCACCGGAAATTTTGATCTGGGGCTTGATTTTCCGGTTCTGATAGGCGATGGTATAAGGGACCCGAAGCTTTTGGAAGAGGCCCTCGAGATCTTGGAGTTATCTAAAGACAGCGCCGTGCTGAAATGGGACGATATTTCAGAGGTCCAGCTGAGTTCGGTATACGGAATCACCGTATTCACGAACGATAACCGCCGCATTGAATTCGACAGAAACGACATAGTTGTAAAGTGGGACAAGGTGGAAAGGATTATTAAATATTCGAACTCCCTCGGCCTGGAGGAATCCTACATCAACGTATCCTCGGGCAGCATGGGAATCGTGGATTTCAAAGGGCCTGCGGCGAAAGCGGGAGCACAGGATGGGTAAAGAGCAGAATTTGATTATAGGGCTCGACATCGGGACGACAAAAATATGCGCAATTGTGGGTGAAATAAATTCAAAAACAGGGGAAGTTGAAATAATAGGCGTAGGTACATACCCCTCTTACGGACTTAAGAGGGGGGTCGTCGTAAATATAGAGAATACGATTCAGTCGGTTAAGCACGCGGTCGAAGAAGCCGAACACATGGCCGGATGCGAGATACGGACGGTCTTCGTGGGCATTGCGGGGGGCCATATTAAGGGCATGAGCGGGCACGGGATGATAACGATCAGGGACCGCGAGGTCGCGAAACGGGACGTCGAAAGGGTGATAGAGTCGGCCAACGCCGTGCTGATACCCGCGGACAGGGAAATAATTCATGTCATTCCCCAGGAATACGCGATCGACGGACAGAGCGGGATAAAGGACCCGGTAGGCATCTACGGAATCAAGCTCGAGACCAAAGTACATATCGTCACGGGGCAGGTCACAGCGGCCCAGAACCTCGTAAAATGCATACACGGCGCCGGTATGGACGTGGCCGACATCGTACTAGAGCAGCTCGCTTCGAGCGAAGCTGTGCTTACCGAGGACGAAAAGGAAATAGGAGTCGTTCTGATAGACTGCGGGGGCGGGACCACCGATATAGCCATATTTGTCGGCGGCAGTATACGCTACACCGAAAACGTTACCCTCGGCGGCGATAATATAGACAGGGACATAGCCCTCGGGCTTTCCACTCCGCTTGCGGAAGCGAGAAGGATAAAGGAGAAATACGGCTCCGCCCTCACCGAGCTCGTCTCGCCCGACGAGACCATAGAGGTGCCGAGCGTGGGCGGAAAGCATTTCAGAAAAATATCCAGAAGGGATCTCGCTATGATTATCGAGCCCCGCATGGAAGAAATTTTCGCCCTCGCGAAAAGAGAGATAAAGTAGTCGGGATTGGAAGACCTAGTCCAAGCGGGAGTGGT
>JAHKKQ010000060.1 GCA_020027805.1 Candidatus Dadabacteria bacterium
TTTCTGCTCGTCTGCGGATTTATGGTTTTATCCCGTCTTATAAGTCCTGCGTCCGCCGAGATTAGAGAGTACGATCTGGAGATAGGCTATAAGACGGTCAACTTCACGGGCAGGGACATTACCGCCATGTCCATCAACGGCACTATGCCGGGGCCGACCCTGTATTTCAAGGAAGGGGACACCGCCCGGATTCACGTCAAAAATAACATGGACGTGGATACTTCCTTACACTGGCACGGGCTCCTTCTGCCTAATGAGCAGGACGGCGTGCCATATCTCACGACCCCCCCGATCAGACCGGGGACTACGCACACATACGAGTTTCCGATAAAACAGTCGGGGACGTACTGGTACCACTCGCACTCGGGCCTTCAGGAGCAGTCAGGCGTATTCGGGTCGATAGTCATAGAGCCCCGGGAGAAGAGGACCGACATCCCCGAGCCCGCGGCCGACTACGTGGTCGTTTTGTCCGACTGGACCGACGAGAGCCCGCGCGAGGTGCTGAGGGACCTCAAGCGCGGGAGCGATTACCAGTCGATAAAAAAAGGAACGATGCAGACCGTCTACGGCGTCCTCAAGAACGGCGTCGTATGGGAGAATGTAGCGCGCTCGTTCAGGCGCATGCCGCCCGCGGATATATCGGACGTCGCTTATGACGCTTTCCTGATGAACGGCAAGCCGGAAGCGGCCCCCGGTTTCCCGGCGGGAAAGGTAATCCGCCTGAGGATAATCAACGGGTCGTCGTCCACGTATTTCTATCTGAATTACGCGGGGGGCGGCATGCGGGTGATCGCCGCCGACGGCAAGGACGTCGAGCCTGTGGAGATAGACAGGGTTCTTATGGCAATCGCCGAGACGTACGACGTGCTCGTTACGGTGCCTGAAGAGGGCGCGTACGAATTCCGGGCCACGGCGCAGGACGGGACCGGGCACGGGTCGCTGTTCATAGGCGAGGGCGGGAGGGTTCTCGCGCCCGATATACCCCGGCCTGATCTCTACAGGGCGAGCGCCGGCATGCAGATGGGCGGGGACGGGAAAGAGGATGAGGATAAAATGCCTCCCGGAACTGGCGTCCACGGCACGAAAAGCGGCTCTATGCAGATGGGCGATGGGAAGAAAATGGATATGAGCGCGGACATGACGCCCGATCCGAGACCCGCACCGCCATATCAAATGCTGAGGTCATTGACGCCGACGACGCTCCCGCCCGGAAGCAAGATCAGGGAATTCACGCTCGTCCTCGGCGGGGACATGGAGCGGTACGTGTGGACGATCAACGGAAAGACGCTCAGCGCGGACGATACGATTATGATCCGCAAGGGCGAGAACGTGCGGTTCATACTCGAGAACAAGTCGATGATGCACCATCCGATGCACCTGCACGGGCATTTTTTCCGGGTGCTGAACGGCCAGGGGGATTACGCCCCTCTCAAGCACACTGTCGACGTCGCGCCGGGCGGAAAAACCGTAATAGAGTTCGCGGCTGACGAAGAGAAGGACTGGTTTTTTCACTGTCATGTCCTCTATCATCTGGCGGCGGGCATGGCGCGGGTCGTGCATTACGAGGGCTCGGTCATGGACCCCGATATTGCGGCCATCAGGCATAAACTTTACGAGGACCCGGTCTATTACTGGGCGGAAGCGGCGCTCATGAGCAACATGACGGAGGGCTTCGTAACTATCGCCAATGAGAAAAATACTATCAACGCTGCGTGGGAGTATGGATGGGAAGACAGGGAATATGAAATAGTCCTCACTTACAGCAGGTATTTAAACCGTATAATCTCGGTCTTTGGCGGCGCCGACCTGACGAACGAGGACCAGAACAACCGGGGCGTGTTCGGAATCGAGTACCTCCTCCCGTTTTTCGTCGACGGCACGGCTTGGGTGGACACGGACGGCGATTTCAGGGTCATATTCGATAAAGAGATGCAGCTCACGGAGCGCGTGACGGCTTTCGGCGAGCTTCAGTACGACACGGATACCAAGTGGGAGTGGCGGGCGGGCGGGACGTTTATGCTCGGCAAGAACGTGTCGCTCATCGGCCAGTACTACACCGAGTTCGGCGGCGGCGGCGGGTTGCTGGTGAAGTTCTGAGGGCGCTCATGTATCATTGCGGCGGAAGGGCCGCCGGGCGTACCCGCACGGGCCCTTCCTTATGGTACTGCCCGTTTCCTGTTACTTCAGCTCGCTTATTGAAGCGCCGAAGTTGATATGGTAAGTCTGACCGTTCATGACGAGCGCGGGCACGGACTTCACGCCCGCGGCCTCCGCTTCGGGAATCCTGCCCTTCTGCTCGCCCAGGTGCACCACCTCGACCTCGTACTTCTTCGGGTCGAGCGCCTCCGCGACCCCCCTCTCGGCGCTTGCGCATACGGGGCACCCCGCGTGATAGAAAACGGCTTTGCTCATGACAATTGCCTCCTTGTTATATATAGTATCGACTCGATACTATTATGCGTAATCGTCCGGGTATTGTCAACCTGGTTTCGATTCGATACAATATCTGCATGGACCAGGCCGGCAGAATCGCATCCCTCATCGAAAGACTGGGCAACCTGCTGAGGGCTGAGGAAAGGACCTCGGGGACCGGGCTTCTGCCGGTACACGTCCAGATGCTCTCCTACCTTTCCGTATGCAACAGGTACAGCGACACGCCCGCCGCAGTGACGGAGTTTGTCGGCGCGACCAAGGGAACCTCTTCACAGAGCATAGCGGTGCTTGAGAGGAAGGGGTTCCTGCGCAAGCGTCCCGACGGGGCGGACGGAAGGGTCGTACACTTGAGCCTGACCGCGAAGGGCAGGCGGTTCGTCGAAAACAATTTCCCGCCGGACGCGTTCGGCGCCGCGATAGGGAAAATGAAGCCCGGGGACAGGGAGTCCCTCACGCGCCTGCTCACGGGACTCCTCTCCTCACTCCAGAAGGGGAACGGGGGGCGGACGTTCGGCGTCTGCCATACGTGCCGTTACTTCAGGAGGGACGCGCTGCCGGACTCTCACCAGTGCGGGCTCACGCTCGAGCCCCTCTCGGGGGACGAGAGCATTAAGATATGCCGGGAGCACGAGCGGCCGGCCGCTTGAACCGGGAGCGGCTTCTTTCCATGGGGAAACCGGCGCTACGTGAGTAAACGCGCCCGGGAACGGCTGAATGGGTAAGGTTCGCAGGAATCATAAGAACACACAACATGTGTGACCGTTGTGCTCGGCGGTTAAAATGTTATAATATCGCTCTAATAAATTTGCCCTTCAACCACTCATCCGGATCTATTCGATCGGAAACAGGCTCGAGAGTGATAAAATTGCAGGGTTAGAAAAGGGGAATTTGACAGGTCCGGTTGATCGCCTTATTGGAATTACCGAATGCGAAGCGGATTGGAATAACATAATAATTCGGCTCAGGCGCTTCAGGCTTCAATTTAATCGATTCCAGGGTTGTACTCAATACTATCGAACGCGGACCCAGACCTGTCTGACAAAACTATGACTCAGATCAACACTTCGGCGGACAATAACTCCATCGCGAACACGAAGATACGCTTTACTCCGAACACGGAGTTCGAGAAAGAGCTCAAGAAACGGGTATCCGTATACTTCGAAGAGAACTCCGTTTCAAAAAAGGATAACGCCCGGATGTATCTCAAGACGTTTATCGCGGTCCTGTGGGTGGCGGCTTCGTATTCACTCCTGGTATTCGCAGGGCTTCCGGTCTGGGGGTTGATACTCGCGGCCGCATCCCTGAGCGTCGCACTGAACGCGCTCTCGTTCAACGTGATGCACGACGCGCTCCACGGGGCCTATTCCGAGCGCCCGTGGGTGAACAAGCTGATGGGACACTTCCTCGACCTCATCGGCGGGAGCTCCTATTTCTGGTACAGGAAGCACAACTACTTCCACCATTCCTACCCCAATATCGCGGGGCACGACGACGACATAGAGGCGGGGATCTTCGCGCGCCTTAGCCCCCATCACAAGAGGTATTTCTTCCACCGCTTCCAGCATATATATATATGGCCCCTGTACGGGTTCCTCGCGATCAAGTGGCACCTGTTCGACGACTTTTACACATTCTTTACGAAAAAAATAAACGGGCACGAGATAGACCGCCCCGGGGGATGGGACGCGGTAGTCTTTTTCGGCGGGAAGCTATTCTTCCTCACGATGGCTTTCGTGATACCGCTCTACTTCTATCCCGTCCTCTACGTCATCGTATTCTACATGCTGGTGGCGTTACTGCAGGGGCTCGTAATGTCGGTCGTGTTCCAGCTCGCCCACTGCAACGAAGACGCCGGGTTCCCCATGCACTCGGGGGATACGCAGCAGATGGATACGAGCTGGATGGTGCATCAGCTGAGCACCACCACGGATTTCGGCAAGGACAACCATTTCCTTACGTGGTACTTGGGAGGGCTCAACTATCAGGTGGAGCATCACCTGTTCCCGAAGATATGCCACGTCAACTATCCCGCCCTCTCGCGGATAGTCGAGGATACGTGCAGGGAATACAGCGTCACCTATAACGCCTACAAAGGCTTCTTCTCCGGGCTCCGCTCCCATTACAACTGGCTCAGGTTCCTCGGCCAGGCGGGGTAGGGGCGAGTACTGATTCATCCCGGTCCCCTCGGCGCCTTTCGAATCGAGTACCGGCGGGGCGGCGGATGCAGGCAAGGCTTACCGCGAGCGGAATCGTTTCAGTTGATTCCCTCATCATAACTATTCCGGTTAATAAATTGTTCATAATTAATATTGTCATGTATACTTACTAACTTTTTATGGAAAGCGGGTAAGGTATTATCAACATTGTATAAATTATCGGACAGACCGAGAGGTAGAGAGATATGAAGGTGAGCATCGAGAATTTGAGCGGGACCGAGAGGAAAGTAGACGTCGTAATCCCCGTCGAGGTCGTGAAAGAGAAGCGGGACGAGGTGTTCAGCGAAATACGGAAGAGCGCCAGGATAAAGGGTTTCCGCCCGGGCAAAGCGCCCGCGGGCGTGGTCGAATCCGTATACAGGAAAGAGATACTGGGCGAGACCGCGACGAGGCTCGTCACGGACTCTCTCGAAGGGGCGCTCAAAGAGGTATCGGCGCACCCTATAAGCAGGCCGCAGATAAATCCGCCAGACCTGTTCGAGACGGACAAGGACTTCCACTATTCCGCCGTATTCGAGGTGCTTCCCGTATTCGACCTCGCGGAATACAAAGGGCTCCAGCTTAAGAGGGAGATACACGAGGTAAGGGAAGAGGACGTCGATCATACTATCGAGCACCTTATCGAGCACAGGGCCGAAATAAAACCCTACGAAGGGGAGAAGGCCGTGGAGAACGGGGACGTCGCCATAGTCGATTTCGAGGGCGCGATAGACGGCGTGCCGGTGAAGGATTTAAAGAGGTCGGGGCTCCGGTTCCTGGTAGGTCACGACAGGCTCATACCGGAGTTCGAGGAGAACGTCATTGGAATGAAGAAGGGGGAGACGAAGGAATTCGACGTCAGCTACGGAGAGGACTTCCAGATAACGGAAGCGGCCGGGAAGGTCGTGCATTACAAATTTTCGGTGAAGGACGTGCTCAAGAGGACGCTGCCCGAGCTCGATGACGAGCTCGCGAAAGAGGTCGGAATGGAGGACGTGTCCGCGCTGAAGGAGCAGGTAAAAGAGGATTTGAAAAGGCAGTCGGAGCAGCAGTCGGAAGCCAAGGTGAGACAGCAGGTGGTGGACGCTCTCGTCGACAAAAATACGGTCGACGCCCCGCCGAGCCTCGTCAATGAAGAGGTCGGGAGGCTCGCCCGCAACATGGTGCAGAGCCTGCGCCAGCGCGGGCTCAATATTCAAACCCTCGACGACGCATCGAAGGCCGCTCTCGCAGAACGCGCACTCAGGAACGTGAAGACCTCCATCGTACTCGCCGAGATACGCAAAAAAGAGGATATAAAGGTCACGGACGAAGACATCGACAGGAGCCTTTCGGGCATCGCCGCAAGCTACAATATGGCGACCGAACAGGTGCGGGAGGTGTACCGCAAGAACGACCTGCTGGAAGGACTCGAAGCGAGTCTCGCCGAGCAAAAAGTCATTGATTTCATTATAGAAAATGCGACGATCGAAGAGGTTCCGGGGGAGCCGATTCACGTTGACAATAAAGGAGAGAATCAGTATACTCAAGAATAATGTCCAGCTATGTGCCTATTGTAATTGAACAGACCAGCAGGGGCGAGAGGGCATATGACATTTTTTCCCGATTACTCAAAGACAGAATAGTGTTCCTTGGGTCACCGATCAACGATCAGGTCGCAGACACGGTGATAGCGCAGCTGCTTTTTTTGGAGTCGGAGAACCCGGAAAAGGACATCTTCGTTTACGTCAATTCACCCGGCGGAAACGTGACCTCCGGCCTCGCGATCTACGACACGATGCAGTACATAAAGCCCGACATCGCGACCATGTGCCTCGGGCAGGCGGCCAGCATGGCGGCCGTGCTCCTGGCTGCGGGAACGAAGGGCAAGAGGTACGCGCTCCCTCACGCCCGCGTGATGCTCCACCAGGTTCTGGGGGGCGTCGAGGGGCAGGCGACCGACATAGAGATACACGCAAGGGAAATACTGAGGATGCGCGAGGAGCTGAACCGTATTCTGGCGAAGCACACGAACCAGCCTATCGACAGGATATCGAAGGACACGGAGAGGGATTTTTTCCTCCGTCCAAATGACGCCTTAGAATACGGTATCGTTGATGCTATAATTTCTAAGAGAGAGGAGGCGGCCAAGTGACTTCGAGACGCGATACCAAAGAAGGGAAACTATACTGCTCTTTCTGCGGGAAGAGCCAGAAGGAAGTTAGGAAACTCATTGCGGGACCTACCGTATATATATGCAACGAGTGTATAGAGCTCTGTAACGAGATTATCGCCGACGAGGACGCCAAGGAAGGCGTGCTCAAGAAGCGGTATTCGTCGTTACCCACTCCTTCACAGATAAAGAAGTTCCTGGACGAATACGTGATCGGGCAGATAAGGGCCAAGAAGATACTCTCCGTCGCGGTCTATAACCATTACAAAAGAGTCGATCTGAACGCGTACAACGGCGGCAAGAGAAATTCGGACGTCGAGGTTCAGAAGAGCAATATTCTGATGATAGGGCCTACGGGGAGCGGGAAGACGCTCCTGGCGCAGACGCTCGCGAGGCTCCTCGACGTGCCGTTCACTATTGTTGACGCCACTTGCTACACAGAGGCGGGATACGTCGGTGAGGACGTCGAGAACATGATAGTGAGTCTTCTCCAGGCGGCGGATTACGACCTTGAAAGGGCTTCAAAGGGTATTATATATATAGATGAGATAGACAAGCTCGCAAGAAAGACCGGGGACAGCCCGTCTATAACGCGGGACGTTTCCGGGGAGGGAGTGCAGCAGGCCCTTCTCAAGATCATGGAAGGGACAAAAGCGAATGTGCCGCCCAAGGGCGGGAGGAAGCACCCCCAGCAGGAGTTCCTGCAGGTGGATACGACGAACATTCTGTTTATCTGCGGCGGGGCTTTCTGCGGGCTCGAGGACATAGTGAAGCAAAGGATCGGGGAGAAGTCGATCGGATTCGAGGCCAATCTCGGAAGGGCGAAGGAAAAGGACCTTGGGGCGCTGTTAAAAGAAGTGCAGCCCGAGGACCAGATCCAGTACGGGCTCATTCCGGAATTCGTAGGCAGGATACCGGTCGTCGCCACTCTCGAAGAGCTCAGCGAAGAGTCCTTCGTAGAGATCCTCACCAAACCGAAAAATGCGATTATCAAACAGTTTCAGAAGCTGATGGAGCTCGAAGGTGTCGAGCTCGAGGTTACGGACGGCGCACTCGCCGCAATCGCCCGCGAGGCTATTTCCAGAAAAACCGGGGCGAGAGGGCTCCGGGCGATCATAGAGACCGTAATGCTCGATATATCTTATGAGGTTCCGTCGCTTAAAGGGCTTAGGCGTTGTGTTATCACCGAGGACTTAATTAACGGGAAGGGCGACCCCCTCTTCATTTACGAAGAAGAGGCCCGTCTGGGAACGTAGGATGTGAATCCGGATAGTCAAGGAGACATGCCATGCCGATGTTTTTCAAGAACGAAGAGGGAAAGGGGCAAATGGAAACAATACCGTTATTACCGCTAAGAGATGTTGTTATTTTTCCGTACATGGTTGCGCCGCTGTTTGTAGGGCGCGAGAAATCGATACGTGCGCTCGAAGAGGCGATGAAGAAATCGAAAGAGATCTTCCTCGTCGCGCAGAGGGACGCGAAGACGAACGATCCTCAGGAAACGGACATCTACGACATAGGGACGATCGGCACGATCGTACAGATGCTCAGGCTCCCCGACGGTACCGTGAAGGTGCTGGTCGAGGGCAAGAAGAGGGCGAAGGTGCTGAACTACCTTCCCAACAAGGGCTACTTCCTGGTCGAGGTCGAGGTCATACCCGAACCTCAGGAAGTGGGCGTGGAGACCGAGGCCCTGATAAGGACGCTCGTCACCGCATTTGAAAATTACGTGAAGCTCAACAAAAAGATACCGTCCGAGGTGCTCGTCACGGTCTCTTCGATAGAGGACGCGGGCAGGCTTTCGGACACTATCTCCTCTCACCTCGGGTTCAAGCTCGAGGACAAGCAGGAGATACTCGAGACGCTCGACCCGGCCGAGAGGCTGGAGAAGCTCTACGAGAAGATACAGGCCGAGGTAGAGATACTCCAGATCGAGAAGAAGATACGGTCCAGGGTAAAGAAGCAGATGGAGAAGGCCCAGAAAGAGTACTACCTTACGGAGCAGATGAGGGCCATTCAGAAGGAGCTCGGCGAAAAGGACGACCTCAAGTCCGAGATACAGGAGTTCGAGGAGAGGCTCAAGAAGAAGACCATGCCCGAAGAGGCCGAGCAGAAGGTCAAGAAAGAGATAAAGAAACTGAAACAGATGTCGCCCATGTCGGCTGAAGCCACGGTCGTGAGGAACTACATAGACTGGCTCCTTGCGTTACCGTGGGGAGAAGAGAAGACGGACGACAGGATAGACATAGACGAAGCGCAGAGGATACTCGACGAAGACCACTTCGGCCTCGAAAAGCCGAAGGAGAGGATCCTCGAATACCTCGCGGTGCAGGCGCTTACGAAAAAGATAAAGGGGCCGATACTATGCTTCGTCGGGCCGCCCGGGGTCGGCAAGACCTCGCTCGCGAAATCTATCGCCCGCTCGATGGGAAGGAAGTTCGTGAGGGTGTCCTTAGGCGGAGTAAGGGACGAAGCCGAGATCAGGGGGCACAGGCGTACGTATATAGGCGCTCTGCCCGGAAAGATAATTCAGGGAATCAGAAAGGCGGGGACTACCAACCCGGTGTTCCTGCTCGATGAAATCGACAAGCTGGGAATGGACTTCAGGGGGGACCCGGCGTCCGCGCTTCTCGAAGCGCTCGACCCGGAGCAGAACGTCACCTTCAACGACCATTACATAGAGGTCGACTACGACCTGACTAACGTAATGTTCATCACGACCGCGAACGTGCTTCACACGATACCGTGGGCGCTCCAGGACAGGATGGAAATCATCCGCATCTCGGGGTACACGGAAGACGAGAAGCTCGAGATCGCGAAGAAGTTCCTCGTTCCCAAGCAGCTCGAAGCGCATGGGATCAAGGAAGAGAACCTGAAGCTCTCGGACCCCGCTATACAGACGGTTATAAGACGCTATACGAGGGAAGCCGGGGTGAGGACTCTCGAGAGGGAGCTCGCGACCCTGTGCAGGAAGGCTGCGAGGGCTATCGTGAAGAAAGGGCTCGACCACGTCGTGAAGGTCACACCCAACATGATAGCGTCGCAGAAGTACCTGGGCATCCCCAAATTCAAGTACGGAGAGATAGAGGAGAAGCCGCAGATAGGCATATCCACCGGGCTCGCGTGGACGGAAGTCGGCGGAGAGCTGCTGACAATCGAAGTATCCGTCGTACCCGGAAAGGGGAATTTCACCGTTACCGGAAAGCTCGGGGAGGTCATGCAGGAATCGACGCAGGCCGCCATGAGCTACGTGAGGTCGAGGGCCGAGAGGCTCGGGCTCGAGAGGAACTTCCATCAGAAGGTGGACATACACATCCACGTTCCCGAGGGAGCGACGCCGAAGGACGGGCCGTCGGCGGGCATAGCGATCAGTACAGCTATCGTGTCGGCGCTCATCAAGAAACCGGTCAAGAACGACGTCGCGATGACCGGGGAAATAACGCTCAGGGGAAGGGTGCTCCCGATAGGCGGGCTCAAGGAGAAGATCCTTGCCGCTCACAGGGGCAAGGTGAAGACCGTCATCATCCCGCAGGAGAACGAGAAGGACCTGAGGGAGATCCGCGAGAACATACTCAAGGACGTCAAGATCAAGCTCGTCGATCACATGGACGAGGTCCTCGAGTTGGCGATCGAGTCTGACGGGCCCGTCATACAGAGCCTGGTAATTCCTCCAGCGGCGCTGCCGATGGGCGAAGAGCTCGGTACGAACGTAAACTAAAGAAAAAAATTAAACAAGATTATGAAAAAGGGGCGGTTAGAGATAACCGCCTTTTTTTTGGCTTTTTCGGCTGGCGGACTATCAGGGCGTCACTGGAAGTTAAATT
>JAHKKQ010000061.1 GCA_020027805.1 Candidatus Dadabacteria bacterium
CAGGCGGTCCTGCTTCTCTTTGCTTAAACGGCTCTTCCGCATCCAGCTATCCTACATATCCAGCCCGCAAAAGCTAGTTATCTAGGACAGCCCCTAATTCATTTACAATCAATAGTGATAAGTGAAGTGAGGCCCGTTCAAGCCTTTAGATAGCCGTAGTTCTGGAGGACAAGTATGGCGATGCTTACGATTATCAGATTCGCGACGGCTATAGGAAAGAGCACCTTCCATCCGAGGTTCATCACCTGATCGTACCTGAACCGGGGGAGCGTAAACCTCACCCAAATGAAGAAGAACAGGAACGCCAGCACCTTCCCTATGAAAACGATAGGAGGGAGGAACCAGTATTTGTCTATATCGATTCCGAACCAGCCGCCGAAGGGGAGCGGGTACCACCCGCCGAAGAAGAGCGCCACCACGAGGCACGAGACGACTATCATGTGCGTATACTCGGCCATGAAGAACATCGCGAATTTCATGCTGCTGTACTCCGTGTGATAACCGGCGACGATTTCGGGCTCGGCTTCCGGCATGTCGAACGGGAGCCGGTTCGTCTCGGCGAAAGCCGCGGCGAGAAATACTATGCATCCGAGTATCTGCGGGATTGCGAACCAGCACTTGGACTGGGCTTCGATAATGTCTTCCAGCCGGAGCGACCCCGTCCACGCGATCACGCCTATAATCGACAACCCCATGGCGAGCTCGTAGCTTATCATCTGGGCCGCGCCCCGGAGTCCGCCCAGGAAAGAGTACTTGCTGTTCGACGCCCATCCGCCGAGCACCACTCCGTAAACGCTGAGAGACCCTATAGCGAGCACGTACAGTATGCCGACGTTCAGGTCCGCTATCTGGAGCTTGACGAATATTGGAGCGCTCAGGAGTCCGAAGAGGGTCGTATCGAATCCCTTGCCTATCGGTACGACGGCGAGCGCGATCAGCGCCGTGACGAGCGCGAAAGCGGGGGCTGCGATAAAAAAGGGCTTATTGACGTGGCTCGGTATCAGGTCTTCCTTGAATATGAACTTGACGCCGTCCGCCAGCGGCTGGAGTAACCCGAACGGCCCGACGCGGTTGGGTCCGAGCCTGTCCTGTATGAAAGCGCTCACCCTCCGCTCGGCCAGCGTAAGGTATGCGACGAGCGTGAGCACTACGAAGAACATGAGGGCTATTTTTACGAGTGTAATTCCGAGTTCGACCCAAACCATATTTATTCTCTGGCGGCTGACTGCCGGGTCCTTTCCGTCCCGAGCATGCCGATATTTTCGTAGTTTATTCCGCTGTAGGTAGAAACGTGTCCGGCTATTTCGAGCATTATTTCGGAAGGCGCGCCGTATTCGAAGCTATGAGGCTCGATCGCGCCGCCTATGAGCGAGAGTATCTCCCAATCGGGTTTCGCGGTCCCGGGAGGCGGTATCGTCTGCCTCACCCTCTGTACCCTTCCCCTGTCGTTCGTGAAAGTGCCTTCTTTCTCATAAGGGCTCGCTCCGGGCAGGATTACATGGGCGAGTCTTACCGTTTCGGTAATCTTATAATCCTCCGCAATAAGGAGCGAGAGTCCGGCGAGCGCCTCTTTCAGCCTCGGGCGCTCTGCTGTGGTCGCGAATTTAAAGAGGTCCTCGCCGGCCGCGTATAGTACCTTCACGTCGCCGTTTAAAATCGCTTTTATCAGTTCTTCTATTCTTTCGGGGCCCGACGGGATACCCATGTCCTTCACCCCGGCGCTGTTCGGATACGGGTCAGCGCTTATAAGACCGAAAAGCTTCGTATCGCCCGTGTCGCCTATGTTCGAGCCTATCCTTTCCGTTTTAAGGACACCGCTAATTTTTTTGATCAGATAAAGCTCCTCGTTCGTAAGAGCCGGGGATGCCAGAACCGCGACCGAATCCGGAGAAGTCTCCCTCGCCCTCATAAGTCCCGACGATGCGATAGCTATAGCGTCCGTCCAATCTGAAATCTCGAAGCCCTCTCCTTTTCTGACGATGGGGTCTTTGAGACGGACCCCGCCTTCCTGGACGTCCCTGAATCCGTATCTTCCCCTGTCGCAGATCCAGTATTCGTTTACGTCCATGTTCATGCGCGGCCTTACCCTCGACACCTGCCCCTTCCTGGGATCGACGCCGACCGTGATGTTGCATCCGGTGCTGCAGAGCGTGCAAACGCTTTCAGTGAATTTCCAGTACCAGACCCGCTCCTCGTGGAGGTTGTCCTTGTTGAGGAGCGCGCCCACGGGACAGAGGTCGGTAACGTTCCCTGAAAGCTCGTTGTCGAGGTTCTTCCCCGGGAATACGACGATCTTTTTTCTGAACCCTCTCCCGTCGAACCCCAGCTCGCCGGTCTTAGTGACTTCGTCCGTGAACCTCACGCACCTCGTGCACATTATGCAGCGGTTGGGGTCGTACAGTATCCTGTCGCTGAGATAGTATTTCCTTCTGACCTTCTTCTGTTCGGGCCCTTCGAACCTGCTCGCGCCCGGGCCGTGCTTGACCGCCGTAAGCTGGAGCGGGCATTCCCCGCCCTTGTCGCAGATGGGACAGTCGAGCGGGTGGTTTATGAGCGTGAATTCTACCGTCGCTTTCCTGGCTTTTATCGCCTTATCGGTATTGGTTTTGACTATGAGGCCCTCCCTCACGAAGGTATTGCACGCGGGCATTACCTTGGGGACTCCCTCCACCTCCACCAGGCATTGCCTGCATTGGGCGACCACGCTCAAGGCCGGGTGGTAACAGAAATGAGGGACGTCTATACCGACGCGGGAAGCCGCCTGTATAAGATTGAGGCCGTCTTCGACCTCTATTTCGATTCCGTCTATCGTGAGTTTAGGCATAGGAAATTCGGTTAAGCGACCGTCGGGAAAATATTATCTGACAGGAGGGACCTTAGCAAGTTATGCGGGGATTTTGGAGGAATTTCAGCGCGGATGAGACGGTTTATGAGGGCTAATCCGGGAGCTCAGACGCCCGTAAGCATGCCTCTCATACGGGGTGTGCTCATATCTTCGGTATCCCGCCTATGAGGGCGTGTGTTATAATTCAGTGGATAGGCTATGCGTTCGAAAGTCCTTAAACCTATATTTGTGTTCCTTCTGCTACTCTTATTATTATCGGTATTAGTCATTCTTATAATCCAGACCCACTATTTCAGGCAGTTCGTCAAAATCACTACTAACGCCATCGTAAGCACCCTTACGGCGCAGAATTTCAAGATCGGGGGCATCGAAGGCAACTTCCTTAAGGGGATAACCCTTAAAAACGTATCGCTTGACATCGGGGGCAAGAAATTTCTCGACTGTGACGAGATATATATCGATTACTCCCTCCCCGTTATTCTCGACGGCTCGATGCTGTTCAGCAAGGTGATCCCGCTCCACGTAGTGAGAGTAAAGGGAATCCGTATAAATCTGGTCCATTACGGGGACGATTCCTGGAATTTTCAGGAGCTTCAGAAATTAATGATTAAAGAAAAAAAGCCCAATCCCGATTGGAATATCTTTATACAGAACGGCTCTATACGGGACGCCAGAATGACGATCGAGGACGAGGCCAGGGGGGAGAGCTCGGTCTTCGAGTTATCGGATGCGGAGCTATCGTTGAACCTGATCAAAATAGCCGATAAGGCGGAGATCGATGTGAAAGACGCCCATCTGACCGTCGCCTATGAAAGCATGGACTTCGAAAAGCTGCATTTTGAGAATATAAAAGGGAGAGCGGTTTATTCGAATAAAGACCTCCCGGACACGTTCGAGGTTATGAACGTCGTATTTAATTACAGGGGGGCGGGGGTCAGCGGAAAGGGCGCCATAATCGATATGATGGATCCGCGGTTCAGCCTGAACGGGCTGATAAGCGGGATAGATATCCCCGACCTGGGCGTTATCAATGCGGAAGTCGACGCGCGCGGGAATTCCGTCAAATGGAAAGACCTGCACGCAACGGGGAAGATAAGGCTCACGGACTCGTCGCTCATGAAGGGCCGTCTCTCAGGCGGGATCGAATCCGTTCTGGTCGAGAACAAGCATATAACCATAAAAAAAGGCAATTTGGGCGCCGACCTCGGGGACGTTTCTTTCGAGGGCGCGATAGACCTGCTCGAGATACACGACAGGGAGAAAAATAACACGGCGGATTTTGAGCTCGACCTCCGGTCTCTCAAGGTCCCGCGCATCATCGAGATGCTGGAGAAGAAAAACGGGCCGTTCGAAGCGGGCATCAACCGTAACATCGATGCCGTAATCAATTCGAAAGTAAAAGTTACAGCCGGATGGAGCAGGTCCCGCGAAATGACGGCGGGTCTCGACATAAAGGAGATGAGCCTGACCGGGGGCGGCGCGGGGGAAATCAAGCTCAAGGGTCCTCTCGCCATTAGTGGCTCGAAGATAGATTACGATCTCGACGCCGGTTTTCTGAAAACGAATTTTGCTTCCCTCCTCAACCATCAGAGATATGCGAGCGACTTCAACTCGAGCCTCAAGATTAAGGGGTCGATGAGCACGGCCGAGACTTTTCCGAAGGGGTTCGAAGTGGCTCTCAGGGGTGAGGCCGCTCCTTCAAAGATGTTCGACATCAACCTCCGGAGGGGAGTCATAGACGCTGCGTATAACGGGGCCTCCGTCGGGATTAAATCACTCGTCCTCGAATCAGAGCCTTTCAGCGTGAACGCGTCGGGCGAGTTAGGGGGAGGCGGGGAGAACGGCATTAAATATAATGTCGATATCAAAAATCTGAACTTCGTCGCGAAACTCGCGCCCGGCTATCATCTCGGCGGCAGCCTCGGTCTCAACGGTTACATCAAGGGTGATCTTCAGAAACCGAGAATCATAGTTAACGCCAGGGGCTCGGACATAACGTACGAGGAAAAACGTTTAAGAATGAAGAAGGTTGAGCTGACCGCTGACAGCTATCTCGATATAAACGACCTAAGGCTCACGGCAGGGGGGGAGGCGAAGGGAATAGATATCCAGGGCAGGGAAATCCAGGTCGTCGGATTCAAGGCCGCAAGCCAAGGGAGCGGGATAGACGGTAAGATCGAGATGCAGGAGACCGTGAAGAGAAAGTATTCACTGGATTTCAAGCTCGGGGAGCTCGGAGGCGGCGGAGCGCGGCTCGACATCGGTAACGTCCAAATGAGTTTTGAAAACGCGGTGTTTAAAAACCGCAGGCCTATCTTAATATCGCTGTCGAAGGATAGAGTGAGGGTGGACTCTTTTAATCTCTATCACAAGGAGAATTTCGTGGTAGGGGAGCTTACTTTCGGTTTCGACGAGAGCATCGACGGATCGATAAAGCTCGAGAAGCTGAGCCTCCTCGACGCCTCGGAGCTCATGGGCGTCAAATTCCCCGTGAAAGGCGAGATGTCCGGGGAAATAAAATTCGGGTCGTCTCTCAAGCGCCCCGACCTGAGGGCCGATATAACGGCAAAGAACCTTGAGTATATGAAATTCAAGAGCGACCGGCTCACCCTTTCGCTTCTATACTCGGGCGACAAGCTGGGGCTCGATCTGAAAATTATCGACAAAAGTGAGGAAATACTCTCCGCGGTCGCCGACGCGACAATCAAGTTCGACCCTGAGAATATGGACAAGAGCATCGGGCAGGCTCAGTATAGGGCGACTGTAAAGTCAAAAGGGGTTGACATCAGTCCGATCAGCGTATTCAACGAAGAGATACAGGAATTGGACGGCAAGCTGTCGGTGGACCTGGTCGCGGAGGGGACCGGGGAGGACCCGAACGTTTCGGGCAGACTCGAGCTCAGGGATATGACGATGAAGATACTGGCGATGAGAAATAAAATCCGGATAGAAAACGCGGTCATGGATATGTCTGGTAAATACGGCACTCTCCGCCCCGCTACGATCGATACCGGCGAGGGGAAAGGGGTATTCGAGGGCAGGGTGGATTTCAGGGACCTTTCGTACACCGGCAAAGGCACGATGTCCAACATGCTCATGAAAACTTTTCCTGCGGACGTGACCGCCAACCTCGACGGCGATGTGGAGGTCGAGGGGAAATTCCTTAACGCATTCATAAAGGGGAATATCACGGCCAGGAATATTGAAATCATGGTCCCCGAAAAGCCCCTCAAGGAGATCGAGAGCATAAAGTTCATTGACGAGCAGGAGCAGGATAAGGAAGAGTTCATTTTCACGGGTGAGAAAAAAGAGGATTTTGTCGAAGAGTTTATAGCGCTCGACCTCGATGTGGATATACCCAGGGACTCATGGGTAAAGGGGGGCGGGGCGAACATCGAGGTCGAAGGGAAGCTCGATGTCAACAAGAACTACAAAGAGCCCTACTTGATAACCGGGAACATAGACGTCTTAAGGGGTGATTACCAGTTCATGGGCAGGCTCTTCAAGATCGAAAACGGCACTGTGAGCTTCAGCGGCAAGAAGATTACGGACCCGTTCCTCGACTTGAGGGCGACGTACGAAGTGTCGAGCGTCGAGGTGTACATCAACATCACGGGGACGGCGGAGAAACCGAAGATACAGCTTTCGAGCGACCCCCCGCTCGACGAGAACGAGATAGTCTCGTATCTCGTATTCGGCACGTCTTCGGATAAGCTCGGTACGGACGAGAGGGTGGAGTTCCAGGAGAAAGCCGGAGAGGTACTGGGAACGATGGCGGTCGGCGAGCTGAGAGAGGCGCTCGGCGAAGATTTCGCGATAGACGTGATGACCATCAAAGGCGGCCAGACCGGCTTCAGGGACACGCACCTGGAGATAGGTAAGTATCTGACCGACGACCTCTACGTAGGGTACGAACGGCTGTCTTATGAAAGGTATTTCTACGAGCGGTATTTCTTCAGTCCCGGCCTCCCTTCGTCCACGGTAACCGCCAACAGGGCGGTGATCGAATACAGGGTATTCGATTTCCTGACCCTCGAGAGCGAGATAGGGGACGAGGCCGGTGCGGACGTCTTTTTCAATTTCGACTACTGATCGTTATCCAAACGGCTGTTTCTTGATTAAGACCGCGTCGCGGATCGATCTTGCTTGTCAGTAACTATTGAGGAGCTTCCTTATCCCTCTCACTGCCTGCATGATCCTTTTTTCGTTTTCCACCAGCGCGAGCCTCAGGTGTCCTTCACCGTAGTTTCCGAATCCTATACCGGGAGAGACGGCCACCTTTGCCTTCTCTATAAGCAGTTTCGAGAATTCGAGAGACCCCATGCTCTTGAACGGCTCCGGTATCTCGGCCCAGACGAACATAGTCCCCTTGGGCTTCGGTATATCCCATCCCGACTTCGACAACCCCTCCACGAGCTTGTCCCTTCTCGATTTATACAGTTTCCTCACCCCCTCGACGCAGTCCTGAGGACCGCTTAGCGCCGCGATCGCGGCTACCTGAATGGGAGTGAATATGCCGTAATCCATATAGCTCTTGATACGCTTGAGCGCCGACACTATCTTCGGGTTCCCTACCATGAAACCCACCCTCCATCCGGGCATATTATAGCTCTTCGAGAGGGAGTAAAACTCGACGCCTATTTCCTTGGCGCCGGGGATCTGCAGGAAGCTCGGGGCCTTGTACCCGTCGAAACAGAGCTCGGCGTATGCGAAGTCGTGGACGACTATAAGCCCGGCCTCTTTCGCGAGCTCATATATGTCCTTGAAAAATCCGAGGTCCACGACGGCCGCCGTCGGGTTGTTAGGGAACGAGATCATGAGCACCTTCGGCTTGGGCCAGGTCTCTTTAACCGCTTTCTCGATCCCCTCCAGTATGTTCGAGTCCCTCGTGAACGGGACGCTGTGTACGTCCCCTCTCGAAATAATGACGGAGTAGATGTGTATAGGGTATGCGGGGTTGGGTACTATGACCGTATCTCCCGGAGACAGAATTGAGAGCATCAGGTGGCATATCCCTTCCTTCGATCCTATGGTGGTAACGACTTCCGTATCGGGGTCGAGGTCGACGTCGTAATTCTTTTTATACCAGCCGGCGACTGCTCTGCGGAGCTTCGGTATGCCCGCCGATGCGGAATACCTGTGGGCTCTCGGGTCCTTTGAGGCCTCTATTAATTTTTTTACTATGTGGTCGGGCGTCGGCTGGTCCGGGTTTCCCATTCCCAGGTCGATTATATCGTCCCCCCTGGCCCTGGCTTTCGATTTAAGCTCGTTTACGATACTGAATACGTACGGCGGAAGCCGCCTGATTAAGGAGAATTCTTCGGGTATATGCTGCATCTGAGGTCCTTTTTCATTTTCAGTTATTTTATTCGAATCCTTGACAATCTCAAGAAAATTATGCGAAACTAGTAAAAAACCGAGATTATGGGTCATGAATAAAAATACAGGCATATTTTCAATTTTGCTGCTAATCGTATTCGCCGTGCCCCTGGTGTGCGCAGAGGAGGTTCGTCAGTACGGAAACGCTTCCTGGTACTCGAGCTCCCTCCACGGCAGGAAGACCGCAAGCGGCGAGTGTTACGACAAGGACGAGCTTACGGGCGCCCATAGGGAGCTCCCGTTCGGGACTATTGTAAAGGTTAAGAACTTATATAACGGTAAAGAGGTAATAGTGAGGGTGAATGACAGGGGGCCGTTTATTAAGAGTCGTATAATCGACCTCTCTCGGGCGGCGGCTATTACGCTTGGGATCCTTAACCTGGGCACTGCGAGAGTCAGTATCGAAGTGATCTCACTGCCCGTAATCGCTGATCCGGGCTCCGCATCGTAGGCGGGTTCCTCTTTCAGCCAGTCCTCTGTCGTCTGTTTTCGAGAGCATGAATAATAGATTACTTCTATTATTGTTGATTCTCCCGGTCGTTTTCTCATGCGCAAAAAAAAGTGTCGAGTCTACCCGTCCACCCGGGGAAGAGGCCCCTCCGGGAGGTTATATCGAGGAGGGCTCCACACAGGTCGGCATTGCCTCGTGGTACGGGATCGAAGAGCATAACAATCACGCCGCCAGCGGCGAGCGCTTCAGCAAGTACGCATATACCGCGGCCCATAAGAGCCTCCCGTTGGGCACGGTCGTCAGGGTCACGAATATGGAGAACGGAAGGGACGTGATCGTAGAGATAAACGACAGGGGCCCTTTCGTGAAGGGCCGTATAATCGATCTTTCATATGCTCCGGCCAAGTCGATAGGCATGGTCGAGCAGGGTACTGTAGAGGTCAAGGTCGAGGTCATATCGACCCCTTCCACTAGAGGGGGCAGCTATTTTCAACCCCTCTACACCGTGCAGGTCGCGTCGTTCTCGGAGAAGGGCAAGGCGCTGACACTCAAACGGGAGCTCGACGGCGAGTACGATGACGTCAGGGTGGAGTCAATAGAGTTGAGCGGGGATAATTACTGGAGGGTGAGGGTCGGGCGTTATGAGGATAAGCAGGACGCCGATGAAGCCGCTTCGAAGCTCCGGACGGACGGGCATTACGTAAGGGTGATCATGGAATAATTCCGCGCCTCCCGCCTCGTGCCTGTTAGGGGTTCGGATAAGGGCTGACTCACCATACGTTGTGGTGTATCATAATGAGCGCTATTTAGCTGTCGGGTGTGGAGAGACCTGCGCGTATGAACGGATTCGTAAAATCTCACGGGCTCGGTAACGACTATTTTGTCCTGGACGGCTCCCGCATATCCTTCGGGCTCACGCCCGAAGCCATAAGGCTCCTCTGCGACCGAAACTACGGTATAGGCTCAGACGGTATTTTGCTCCTCGTCCCCTCGGTCAGGGCGGACTTCGGCCTCAGAATTCTCAATCCCGACGGGAGCGAGGCCGAAAAGAGCGGGAATGGGCTCAGGATCTTCGCCAAGTATCTCTACGAGCACGGTCACACGGATAATAAGGAATTCAAAATCGATACCCTCGGGGGCGTAGTCACGGCCGAGCTCGAGGTAAGAGACGGCAGGGTCCCGTTCGTTACCGTCGAGATGGGGACCGCGACATTCGACAGCCGCCTGATACCTGTAACGGGTGACGAGAGAGAGGTTGTGAACGAAGAGATGAGGATTGAAGGCGAGGTGCTCAGGTTCACGGCCGTCTCCGTCGGAAACCCTCACTGTGTCGTGTTTACGGAGAAGCTCGACGAGGGTTATACGAAGCTCCTCGGGCCTTTGATCGAGACAGCAGCGCTCTTCCCCAACCGCACGAACGTCCAGTTCGCAAGGGTCCTATCGAGAGACGCGGTCGAGATAATGATATGGGAGCGGGGGGCCGGCTACACGCTCGCTTCAGGGAGCAGCTCCTGCGCGGTCGCGGCGGCGTGCGTAAAGAACGGATTTACCGACAGTACCGTCACCGTATCCATGCCGGGCGGCGAGCTCGGCATAGAAATAAGGGAGGACTGGTCTATAAAAATGAGGGGAGCGGTGGAAGAGGTCGCCTACGGCACGCTGAGCGGCGATTTGATTGAGAGGATAAAATCCCTCGGAGCGGAATGATGGATAGAGCTCCGGTATAAGGATATTCCGTACGCCTGAATAACTGATTCCGGTACATTCGAAATTATTATGGGAAAGCTGATACTGACAGCCGAAACAGTCCTTCCTGTTTCCTCCAAACCTTTGAAGAACGCATCCGTATTGATCTCCGACGGAAAGATCAGGGAGATCGGCAAGTCGGCCGCGCTCAGGAA
>JAHKKQ010000214.1 GCA_020027805.1 Candidatus Dadabacteria bacterium
GAGCCCGAAAGACCGGGCGACAGCTTCGGAATATTCGGCGTCAAGCTGAAAACGGACGCGATACTGGGGTCCATCATATCCGTAGGCTATGAGCTTTACGCACCCGACAATTTCTCATCGAGGCAGTTTATAAATGTCGCCTTCAACCGGGCGATACCGTTTACCGATTACGCCGACGTGTACGGGCTCGCCGAGATAGATGTAGGCGAAGGGAACCTCGGGCTCCTCACGACGGGAGTGGGCATAACGGTGCTCCGGTCGCTCTACCTCAACCTCGAATACGACAACTATAATCTGGACAAGGAAAGGGACGAATACAGGCTCGATCCGATATTCGATATATTCTCAGTCGGCAGGCTGCAGCAGGCGAGAGTCGGCGTTACTTTCGTTCCTGTATCATATCTTGAGATAAACGGGAGCTACGCATATTCGCATTATGATCCCTCCGAGGATGAAAGCACGAACGGGAACATAGCCAAGGTCGGCTTCATGTTCGACTTCTGGAAGAACATAGGGCTCAGGGCTTTTCAGGGATTTTACTATATAGACGGCGGCGGGGAGACCGACTACGCCGTAGGGCTCAATACGAGCCTGTATGAACAAGTGATGAGCGGATGGCAGCTCCAGTTCGCTTTCGCCTACGCTTATTACAACAAAATCACGAACCAGAGCGGGAATGCCTTCAGCTATATTGTAGGAAGCGACTATGTGCTAATGAAGGACCTCGTGCTGAGGACCGCTCTCGAGTTCAACACGAACCAGGATTTTCACAGGGACATAAGGGTGGATCTGGGATTGAGTTATTTCTTTTCGACGAGCATGTGATGAAGAGAACGATATTAATTCTGACAGCGGCTGTGTTCGCGCTCATGGGGTGCGGCGCCCAGAACAAGGAAGAGAACGCTTCCGGCGCAAAGCCTAAGGTTCCGCTCGACGTGAGCATGAACTACTCGCATGAGACGCACAAGAAGGTTATGGAGAAGGAGGGGTTCGACTGCTTCGTCTGTCACCCGATGAACGTGGAAGCGAAAGACGAAAAGAGCATTGAAGAGGCCATAAAGATGTCCAAACAGTCCTTCTTCCCCGGAAAGGAGACGTGCCATTTCTGTCACTTCAATCCGGAGGCGGGAAATATCGCGCCCGGGGAGTGCAGCCTGTGCCATTTCAACATGGCCGAGATCGAGCCCAAGAACCACAATTTCAACTGGGCGGAAAAACACGCCGTGTTCGCCAAAGCCGACGAGGAGTCGTGTGAAAATTGCCACGCGCCGAGGTTCTGCGAGGACTGCCACAAGCGAAGGGACCTCCCCACCATCATGGTCCACGACAGGAATTTCAGGATGATTCACGGGATCGAGGCTCGGGCCAACCCGAGGGAGTGCGGGAGCTGTCACGAGGTAACGTTCTGCAATACCTGTCATACGAAGGGCGGATATGATTACTAGATATATTCTGATAGCCATTCTCATCGTGCTCGTCCCGACGATCCTCGTCTCTCAGGAGAAGGAAGGGGAGGAAGAGGAAGAGAACCCCCATACCGGCATGGTCGACGACGAGTTCGTGTGCCTCGACTGCCATACGGAGGTCCCGAAGGAGGGCATGAAAAGCCCGACGTATTTCCTCGTGGACGCACCTTCCGAGAACTGCCTCGGGTGCCACGACGAGACGGCGCACCCGGGCTCGAAGGAGCACGAGGGGATGGACGCAAAGCCGCTCCCCGGGGACGAGAACGGCAAGATAGCCTGCTTCACGTGCCACGACCCGCACCCGGACGGCGTCATAAAGGGCCGGAAGGTGTACGGCGCCGAGCTCAGCCAGAGGAGCATGGATTTCCTGAGGATCATCGCCGCTCCGGAGCTTAAGGAAGAGCTGGGGATGGAGATAGAGCTCGACCCGGCAAAAGAAGTCTATCTGAGGGAGCCAATGAACAAAGTATGCAGCACATGTCACGAAACCATAAAATATAAGGGGGTTTACACACCATGGTTCAAATTCACGGATATGTTTACGTATTAGCGCTATTGCTCATGATACCGGCAGCGGCGTACGCCCAGGACGGGAGCGTGCAGGAAAAGGGTATCGCGGTATTCATCGATAAGCGGTGCTATACGTGCCATACCGTGAAAGCCGAGTCCGCCCAGGTCGAGGCGGCCAAGGAGGCTTTCGCGAAATCGAAAGGGGTCGAGCTCAAGGAGAGCGAGGAAGACAAGGACGAGTCCAAGGGGGGGGACCTGTCGAACGTGGGCGCGGACAGGGACGCGAAATGGCTGACTGATTTCATTAAGAACCCCAAGGATTATTTCAAGGACACGCCCGACTGCAAGAAGCTCGCGAAGAAGAAAGAGAGGAAGAAGTTCAAGGGCACCGACGCCGAATTTCAGGACTTACTTGCCTGGCTGGAGACTCTGAAGTACGGAAACAAGCAGGAGGCGGGATTTGAGTCGTGCCTCAAGGAATAACCGCGCGGACCGGATAAAAAGATATGAACCCCTTTGAAGAAAGCGTAAAGTCGGCTGCCACAGGCGGGATGTCTTTCGCCGCCTGGATTGTGCTCGCGGTATCACTCCTCTGCATCGTCCTGATCGTATCCATATTCGCGCGGGACAGGAACAAGATTTCCGAGCCCTTCGGGAAGTGGGCGCTCCTCATCGTATTCTTCGTCCTTTCCCCGATCGTCTACCTGCTCAATTTCAGCGTGGCCATAGAGGACTCGAAGAAGGTCGAGTTCTGCAACTCCTGCCACGTCATGAACGGGTACGTGAACGACCTCAGGAACCCGGACAGCGAATACCTCGCCTCGCAGCACTACCAATACCGGTGGATTTCCGAAGAGCAGTGCTTCACATGTCATTCGGACTACGGAATATTCGGCAACATGAAGGCTAAAGCGACCGGGATACGTCACGTGTGGGCTTATTACACGGGATACGAGACCCCTGTCGAACTTTACGGGACATATAACAACGCCATCTGCCTCCGCTGTCACGCCCCTGTCGTATCGTTTCAGGAAGAGGGGGAGCATTCGGATAACGCCGCCGATATACTATCGAACAAGATGTCCTGCCTCGGCGTCGACTGTCACGTAAGACCCCACCCCGAGGAGGCATGGAAGGAACAATGAATACTCATCCATGGGTAAGAAAAGCGGTTCTAACGGCCGGCATATTAAACGTGATCGCCCTGCTCACGATCATCCTGGCGCTCGTGAATTTCACTCCGCTGACCCTGATACTGTCCGTCTCCGTGGGAGGGGCGCTCATGGGGCTGGCCATATTGATATATATAGTCGTCGTAATATCGGACCTCCGCAAACAGGGCGTCCTCTAGCGAATCGAAGCCGCGGCCCGACATAGTCAGAGTGTCCTCTCCACTCCTGA
>JAHKKQ010000062.1 GCA_020027805.1 Candidatus Dadabacteria bacterium
CGGGCTTCGTCAATGCCCATACACACCTCGAGCTCGGATGGATATTCAAGAGGCTCCGCAGCTTCAGGGGCTTCACGGGCTGGCTCGGGCAGATAATAAAGGAAAAACGGGCGGGTGTGACGGACGGAGAAATAGTCGAGTCGGTGGAGGAGGGGATCGAGGCGAACATCCGTTCGGGGGTTACGACCGTGGGGGAGATATCCTCATACGGCGGTATAGATAAACCGCTCCTTAAATCCTCGGGGCTGAGGACGGTGCTCTTCAGAGAAATCCTCGACAGTAATGAAGGCGAGGCGGGTTTCTCGTCACTCGAAAACGGGGTGCTCTTTGAGGAGAGGCTATTCCCGCATTCGCCTTATTCGTGCAGTCCCGGGGTGCTGAAAAAAGCGCTCAGATCTCATGGGAAGAACGGCGTTCCACTCGGTATCCACCTCGCGGAGAGCGCGGATGAGATAAAGTTCGTGAGGGGCGAAGAAAACAATTTAGAAAAGAAGATATTCCCGCTTATAAACAAGGCCCCCTTTAAAAAGCGCCCGGCGGACTCGCCTGTCTCATATTTAAGGAGAGCGGGCCTCTTAAACGGCGTGAGGGTTACGCTCGTTCACATGGTGCAGGTGAGCGGGGAAGAGGCGCGGGAGCTGCGCGAGCTCGACGCGGCTATCGTCCTTTGCCCGAGGAGCAATTTTTTTCTTCAGGTCGGAGCCCCGCCCATAAGGGAATATGCGAAGTTCAACAGGATCGGCATCGGTACGGACGGTCTCTCCAGCAACTATAACCTCGACTATTTAGAAGAGATGAGGTTCCTCCATCTCCTCATGTCGCAGTCCGAGGGGCGGCGTGCCGCTTATCTAACCGTCTATGCGGCGACACTCGGGGGGGCCGGGGCGCTATATCTCGAGGATAAGACCGGCAGCATAGAACCGGGCAAAGAGGCCGACCTGATATTCCTCAATAACGGCGGCGGATCGGGCGACCCGTACCTCTCGGTAATTTCATCAGCCGCGCGTGACGTCGGGATGGTCATGGTCCGCGGTGAAATTATCCGCACCGGAAAAGATACGCATCCGAATATATAGAGATGTCCGGTATGATCGATAAAATCTTCGTTTACGGGACGCTCCAGCGCGGGGAAGAAAGGAGCTGCTACATGCGGGGCTGCAGGCTCTCGGATATTCTCGAAGTTCCCGGAAGGCTTTACGATACGGGACGGGGTTACCCGGCCGCTCTATTCGACGACGGATCGGACCGTGCGGTGTCGGGCGAGCTCTATACCATGGATGACCCGTCTTCCAGGATCGAAGAGCTCGACAGGGTCGAGGGGACTCTATCCGGGCTCTTCAGAAGATCGACGATCAAATACCTTAATTCGAAATTTTATTGCTACGAGGCGGGGCCGCTGCTGAAAGAGACATCGACCGACGAGAGCAGGATCATGAGCGGGAGCTGGAGGACGCGCTCCTCGCTCGCAATCACCGACCCGGTGGATTTCGCGCTCAGGTTCGAGACGCACTTGAAAGACAGTTACAAGGAGCATCCGGGCGAAGACTCGGACGGAATACATTATATAAAGGGAGACATCCCGGTCCTCGTCACTGCGCCCCACGCGACGGCGCACGTGCGAATGGGCAAATTGAAGAGGCAGGAGTTCTACACGGGCGCGCTCGCCGTCCTCCTCCATTCGGTGACGGGGTGTCATGCGCTCTACACGGGCCGGCTGTCTTCACTCGACCCAAATTTCACGGACGAATCCCCGTTTAAAGCGAAGCTGTCCGAAATAGCCGGGAGATGCGGGCTCGAATTTCTAATCGACATTCACGGGACCGGTTCAGAAAGGCCCGGGGACGTCTTTCCGGGCGTCGGCATGAACAGCGAGTTCCTGAACGGAAGAAGCGAATCGCTCTTCGAGCTCGGTCAGGCGGCCCAGTCAAACGGCATCTCGCTCGGGTCTATGGACGTCTTCCCTGCGGCGAAGCAGATGACAGTTACAAGGTTCTCGGCGACCGGATTGGGCGTGCCCTCGATGCAGCTCGAAATAAACCGGGGTCTGAGGCGGCCCGAAATTGCGCCCGCGGATTTCGTAAAGCTCGTAAATTTCTTAAGAGATTTTATCGGTCGCCTTTATTGATTCTGCTTGCCAGTATCTCCGCCAGGTGTTTTACGTTCCTGCCCGTGAAGTGCTCGATCTGATGCCTGCAGGATACACCGGAGACCGCGATAGCTGTCTCGGGGGAGGCTTTTCTCACGGCCGGGAATAGGCGGTCTTCGCCTATGGTCTTCGATATCCCGTAGTGCTCTCTCTCGTAACCGAAGCTGCCCGCCATCCCGCAGCACCCGGCCCCGCTCTCTTCGGCCTTGCATCCGGAAGCGGCGAGTATGCCGAGCGGAGCCTCGATTCCCGTGAGCGACCTCTCGTGGCAGTGCGCGTGATAGAAGATTTCAGGGGCGTCTTCCTTCCATGCGATTCCGAGCCCTCTCTCCTGGTCCACGCGGTGCAGGAACTCCCCGATCAGAAATGAATTCCCGGCGAGTATCCGGGCGTCTTCGTTTCCGGGCAGGAGGTCCATGTACTCGTCCCTGAATGTGAGTATGCAGCTCGGCTCCGTGCCGACTACGGGAATGCCCTCTCTTACGTAAGGCGAGAGTAACACGACGTTCTTTCGCGCCACCTCCCTCGCAGGCTCGATTACGCCCTTACTCAGCATGGGCCGCCCGCAGCAGGCCCTCCGCCGTTCAAGCACGACCTCATACCCGGCTGCCTCCAGGAGCTCGACGGCAGACTTCCCGACCTCCGGATGATAGTACGTTACCCAGGTGTCGTGAAAAAAGACTACTTTTTTGTCGGATGTTTTGCGATGTGTTTTCCTTCCGTCGAACCATCCCGTGAAATTTTCCTCCCCGAGCTTCGGCAGTGTGCGCCTGGGATGAATCCCGATGCGCGAGAGCAGGAGTTTCGTAACGGGGTTCGCGGTCAGGGTATTCGAGAGCCGGGGGGCGAGCGAAGCGATGCGGCTCGTCTCGTGGACGTACGAGAAAATCCGGTCCCTCAAGCCCATGCCGCGCTCTTCGTGATAATGGGAGAGGAACTCGGTCTTCATCTTGGCCGCGTCCACCTTCGACGGGCACTCCGTCTTGCATGCCTTGCACGATATACATAGGTCGAAGACCCCGTACATCTCGCTGCCGGCGAGGGAATCCCTTTCGAGCGCGCCCGAGAGCACCGCTCTGAGTGCGTTGGCGCGCGCCCTCGTCGTGTCCCTCTCGTCGCGGGTGGCCATGTAGGAAGGGCACATTGTCCCCTCTCCGAGCTTCCTGCAGACCCCTTGGCCGTTACACATCCCGACCGCCCGTGAAAAGTTGTTATCTAAAGACCAGTCGAGTTTAGTTCTGATTTCATAGGGGCCGGGCCTCTCTCCGCGCCTGAGGTTTTCGAGAGGGCTTTCGGGATCTACGACCTTCCCCGGATTGAATACGCCCCCGGGATCGAACGCCGCTTTGAGCTCACGCATGGCGCTGTAAAGCTCGGCCCCGAATAGCTTCTCGTTAAGATAGCTCCTCTGTGTCCCGTCCCCGTGCTCGCCGCTCATCACGCCCCCGTACCTGACGGCAAGCTCGAAGGCTCCGTCCATGAGCTCCTTCATCATGAGCACGCCCTTTCCTGATTTCAGGTTTACGAGGGGCCTTATGTGCAGGCAGCCCGCGCTCGCGTGCCCGTAAAATCCCGCGGTCGTCCCGAAGCGCTTGATTAATACCGACACGTCGCGCACATATTCCGGCAGCCTGCCGACGGGTACCGACACGTCCTCTATGCACGGTATGGGCTTGTGTTCGTCCCTCCTGCTCATCATTATCCCGAGCCCCGCCCGCCTCACTCCCCATACGTTTGCCTGTTCCTCTCCGCCGAGGGCGAAACTAATGCTGCACCCGGCCCCTCTTTCCCTTAACGACGAAGCGAGGCTTTCGGTTTTTCCTTTTACCTCGGCTTCGCTCCTTCCGTAGAATTCCACCACGAGAAGGGCTTCGGGCTCGCCTTCGACGAAGGAGAGCATCTTGCTATATCCCGCGTGGGCCCTCGTCAGACCGACGAGCATCGAGTCTATAAGCTCTATCGCCGAGGGACTGTGCTCGAGAATCATAGGGACCTTCTCCATCGCCTGAATAATGCTCCCGAACTGGAGTATGACGAGCCCCGTGTAAGCAGGCCTCGGCACGAGCGTCAAAGTGAATTCGGTAACGATACCGAGAGTGCCCTCCGATCCCGCGAGCAGCTTTGCCGGATTAAATGGGGATTCGAGAAAGTAGTTGAGACTGTATCCGGAAGCCCTCCTCCAGTGCTTCGGGAAATCACGCTTTATCGCCTCCGAATATTTTTCGCGCAGCGCGGCGAGATTATGAAACAGACGCCCCGCGGGCCCGCCCTCGTTCGCCCGCGCGAGGAGCGCGTCTTCACCGAGAGCGCCGAGTTCGATCGGATCACCGCCCAGGAGAATCTTCGCGGCCTCGACGTTGTCCCCCGCCATGCCGTAGAGGATCGAATGCGCCCCCGTGGCGTTATTCCCGATGACCCCTCCCGCGGTCGCGATCCTCACCGTGGACGGGTCCGGTCCGAACATCAGCCCCGAGGGCTTAAGCCTTCGGTTGAGCTGTTCTATATATATTCCCGGCTGTACCCGGGCTGTTTTGGCTTCGGGATTTATTTCAATGACGTCGTTCAGGTACTTCGAGAAATCTATGACAAGGGCATGGCCCACCGCCTGCCCCGCGAGGCTCGTGCCTCCGCCCCTCGGCAGTATCGCGGCGCCGCGGCTCAGGGCGGTTTCGACGGCGATGGATACGTCCTCCTCCGTCCGGGGAATGACGACGCCTACGGGTTCTATCTCGTAATTGCTCGCGTCCGTGCTGTAGAGCGCCCTGCTCAGTCGGTCGAAGCGGACTTCGCCCTTTATGGTCTTCTTGAGCGAGGCTTCGAGCTCTTCTCGTAAACCGTTCCCGGCGGTTTTAGGCATAGGCCCGATTAGTATAACTTGCCGGCTGGTGAAATATACAACTCCCGGCTCCTCTAGTTTCTCTCTCGCGCCCGGGGTTCCGAATACTACAGACTTTAAAAAAATACTGGTATCATAAACTGATTTCTACGGGCGCAGCGTTATGGCGCGCCCCGTTTATATCCGAGTGCGAAAAGACCTCATATGAAATTTGCGATCGTTCCCGTAAAAGACCTGTCGAAAGCGAAGGAAAGGCTGTCCTCAGTCCTGCCTCAGGACGTGAGGACCGACCTTGCCTACGCTATGCTCGAGGACGTGCTCAGCGCGCTCAAGGGCTCGAGGCTCATCGACAGGATATTAGTCGTAACCATGGACAGGAACGCTATACGGATAGCCGGGGAAATGGGTATCGAAATACTGGAAGAGACGGAGCAGAAGGGCGAAAGCGACTCCGTCGACCGTGCGTCCCGTATCTGTAAAGATATGGGAGCGGAATCCGTGCTCGTTATTCCGGGCGATGCCCCGCTCATAACGCCCGAGGACATCGATTTCATCGCGGGGAAGGAAATGGGCCCTCCTTCGGTGATACTCGTCCCGGCGAGGGATAAAATGGGCACGAACGCCATACTCCGAAACCCGCCCGACGCTATCCCGTCACGGTTCGGCCACGACAGCTTCAGGAAGCACATCGAGGAGGCGGAGAAGAAGGGCATACGTATCGAGTATTACGAGAACGAAAGGGTAGGGCTCGATATCGACCACCCGGACGATCTGAAAATATTCGCTTCTAAAGAGAGCGATACGAAGACCTACGAATTACTGTTGAGTAAGAATATCCTCGGCAAGATAAGCGGATAATACGCCGCGGCTTCGTTCCGTCCGCCTAGTAATTCAGGTTCACTACCATGAGTTTAAGTTCGGTCATCTCCTCGATCGCGTACCTGACCCCTTCCTTCCCTACGCCCGAGTCCTTCACCCCGCCGTACGGCATGTTCTCGACCCTGAAGCTAGGGTAGTCGTTCACGACGACCCCTCCCACGTCGAGAGCGGCGTAGGCCTTGAATGCCTTCTTAATGTCCTTCGTGAACACCCCTGCCTGGAGACCGTAGCGCGAGTCGTTCACGGCTTTGAGAGCCTCGTCGAAATCCCTGTACCTCTCCACATGAACCACGGGCCCGAACACCTCGCTCTTGCTGACGTCGCATCCGGGGGGCACGTCCGTCAGTATCGTGGGCTCGATGAGCGAGCCGTCCCTGTTCCCGCCCGTAAGGAGCGTCGCTCCCCCGCCAACGGCGTCCTCTATCCATTTCATGATCCTGTCCGCCGACGCCGTGTCTATTACCGGGCCAACGTCCGTGTCTTCGAGCATCGGGTCGCCCAGCCTGAGCTTCCTAGTCTCTTCGACAAATTTACTTATGAACCTGTCGAACGTCTTTTCATGCACGTACATCCTTTGCACGGATATGCAGCTTTGACCGGCCTGGTAAAACGCCCCCCACGCGTTCCTGCTCGCGGCGAAATCGAGGTCGGGCGGGTCCTCGTCTATTATGGTCGCCGCGTTCCCTCCGAGCTCGAGCGTGACCTTCTTTTTCGGGTACTTCCTTTTGAGCTCCCACCCTATTGCGTCGCTGCCCGTGAAAGAGACCTTCTTCACCCTGTCGTCCTCTATCACGGCCTCTATCTCCCCGCCGGAAAGGGGCAGTATGTTGAGCAGTCCGTCGGGCAGCCCGGCCTCGCAGGCGACCTCCCCCAGCATCAGCGCTGATAGCGGCGTCTGGGACGCGGGCTTAAGTATCATCGCGTTCCCCGACGCTATCGACGGCGCGACTTTATGGGCAACGAGGTTGAGCGGGAAGTTGAAAGGGGATATGCCGATAACTACGCCCAAGGGGAACCGTCTCGCGATCCCGAACATCCCATCGCTCCCGGGCGCGATGTCTATGGGGATGAGCTCTCCTTCGGAGAACCTGTTAGCCTCCTCTGCAGCCACTGAGAACGTGGTCACGGCGCGGCCCACCTCGACCCTGGCCGTTTTCAGAGGTTTTCCCCCTTCGAGCACGAGGGTCCTGGCGAATTCCTCTTTCCTTACGGCGAGACCCTCCGCTATTTTTCTCAGTATGCGGCTCCGCTCGTGGCTCGGGCTCTCTCTCCATTTTACGTATGCGCTCTCGGCCAGGCCTACTGAGCCAATAGCCGTCTTACGGTCAGGGACGCTCACTATTCCGGCGGTCTCTCCGTTATAGGGGCTTCTTATCTCCCTCTTCCTTTTGCTCTTCGTCCACTTGCCGTTTATGAGGAATCCGTATTCTTTGGGCATTACACCACTCCTCTACCGTGTTGCGCGTTTTCGATTAGTATAAGGCTTAATGAATCCTTACTCTATCTCGGCTGAGAATATTTGACTGTGGTTGGTATGAGGAGGGGATTCCGTATCTGAAATCTATATCTCGAGTATGTCCAGCTTGGGCTTTTCTTTTATAATCCCTTTATCGTAGGCCCTGTCGAAGAGATATTCGAGCGCGGCCTTTCCTGTTCCCCCGAGGTCCTGGGTGTATTTATTGACGTACATGAGGACGAATTTCTCCCCCACGTCCTCGCCGATGCCCCTGCCGTACTTCATCGCATATTCGAGAGCTTCTTTTTTGTGGGCGAGTCCGTACTCGATGCTCTCCTTATGTGCCCTGAGAACCTCTTTCTGAAGCTCCTCACCTATGTCCCTCTTTACGACGTTAAGCCCGAGCGGCAGCGGCAGCGGGGTTTCTTTCGCCCAGAGCTCGCCGATGTCGAAGAGCATACGGAGCCCGGCGTCCTTATACGTGAGCTGCCCCTCGTGTATGAGGAGTCCCGTCTCTATATCACCCCTCGCGACTGAGGGCATGATCTCGTCGAAAGGCATCTCGACCGGGATAAAGCCGTCCGCATAAATGCAGAGGAGCAGGAACGCGGTCGTGAGCTTCCCGGGGACCCCTATCTCCTTTCCTTCGAGGCTCGCCACGGGCTCTTTCGAAACGACGATCGGGCCGTATCCTTCTCCCATGCTCGCGCCGCAGGACATGATTCTGTAATCGTCCTGTACTTTCAGATATCCGTGCGCGGAAATTGCGGTAGTTTCGAGTTCTTTATTGATCGCGCGCTTGTTCAGGGATTGAATGTCCTCTATGACGTGCTCGAAATCGATTTTGTCCGAAGTCACTTTCCCGGCGGCTATGCCGTAAAACATGAAAGCGTCGTCGGGGTCGGGGCTGTGTCCGAGTCTCATCTTTATCTTCGTCAATCTTCGTCCTCCCGTTTCTTCAAGCTATTGTGAATATAATTTTATACGGGAAATTTTTTCGGCCTCGCCCAGACGGGAGAGATGTTCGCTGTATCTGCCTATCGCTTCGATCTCTTTTTCACCGAGTCCGTACTTTATCCTTTCTGTTAAATATTTATAGCATATGCCCTCATCGATTCCCGTCCTCGCCGATTCAGTCCTCGCTATTTTGTCTCTGATGCCGAGTCCGTAGTCCCTGGATTTATAGAGTGCGTCGAGGTTCCGTCCAAGCTCCACGCCCTCGTTTACAGCGAAGACGGCGTATACGAAAGGCAGCCCCGTTTCCCCGGTCCAGATCTCCCCGAGGTCATGAACATCATAACCCGCGGGAGGGGAATAGGTTATCTCGAGACCGGTGTCGCCGATTATCATCCCCGCATCGACATCTTCCAGGAAACCGCCGTCCGCGGCCCTCGGCAGATAGACAGGCGAAAGGTTATGGAATGTTTCGAGTATTATCCTTAAGAGGGCAGTCGAGCTCTGGGACCTCCGGTCGACCGCGACCCTCTTAATACCCGGGAGAGCGCCCTTCGACAGGAGCACGACGCTGTCCACCTTCCCGTAAGAAGAGATAGAGATGCCGGGCACTGCGGAGTACGACTTTCTCCTGAGGAATTCCGCGACGGGAATGAGTCCCAAGTCTATCTCTTTTCCGGATAGCAGCAGCGATAGCTCGGAAGGGGGCGTGAGCTTGATATCGAAGCCGTGCTCTACGAGACCGTTCTCGAGCGCGAACGTCAGCGGTTTTGCATTCATAAACGATACCGAACCCAGCTTTATCACTTTGCACCTTTACAATATCATGTTTATATCATGCAAGGGGTTGATTTCGAGGATTAATGCTCTATAACAAAGCCTATAAACTTACCTGAACCGGATAATATTAAAATGTGCTCAAATCCCCCTGCCATCTCCGGGGGAGGAATATGCTTTCATACATGCTGATTGCGTAGGAGTCAGTCATACCGGCGATGAAGTCGCAGACAGTGCGCTCAATGGTTTCCCCTTCCCTGACGCCCTTATTATAGTGCTTCCGCAGCTCGGTCTCGTTTTCGCAGAAATACTCGTACAGCTCTCTGATTACCTTATTGGCCTTAAGAAAGTTGTTCTTTATCTTTTCGTTCATATAGACGGTATTGAAGAGATAGCCCCTCAGCTCCACCATCGCCTGCTCGACCTCCGCGCTCGCCGCCACCTTCTCGCCTTCGAACTTGAGTGTTTCCGTGATTATATCGGTCACCATTCTGTTGATCCTCTCGGAATTCGTCCTGCCGAGGGCGCCAACGCATTCTTTCGGTACGTCTTCTATCGTTATGATCCCCGCCCTTATCGCATCGTCGAGGTCGTGGTTCGCGTAGGCGACGAGGTCCGATATCCTTACGACCTGGCCTTCGAGTGTCTCCGGGCGGTATTTCGGGTTATCGACCGCTCCCATTCCCTTCGAATGCTTGGCTATGCCGTCCCTCACCTCGTACGTGAGGTTCAAGCCCTTTCCGCCCTTCTCGAGCACGTCCACGACCCTCAGGCTGTGTATCACGTGCTTGAACCCTCCGGGGTATATCTCGTTCAGCGCCGCCTCCCCCGCGTGTCCGAACGGGGTGTGTCCGAGGTCGTGCCCGAGCGCGATTGCCTCCGTCAAGTCTTCGTTAAGTCTGAGCGCCTTCGATATCGTCCTCGCGATCTGGGAGACCTCTATCACATGAGTGAGCCTCGTCCTGTAATGGTCGTCCGTCGGGGATAAAAAGACCTGCGTCTTGTGCTTCATCCTTCTGAACGATTTCGAATGTATTATCCTGTCCCTGTCCCTCTGGTAATCCGTCCTTATGGAGCAGGGCTCCTCCGGGACCATCCTGCCCTTCGTCTCCGCGCTCAAAGCCGCGTAAGGGGAAAGGATTTGCCTCTCGATCTCTTCCGACTGTTCTCTAATGTTCATTGAGTTTCCCCGCCTCACATGCCCGCGGCATCGTCCCTCAGAGCCTCACGGATATTCCCTTCGAGCTCATGAACTCCTTCGCGTCCCTTATTGTATGCTCCCCGTAGTGGAATATCGATGCGACAAGCAC
>JAHKKQ010000005.1 GCA_020027805.1 Candidatus Dadabacteria bacterium
CAATTACAATACTTGCTTAAGCCGGTATTCCACCGAACGGATTCCATTTTTCGGTAAGGAGGAACATCCCAGGGATGAGCAGCGTTACAAATGACTCAATGATGAAGAGCCACGCTAGCGCAGGAGCCAGAGCCTTTCCCATAGAGAAAACGAGCCAAGCAATTAAAGTGAGAAGCGCCCATGCCCAGCAGAAGAGACCAAAATACATCCCTGCGGGACCCATTGCATAAAAATGATAGCCGTACCATACGAAGGCTATCGTAGCAAACAGGCAATACCATCCGAGGCCCTTGGCATCGTAGCCGTGAATAAAAATACCCGCGACCATGAAGTAGATAAGGGCAAACATCGAGATCAGCGCTGTTGCAGCCGTCAACCCGATGCTGTGAAGCTGCCATGCCGCGATAAGGATAAGCACGCCAACGGCAAAGTTTAAAACACCAACTTCCTTTGCCCCTGTCTTGCCCAATACGGTCATGCCGTTACAGAAAAACACGAAACCCACAAGCAACAAAACGTAGCCCAACAATGCTTCAACTGGAACCATATCTCTCCATACCTCCTTATGTTATTTGTGTTTTTGTGGAATTTCCACCTTCCACACGGGTGACTAGAACCATATGGAATGGGTTTTATCACATTTGGCTTGCCCGTGTCAAGATACTTTTTTAGGCCGCGGCCAAAATTTCTACGCAAATTGCCGTTTTGGCGAAATAATATCGAGCTATTAATAGGGTTTGCCCGCACAGCCCATCGGGGCCGAGCGGGTATTCAGGCTAGCTCCGGAAAACCGTGACGGACCGGGCGGTCAGGCGTTTTCCTTCCTCTGAACGAGGATAACCCATTTCCCTTTCTGGACGACTTCGCCAGACTGGCTGTGGACGTTGACTTCGAAGATCAGAAAGCCCATGTTGGGGCGCTTATGCTCCCTCTTTTCCACGAGCTTCCGGGTTATGTGAATTGTGTCGCCGAACTTTACGGCCCCCGAGAACCTCCAGTCCTCAAGGCCCATGAAGGCGATCGTGGCGAGCCGCGGCATCGTAAACCAGAGACCCGACGCTACGGAAAGGACGCAGAGGCCGTGCGCGACCCTGGTCTTGAACACGGTGTTCTTGGCGAACTCCTCGTCTATGTGCATGTTGTTGAAATCGCCCGAGAGCCCGGCAAAGCTCACCACGTCCGTTTCGGTAATGGTCCTGCCCGTGCTCTTATGCTCGGCGTCTACTTCGAGGTCTTCATAGAAAAGCCGTGCGTCTTCCTGTGCCATTTGCGGAATCTCCTTCGAATATGGATATCAAGCGCTCGCGGCGCTTCGGGCGAAGCGGGCGTAAGGCCCGGGCTGCCGCTTATACTGTACTGCCGCCGGTGCCGCGTTACTTCGCGGGCTTAAACTTCGGCAGCGTCACTTCATCGGTGACATCGTCGAACACGACCTCCACGTCCATGCCTATACGAACGTCCTTGGGATCGCAGTCAACGATATTGGTCATCATTTTGACCCCTTCGGAGGTTTCCACGAGGGCAACCACATAGGGGGGGTCGTTCTTGTAGGCTTTCGTCGGACCCATGTAATGGATAGAGTAGGTCCAGACCTTCGCCTTCCCGCTGGCCTTTACCCACTCTATGTCTTCGGACATATCGTTGCCCGGGGATATGGCGCGCGGGTAGAAGAAAAACTCCCCGGTTGCCTTCGACCTGGGGATCACCAGCTCGTGTCTCTTGCAGGCGTCCCAGTAGGGCTTGGTTTCGGGACGGAAGTCGGGCAGCGGTTTTTCGTATGTTTTATTTTCAGCCATTTTTAACAATCTCCTTTTTAAGAAAGTGGTTCCTTGCCCAAGACTATGGTGCTGTGAGCGGATACGATGCCTCCGTTCCCGTGCACGAGCGCGACCTTGGCGTCTTTAACCTGTCTCGGCCCGGCGGCTCCCCTTAACTGGAGCGTCGCCTCGACGACGTGGTGCATGGCTCCCAGGTGGGCCTGGGACAGGAGCCCGCCGTGGGTGTTTACGGGGAGGTCCTTCCCTATTTCCATGCGGCCCTCAAGCGCAAAGGGACCGCCCTCCCCTTTCGGGACGAAGCCGAGGCCTTCGAGCTCAAGAAGGACGGTTATCGTGAAGCAGTCGTAAAGGAACGCGACGTCTACATCCTTGGGCCCTATGCCGGCCGTCTGGAAAGCCTTCTGGCCGGAATTGTTTATTGCGTTGTAGATCTGATCGAGGTCGCGGAGCGAGGTGAGGTATTGGTGCGAATAGCCCTGGCCCATGCCCCAGAGGTAGGCAAGGGGGTTTTTTATTCCGAGCTCCTTTGCCTTGGCCTCGGTCGTGACTATGAAAGCCGCGCCGCCGTCAGAAATGATGGAGCAGTCGTATTTGGTGAGCGGGTCCGCTATGACGCGGGAACTCATGACCTCTTCGATGGTCAGGGGTTCTTTGTTCATGGCGTTTTCTTTGAGGGCCGCGTGCTTGCGCATTGTCACCGCCACCGCGGCAAAGTGCTCGCGTGTGGCTCCGAAGTCGTGAAGATACCTTTGGGCAGCAAGCGCGTAACCTCCGGGGGTGGTGAGGCCATAGGGGAATTCAAATTCCGCGTGGCACATTTCCCTGATAAGGGCAACCATTCCCGAGGAGGATATGCCGGAGAGGGTATTGTCACCCCTCACGCAGAGGACGACTTCCGCCTGCCCCGACGCAATCGCCATAGCGGCCTCGGCCGCCATCCATACGGCGGTGGCCCCTCCAACGGCGACAGATGAGAAGAACCTGGGCCTGAGACCGAAGTAGTCGGCGAAAGTGGTACAGTGCATGAAAGTGTGTTCTACGAGGGAGAAGGCGGTAACTAGTCCGTCAACGTCCGATTTTTTAATACCGGCGTCTTCGATCGCCAGCTTGGACGCAAGCGAAAGGAAATGGAACGAACTCTTGTCGGGTATCTTCCCCTGCTCGGTCTCTCCTATGCCGGCTATAACGATTTTATTTTTTTTGAGTACTTCTCGTGCTTCTTTTACGCGCGGAATGCTGGTTGCCATTTGTTACCCCCCCAGTCTGTAATTTTGTGGAAAATTATATTAAATAGACCTCGACAAATGTCAACCGCAGGGGAGAACCGCCCCGGGGGACACATGCCGGCTGTTGATTTGCGTATTTGATTCCGATTTTTTCATATCTGGCACATGCGGATGGATTTTAATCGGCGCCCTTCTTAACGACGGCGCTTACCACCAGGTCAGATACAAGGTCGCACAGCGTGCTCGTGAAAACATTTCTCGCCCTGCCGGCGTCACGGGGAAGGTTTCCATAGGGGAATCTTTTTCTTGCGAGCTTTGCTATCCTCGCCGGATCGACCGATACCCCCTTCCCTTCGATTTCGAGCACCCTGTTGACGATCATGTCCTTGCATGCCCTGTGGGCCCCCTCCTCGACAATTTCTTCGATTGATTTTATGTTTATTAGGTTGTCGTATAGCTCAAAAATTCTTTTTCTGAAAATAGCGTCTCTTAAATATTTATTAACCCTTTTTTTGTCGTCTTCGATGACAATTTTGCCGCGTGATTTTTCTCTACTGTAGGTAAGGTTTTCCTCGCGGGTTCTTTTACTAATAGTCTTCTTATTATATGAGTATTCTTCGGGTGACATTTTAGTCACCCCCCCCGGTGATAATTTGGTCACCCCCCGGGTGACGTTTTTGTCACCCTCCCCCATGACATTTTCGTCATACCTTAACTTGTTGATTTCTTTATTATTATTTCTTTGAGGCGTGATATTTTCACTCGATAACCTGCCGACTCCATACTCTTCGTCGTTCTCGAAAGAAACTTCATCTTCTCCCTTGTTCATCTCCTCGATGAGCTTCTGGACGAGCGGGCGGAAGTCGAATACGGTCGTGACCTGTGCCCCGGTTTCATTGTCAAACCTGGGTGTTTTTATCAGGAGCCTGAGCTCCTCGAGATCCTGGGTAATACGCTTCACGCTCCTCTCTTCTATCCCCGACCTGCTGGCAAGGGTCGAGTAGCTGGGGAACGGATATTCGGCGTCCCACTTGTAGGACATGATGTCGATGATGAGCATGATGTGTTTGGGTTTTAAGCCTATCCTGGATCTGTATCTGAGGAGTATGTTGGGGACGCTCGTGAACCCTTCGTCGAGTATCTCTCCCCATATCTGGACTATCTTTGTTTTGTCCTGCTTTTTGTCGGACATATCTCTCCCTGAATAAACCGGAGCGTTGTTCCCGCACGGGCATCAAAAAGCTTGACAATTAAAAGCTAGAAAGGGTATCATTAAGTTGTTCCACCTTCCGGTTGCCGCCGTTGTTTTATGCACACCGCTAAAGCTTCGGCGGCTTTTTAACGCCCTGGTCAGCATATTATATGATTATTGTCCGTTTAAATCAATGTATTAGTGCAACACTCCCCCTCCCCTTTTCATTTCGATACGGCATTCTATAATTGATATGGGGACCCAGGAGCAAGGAGGGGTCCCGTTTCGTGTACTGAAGGTCTTATTTTCCGGAGGGCAATATAAAACACATGAAAGTAATAGCGATTGCGAACCACAAGGGGGGAGTCGGGAAAACGACTACCGCGGTAAACCTCGCGGCGTGTCTCGCGGAGAAGGGGTGCGAGGTTCTTGTCGTGGACCTGGATCCGCAGGGGAACGCGACGTCCCACCTCGGGTTCAGCCCGAACGATTTCGAGAGGACCATCAACGACGTGCTGATAGATCCGACCAGCCGTTTCGACATAAACGGGATCATAATCGAACACGGAACGCCCGGACTGTTCCTCATTCCGGCAAACCTTACCATGAGCAGGGCCGACCTTTCCATGTCAGCCCTGATAGAGAAGGACCACAAGCTCAGGAAGTCGATAAAGCGGCTCAAGAGGAACTTTGATTTCGTGCTCATAGATTGTCCCCCCTCACTGGCCACACTGTCGGTAAACGCTTTTTTTGCGGCTGACGACATAATGATAGTGATCCAGACACAGCCGATGGCGCTTGACGCAGCGGGCATGATAGACGAGACGCTTTATGAGGTCTATTCATCCCGTCCGGACTTCCCTATCGTGCCTTACGCGCTCCCTACGATGCACGATAAGCTCACTACGGTGAGCAGCACGGTCCTCGAGGCTATAAACCGGAAGTTCCATCCGAACGTTTTTTCTCCGATCCACACGAATGTGAAGATTAAGGAGGCCAGCGGCTACGGCAAGCACATAATCGAATACGATCCCCTTAGCGCGGGAGCGATGGACTACAGAAGGCTGGCCAAGGAAGTAATAGCCATTTATGAAAGAGAAAAAGAAGAAGGAAGAAAGTACATTATCAGAAACTCCTAGGGAAAAATCCCCTTCGGGCAAGGGCCGTTTATCGGGAATGATCGAGTCCATGCAGAAGCGCGGAAGCCCTATGAGTGCCCACAGGGTGGCTACGAGATATTTTGAGAGCTTCAGGAGGGAGAGGAATATCCCGGAGGAGGAGCCTGCGCCCGGGCCTTTGGGAAAAACCCCTGACGGGGGAGAGAGGGGTACGGACACCGTAGTAACTACCGCGGTAGATAGTGCGGTAAAGAAAAGGGAAGGAAAAAGGCCCTCTCCTGCCGAGCACGGCGTAAAATCCGCCGATTTAAAAGACCTTGATGGCGGCTTCACGCCTTCTGAATCCAGGGTATACAGCGCAATGTACAATAAAAGTGTCGAGAAAAGGTCCCCTACCCTCAGGCTTGGCCTTAAAGAGCTCAGGGAGTTGACGGGTCTGTCGGATAAAACAGTCCGGGTCGCCGTGCATTCGCTCGAGAAAAAGCTCGCCTTAAAGGTCGTCGAATCGTCCTTGGGTGTATACGGGAGGAAGTTCTTCGTATTAAGCCCCGGAGAGGTCATCGAAGAGAGGATCAAGTCGGGCCTCGAGATAGACCCCACCACGAAAAAGGTGACCGGCCCTGCCGCCCCGGTAGAAACCGCGGTAGATACCGCTATAAATACTGCGGTAAGTAACGCAGTACATACTACGGTAATTACCGCGGTATATGATGACGCGGCGGGAGCCCGTGATAGAGCAGACGCCCTGCTGTCGCTATATGAGTTTTATACGGGGAATAAACGGGGTGAAAAGGACGAAGTATATTTCGAAAGAATCAAGCACCTGGACCCGCGAGTAATAGAGGCGGCGCTCATACTGGCCAGCCTGAAAGGGAAGGGGGGTGTGGCCGAGTTCGCGCAGGTGGGGTGGGTTCTCGAGGATTTGGGGGAGGGGCTTCCTGAGGGCTACCTCGAGCATCTGAGGGGGGCATGGAATGCCCTTTATGGGGGCGAGTAGAAACATCCGGGCACACGGAGCGGGGTTATGAGATTTATAAAGACTGCAGCAGCCGTTTTGATAATACTGGTCGTCACTGTCGCCGTAATAGGGCTCTTTCTTCCGGCGAGGTACTCCGTTGAGCGCTCGATGGTGATCGATGCCGAGCCCGGGGAGATACATGAATATGTGGGGAATCTCAGAAGGTGGGACGAGTGGGCGCCGTGGAAGGAAGAAGACCCGAGCATAGTGGCCACCCTCGGCGAAAAGACGTCCGGGGTCGGAGCGAGCCAGTCATGGGTGGGAGAAAGCGGGACAGGGGCGCTTACTGTAACGGCGTCCTCTCCGGATACCGGGATAGAGTACGACCTCCTCTTCGACGGAGGCACCTACGAGTGCAAGAGCTCCATGAAGTACGACCGGCTGCCGGACGGGGATACTAAAGTGACCTGGGAGATGTCGGGCGACATGGGCAAGTCGCTGACGAGCGGCTACTTCGCGCTATTAATGGATACCATGGTGGGAAACATGTTTGAAAAGGGTCTCTCGAACCTGAAAAACGTGGTGGAAAAGGGGAGTTAGGTTGTTTCGCTTTGCGGTTGCGGAACACCTCTGGCGACGGGAAAAAGATAAAAGGTTAGACCCTGAAAGCTTTGGATTCTTCAAACAATAATCGGGGATTATATACGCGGTTGCATTCGGTCAACGGCGTCCGATTCCTCATTCGTTCGAAATCGTAGTTCAGGGTGACAATAAGATAAGACGCCTCACTATTTAATTAGACCAAGTGCTTTATCTTGGCTTTTCCAGTGTTTGCTTAAGAAACAAATTCCTTTAACCTAAATTAGTTATGGGTATCAGCGACGACAAGATCAAGTCCATCCCCGCGTCGGCCGGGGTTTATATACTCAAGGATAAGAAGGGCAGGTCCCTATACATAGGCAAGGCGAAGAACCTGAGAAGCCGCGTGTTTTCATACCTCCACGAAGGCGGAGACCCGGAGAGACCCCATATCGCATACCTGATGAAGGAGGTCGAGGACCTCGACTACTTCGTGACACGGAACGAGCGCGAAGCGCTGGTCCTGGAGAATTCCCTCATCAAGCAGAAGAAACCCAGGTACAACATAAGGCTCAGGGACGACAAAAACTACCTCTCGCTCAGACTCGACCCGAGGGAAAGGTTCCCCCGCCTCACGCTCACGAGGAGGGTGCTTAAGGACGGGGCGTTATACTACGGGCCTTTCGCCTCGGCCGACGCGCTCAAGAAGGCGAAGAGGCTCATTCACAAGGTGTTCCCGCTGAGGGACTGTGCGGACGAGAAATTCAGGAGGCACTCCGCGCGACCCTGCCTCAGCTACTACATGGGTATGTGTCTCGGACCGTGCGCGGGGAAGGTGAACGAGGCGGGATATAATGAAATCGTCGAACGGACCAGGATGTTTCTGCGCGGGGAAAAGAACAGGATCATCGAAATGCTCAGGGATAATATGGAAAAGGCCTCGGCGGAGACGAGGTACGAGGACGCCGCCCACTACAGGGATCAGATGAAGCTCCTCGAAAAGAATCTGGATGAACAGATGTTCATCACGCCCGGCACGAAGGACAGGGATATAGTGGGTTTCTACAGGGAAGGGCAGGACGCCGAGTTTTCGGTCCTCTTTTCGAGGGGAGGCATCCTGGTGGACAAGGCGGAATATTCGTTCAAGAACACCGCGGGGACAGATGAAGAGATTCTCGGGGAATTCCTTTCGCAATTCTACGGGGGAAACAGGTTTATTCCGAACGAAATAATCATTCCCGCGGGGATAGAAGGGATGGAGGAACTCTGTGAATGGCTCTCGGAGAGGCTCGGACGGAAGGTCGCGCTCAGCGTGCCGGAGAGGGGAGTGAAGGCTTCGCAGGTAGAGCTCGCGGGCAGGAACGCGCTCGAGAGCTTCCAGAGGAAACACGCCCGCGAGCTCGGCGAGCTCGATCTCCTCGAGAGACTGAAGTCATCGCTCCATCTGCAGAGGCTCCCGGGGGCTATAGAGTGTTTCGATATTTCGAATACACAGGGGGATCTGGCCGTGGCGTCGCTCGTGAGGTTCGAGAACGGGAAGCCTGCAAGGGACAGGTACAGGACATACAGGATAAAAACGGTCGAAGGCCCGAACGACTACGCTATGATGCGGGAGGTCCTGTCGAGGAGGCTCACGAGGGCGGATGAAGAGGGGTGGGATGCTCCAGACCTCGTTTTGATCGATGGGGGGAAGGGGCAGCTGAACATAGCGCACAGGGTTCTCGACGAGCTCGGCGGTGCGGGCGAGATCGGCCTCGCCTCGATAGCCAAGGGGAGATACGAGGGTGAAAGCGATAAGATATACATATACGGCAGAAAGAACCCGATCGTTTTTTCGAGAAACTCGCAGGTCCTGTTTCTGCTCATGAGGATCAGGGACGAAGCGCACAGGTTCGCGATCACCTATCACAAGAAGCTCAGAGGAAAGAGGGCCGTGAGCTCAGCGCTCGACGATGTGCCGGGCATAGGGGTCAAGCGGAGGAAGGAGCTGATAAAGCGGTTCGGCACACTGTCCGGCATAAGGGAGGCTTCGGTTGACGAGATTGCCGCCGTCCCGGGGCTCAACCGCAAGATAGCCGAGGATCTGAAGGGGCGGCTCTCCCGGTAATAATCGAAAAAATCAATATCATTTCAAGAAATCGACGATAGAGTCCTTAACGCACCCGTTCATTCGTCGTATTAATGAGCGGTCGGTCCCTTGCGTGAAGTTTGCACGCGCAACGGGACCGATACAAATTCAGCATAAGGAGCTGTAATTATGTCAAAAGCACAACCTATAACCGACGGAATGAATACGGTAACGCCGCATCTGGTCTGCAAGGATGCGGCCCGGGCTATCGAGTTCTATAAAAAGGCTTTCGGCGCGGAAGAGCGCTTCAGGCTGAACACGCCCGATGGAAAGAAGGTCCTGCACGCGTCGATAGTCATAGGCGACTCTATGGTGATGCTTGCCGACGAGTTTCCGGACTGGGGCTCCGTTGGTCCCGAAACCCTCAAGGGGACTCCGGTGGTTCTTCATCTAAACGTCAAGGACGCGGATTCGGCCTTCGATCAGGCGGTTCGTGCGGGGGCTACGGTTACGATGCCGCTCGAGGAAATGTTCTGGGGGGACAGGTACGGGCAGGTGCGCGACCCGTTCGGTCACAGCTGGTCTATAGCGACTCACATAAGGGACGTGAGTCTCGAAGAAATGGAGCAGGCGGCCAAGGCTATGTTCGGTCAACAGCCGTAGGTTCGATGCTATTGCGGATTTTCTTTTGTACTTCCGAGATACTTGATCTCGAGCTCGCGGAGCCGTTTTATCTGGTCCCTCTTTTGGGCGGCGGTTTCGTACTCCAAGCTCCTGGCGGCCTCTTTCATCTCCCTTTCGAGGGCGGTTATGGTCTTCGAAATCTTTTCGGGCGGAACGTCGGGCTCCTCCGGGGTTTTCTCGAGCGGGACCGTGTAGTAATCGGCTTCGTATATGGTCGATAGTATATCGGTGATTGATTTTTTTATACTGGTCGGAGTGATACCGTGCTCTTTATTGTATTTTTCCTGTATCGCGCGCCTCCTGTCCGTCTCCGATATGGCGCTCGCCATCGACGCCGTGACCCTGTCGGCGTAGAGTATCACCTTGCCGTTCACGTTCCTGGCCGCCCTCCCGAATATTTGTATGAGGGAGGTCTGCGAGCGGAGGTACCCCTCCTTGTCGGCGTCGAGCACGGCGACGAGCGATACCTCCGGGATGTCGAGCCCCTCCCTGAGCAGGTTGATCCCTACCAGGACATCGAATTTCCCGAGCCTGAGATCCCTTATTATGGCTATTCTTTCGAGCGTATCTATATCCGAGTGCAGGTAGCGCACCCTCATGCCGAGCTCCCTGTAGTATTCGGTCAGGTCTTCGGCCATCCTTTTTGTGAGTGTCGTTACGAGGACCCTCTCGCTTGATGTCACCCTTTTCTGAATCTCCTCCAGGAGGTCGTCCACCTGTCTGTCCGCGGACCTGATCTCCACTTCCGGATCGGCGAGCCCGGTCGGGCGTATGATTTGCTCCACTATAACCCCTCCCGCCTTCTCTATCTCGTAGGGGGCCGGGGTCGCGGAGACGTATATCACCTGATTGACCCTTTTTTCGAACTCGGCGAAGTTGAGCGGCCTGTTGTCGAGCGCCGACGGGAGCCTGAACCCGTGTTCGACTAAGCTCAGCTTCCTGCTCCTGTCCCCCTCGTACATCCCGCGGAGCTGGGGGACCATCTGATGGCTCTCGTCTATCACGAGAAGAAAGTCCTCCGGGAAGTAGTCGAGGAGCGTCCAGGGGGGCTGGCCGGGGAGTCTGCCCGATATGTGCCTCGAATAATTCTCGATGCCTGAGCAGAAGCCCATGTTCGCCAGGAGCTCGAGGTCGAACTTCGTCTTTTCCTCGAGCCTCTGCTTCTCAAGCGCCATTCCCCTTTCGCTCAGGTATGCGAGCCTCTCCTCGAGCTCTTTCTTTATGCCTTCGATCGCCCTCTCCTGGCTGTCTCTCGGGGCGACGTAGTGAGAGCCGGGGTATATGGCCGCTTTTTTGACCGGCTTCAAGGTCTTGCCCCTGAGAGGGTCTATCTCCTTTATCGAATCCACGCGGTCCCCGAAGAACTCTATCCTGAGCGCGGTGTTGTCGTAGTGAGAGGGGAAAACGTCGACCGTGTCGCCCTTTACGCGGAAACTGCCCCTGTAGAGGTCGAGCCCGGTCCTCTCGTACTGAACCACCGAGAGCTTTTCGAGGAGCTTATCCCTTTCGAGCTCCATGCCTTCCTCTACCATCGTAAGGAGCCCGTAGTAGTGCTCGGGGGCCCCGATGCCGTATATGCACGACACGCTCGCCACTATTATCACGTCCCTCCTTTCGAAGAGGGCTGTGGTGGAGGCGTGGCGGAGCCTGTCTATGTGCTCGTTTATCTGGGCGTCTTTCTCTATGTACGTATCCGTCGACGGTATGTACGCCTCGGGCTGGTAATAATCGTAGTAGCTCACGAAGTACCTGACCGGGTTTTCGGGGAAGAGATCCCTGAGCTCCCCGTAAAGCTGGGCGGCGAGCGTCTTGTTGTGGGCGATTATGAGGGCAGGGCGGCCGCCGTTGGCTATGACGTTCGCTATGGTGAATGTCTTGCCGCTCCCGGTGACGCCGAGGAGCACCTGGTGCCTGTCCCCGCGGAGCACGCCCTCCGTGAGCTCTTTTATGGCTCCGGGCTGGTCTCCCGCGGGAGAGAACTCGCTCCTGATCCGGAAAGCCGTTTTCATACGGATGAGTTTAGCACAGCTCCCGCGCACGGTGTTAAAAAGGCGACTTCTTCGATTATAATAATTACTATGGCCTTGGAAGGATTCCACCATTGCGTTGCATCGTGGTTTAAAAAAGAGTTCGATGCCCCTACGGAAATACAGGGGATAGCGTGGCCTGAAATAAAGAGGCGGAGGAATACGCTCATCTCCGCGCCGACAGGCTCCGGAAAGACGCTCGCCGCATTTCTATCCGCCATAGACGACCTGGTCAAGGAGGGACTCGAAGGCAGGCTCAGGGATAAGACGCAGATTGTCTACGTCTCCCCGCTCAAGGCCCTCAGCAACGACATCGAAAAGAACCTCCAAAGACCCTTGAGAGGCATAGAGGAAGAGCTGGCAAAGGCAGGGGTTCCGGAAATAGGCATAAGGGCGCAGGTCAGGACCGGCGATACGCCGGCCTCTGCGCGGACCAGGATGACGAAGACCCCGCCCCACATATTGATAACCACACCCGAATCCCTTTATCTGATACTCACGAGCAAAAACGGGCGGGAGATGCTTTCCGAAGTCCATACGCTCATAGTGGACGAGGTGCATTCGCTCGTCGGGAGCAAGCGCGGCTCCCACCTGGCGCTGTCTATGGAGAGGCTCGCCGCGCTCACGTCAGGCGATTTGGTCCGCATAGGGCTCTCGGCGACACAGAAACCGATCGAGACCGTGGCCCGTTTCCTCGTAGGACACGGAAGGGACGGGGAGAACGGCGCTCCGGATTGCACCACAATAAACACCGGCCACAGGAGGGAACTCGATCTGTCCATAGAGATTCCGCGCTCCCCACTTACCGCGGTAATGCCCAATGAAGTATGGGACGAGATATACGAGAAGCTGGAAGAACTTATAAAATCGCATAAGACCACCCTGATATTCGTAAACACGAGAAGGCTCTCCGAGCGCATGACCCACAATCTGACCGGGAGGTTCGGCGCCAATGTTATAGCCGCCCATCACGGGAGCATATCCAAGGAGCTCAGGCTCGACGCGGAGCAGAGGCTCAAGTCGGGCGGGCTCAAGGCCATAATCGCGACCGCGTCTCTCGAGCTCGGGATAGACATAGGCGCTGTAGACCTGGTCTGCCAGATAGGCTCTCCGAAATCGATCGCCACGTTCCTCCAGAGGGTAGGGCGCTCCGGGCATACGGTAAAGGGAACGCCCAGGGGAAAGATATTTCCCCTGAGCCTGGACGAGCTTCTGGAGTGCGCGGCGCTCTTCGATGCCATAAAGCGAGGGGAACTCGACAGCATAATCATGCCCGAAAAACCGCTCGACGTGCTTGCGCAGCAGATAGTCGCCGAGGTCGCGTGCGGGGAGCGTCTCGAAGACGAGCTCTACGGATTATTTATGAGGGCTTATCCATATAGAGACTTGTCACGGAGGGAGTTCGACGACGTCGTGAGGATGCTCGCTCAGGGGTTCGCCGCGCAGAAAGGCAGGCGCGCCGCGTACATACACCACGATATGGTGAACGGGCGTCTCCGTGCGAGGAAGGGCGCGCGCATCACGGCCATAGTCTCGGGAGGGACAATACCCGACAGCTTCGATTACGACGTGATACTCGAGCCTACGGGAACTTTTATAGGCACCGTGAATGAAGACTTCGCGATAGAGAGCACGGCGGGGGACATATTCCTGCTTGGAAACCATTCGTGGCGGATCATAAAGGTAAACGGCGGGAAGGTGAGGGTGGAGGACGCCGGGGGGCTGCCGCCCACTATACCGTTCTGGTTCGGCGAGGCCCCGGGGAGGAGCCCCGAGTTCTCGGCGGCGGTTTCCAGGCTGAGGGAGGAGATATCGGGGGAGCTCGGGGACGCAAAGGATTTTATAAGAGAAAACGACTTGCTCGACGGCTTCCCGGACGACGGCTGGAAAAAAGGGGCGATTGAGCGCCTTGTGAACGGGGCGGGGCTGAGTCTCGAAGCGGCCGACCAGCTCGTTGCGTATATGGCGACCGTGAAGGCCGCCCTCGGCACGATGCCGACCCAGGAAAGGCTCGTGATGGAGAGGTTTTTCGACGAGGCGGGCGCGATGCACCTCGTCATACATTCGCCTTTCGGGAGCAGGATGAACCGTGCGTGGGGGCTCGCGCTCAGGAAGCGGTTCTGCAGGAAGTTCAATTTCGAGCTCCAGGCCGCGGCGACTGAGGACTCGATAATACTGAGCCTGGGGGCGACGCACAGCTTCCCGCTCGAAGAGGTCTATTTCTATCTCCATCCTAATAGTGTGCGGAAAATACTGACGCAGGCCCTCCTCGACGCCCCGATGTTCGAGGTGAGGTGGCGCTGGAACGCGAGCACCGCGCTCGCGGTCCTGAGGAGGTGGACGGGGAAGAAGGTCCCCCCCGCCATACAGCGCATACACTCGGAGGACCTGATCGCACAGGTGTTTCCGGACCAGATAGCGTGTCTAGAAAATATAGTCGGCGACAGGGAGATACCCGACCATCCGCTCGTGAGCCAGACCATAAAGGACTGCCTCACGGAGGCAATGGACATAGAGAACCTCGAAAAACTGCTCACGGATATACATTCAAAGAAGATAGAGCTCGTAGCCCGTGACCTGCGCGAGCCTTCTCCCCTCTCGGGGCAGGTGCTTAACGCGAGGCCTTACGCGTTTTTGGACGACACGCCCCTCGAGGAGAGGAGGACGCAAGCGGTCCGGAACAGGAGATGGCTCGACCCCTCGGAGGCGGCCGATCTGGGGGTGCTCGACGCGGGGGCGGTAAGGACCGTGAAGGAAGAGGCCTGGCCCCAGGCGGAGAGCCCGGATGAGCTCCATGACGCGCTTGTACTTTACGGATTCATAACCGAGGAAGAGGGGGAAAGGGGAGACGCTGCGGGCGGATGGCGGCCGTATTTCGACGAGCTTGCCAAAGAGAACAGGGCAACAGTGCTCGAAACAGGGGAGGGGAAAAGGTTGTGGACGGCGGCCGAGAGGCTCGCGCAAATGAAATGTATACACCCCGGCTCAACGCTAACACCCGAAATCGACATTCCCGAAAGGCTGATAGAGGGCCAGGTGTTGAGGGAAGAGGCGCTTCTAGAGATAATAAGGGGGCGGCTCGAGGCCCTTGGGCCCGTGAAAGCGGCGGAGATCTCGGCGTCGCTCGGCGCCGCGCTGCAGGACGCCGAACAGGCGCTTCTGACGATGGAGGGCGAGGGGTTCGTGTTCAGGGGGAGTTTCACTCCAGGAACGGAGGGGGTCGAGTGGTGCGAGAGGAGGCTTCTCGCGCGGATTCATAAATATACGATGAGCAAGCTCCGGAAGGAGATAGAGCCCGTGACGGCGGCCGATTTCATGAGGTTCCTTTTCTCGAGGCACGGGGTCGACTCGGACGATAAGCCGGAAGGGGCGGAGTCGCTCAAAGGGGTGCTCGACATGCTGGAAGGCTTCGAAGCCCCTGCCGCCGCCTGGGAGGGGGACATACTGTCGTCGAGGATGAGTGGATATGACCACGCGTGGCTCGACACACTCTGTCTCTCCGGGAGCGCCGTGTGGGCGAGGATAAAAACGTCTAACGGTGCGGGTAAGAAGCCGGGGCCGATCAAGACGACGCCTGTGACGATCGTAAAGAGGGCGAATCTCGAGACTTGGAAGAAGTTCGCGCCCGATCCGGAACCCGCCGCCGAAAATCTGTCCCGTCAGGCGAGAGAAGTGCTCGACTTGCTCGAGGCTCAAGGGGCATCCTTCTTCGAGGAGATAGCGTCCGGTACGAAGGGGCTTAAATCGGAGACTGAAAACGCCATTGCGGAGCTTGTTTCGAGCGGCATCGTCACGTCGGATAGCTATACCGGGCTCCGGGCGCTCCTCGTGAGCTCGAAATACCGGGCTGCCGAGGGAAGGCGGAGGAAAAGGGCCAGCTTCAGCATGGAAGGGGCAGGCAGGTGGTCGCTCATACGGGCGAGGGGAGGGGAGGGGGATGGCGGGAGGGGAGGGGGTGATATCAGGACGCTTGCCATGACCCTACTCAGGAGATACGGCGTTATATTCAGGAAGCTCGCGGAGCGGGAGAGTTTCGCTCCGCCGTGGAGGGAGCTTGTGCGGGTGCTGAGACTCCTCGAGCTTAGGGGCGAAGTGAGGGGCGGGAGGTTCGTGGACGGCGTATGGGGGGAGCAGTTCGCGCTGCCCGAGGCGGTTGCCGGGCTCAGGGAGACGAGGAGGAAGCAGAGAGACGGCAAGCTCGTTTCGATCAGTGCCGCCGATCCGCTTAATCTGACCGGGATAATGACGCCCGGGGAGAGGGTGCCGTCACATTACAGGAACAGGGTGCTTTACAGGGACGGGGTTCCCGCCGCTATTAAAGAGGGGGAGGATATAAGTATCCTGTCGGCGGCTGAAGGAAAGGAAGAATGGAGCCTCAGGACGGCGCTCGTAAAGCGGAGCTTCTCGCCGAAGCTGAGGGCGTATCTGGGCAAAGGAGTCGCCTAGTAAAAAACATCTGACCGCTCGGGTCTATTAACATGCTTTTAACTTCTTCATAATCCGCTCTTAATTTCCCCGTGCTTAAATTCTGGTAATGGGCGTCATGTGGGCATGGAATTTGAAGACTCCCAAGATGGGGGATACGAACGCAGTCGTCGACTGGAGGGAAGCGAGCAGGCGCAGCGTGGATGAGGTTATCGGCAGGATAAGGTCTACGAAGAGAGCGCGGATCGCTTTTAAAGAAACCGCGTGCCCGGAATGCAGTTATATAGCACGCAACGTCTTTTTCCCCGCTCAGTGTATCTACTGCGGCGGCTCGCTCCAGTCCTTATAGATTGGGATGCTCAAGCGAGCCCGAGCTCTTTTACCTTCTCGGCGATCTCCTCGGCGTGCTCAGCCGTTTTGACCTTCGTCCAGATGTAACGTATTGCACCCGATTTGTCGATCAGAAAAGTTTCCCGCCTTGCAGAACCCGAATCGCTTACGACGCCGTATGATTTGATTATATCCCCGCTCTTGTCGCTTAAGAGTGGAAAGTTGAGGCCATGCTTCTCCCTGAAGCCTTCGTGAGATTTCACGCTGTCCGTGCTGACTCCGAGGACCTGAACGCCCAGCTTCTCGAGATCATTCATTCCGTCTCTGATCGAGCAGGCCTCTTTAGTGCATCCGCCTGTGTAGTCTTTCGGGTAGAAATAAACCGCGACTATTTTATCTCCGCGGTAGTCGCTGAGCTTGATTTTTTCGCCGGCGTAGGTCTCGGCTTCAATTACGGGCGCCTTGTCTCCGACCTTCAACGTGTTTGACATATTCGAATTCCTCCTTTCGCAAATTCGGATTTGAGTATAGCTGATGAAGAAGACTGAGGAAGGGAGAGGAGAGCAGCTATGTTTTGATCATGCGATCGACGCAAATCCTGAATACGCGTTACGAATATTGGGAAGCGATATTACAAAAATCACCTTTATCAATTTCATTTATTTGTCTTTTGTTTTCATTTTGGATTCGGGAAATTGCAATAACAGATATAAAGAAGCATGATTCGTTTCTATTGCACATGTTTTGATATGGAATGCCGTCGATGCGAAGAAAAACGCCGGGTTTGTTGGCTGTTTGCAGCCTGCAGCTCGAGAAGTTTAATGATTAGCGGTTGATAACGAAGCGCTTTCGATCCCGCGTAATCATTCGGGAGCGCCGTGGAGCTTCCCCATATATTAAAGCCGAGTATTAGATATTCTTTTTTTATCCACACCTATTAAGGTTTCGGTTTAATACCTGATTTTAACCCATCAACATAATTCGGGCGGAGACGTTCCGTTTAAGAAAGACAGGGGGGTTTTGTCAATTCAGGCGGGGCGCATAACGGCAATGTTTAATGCGGAGAATCAGAAGATCGCGGTTCTCCCCGCGCCGAGAATCGAGAAAGTTCGAGCTTTTTATCTGCGGCGACTTCCGCCGAGGAAAGAGCCCAGTATCCCGCGCACGAGCTCCGTTGCTACTTGTCTGCCGACGGAGCGGGCTGCGCTTTTCGCCATCGCCTCGATCGGAGAATCGCTCCTCCTCCCGGGTTTGTTTTTCGGTGCGGGTTTTGCCGCGGGCGCGTTCTCCGCGCGGTTCTTCAGCCTCTCGTATGCGGACTCGCGGTCGGTCACTTCTTCATAAACTCCGTGAAGCGGCGAGCTTCGGATTACGACGCTCCGCTCCTCGGGGGTAACAGGGCCTATTCTGCTGAACGGGGGGCGGACAAGTGCGCGCTCTACGATATTGGGCCTGCCCGCCTCATCGAGGAACGATACGAGCGCCTCGCCGACGCCGAGCTCCGTGAGAATCTTCTCCGCGTCGAGGGAGGGATTGGTCCTGAAGGTCTCGGCGGCCGCCCTGACCGCCTTCTGGTCGCGCGGTGTGTATGCGCGGAGCGCGTGCTGGACCTTGTTTCCGAGCTGGCCCAGAATGATGTCCGGTATATCGAGCGGGCTTTGAGTTACGAAGTAAATTCCGACGCCCTTCGAGCGTATGAGACGGGCGACCTGCTCGACCTTATCGAGGAGCGCTTTGGGCGCGTTGTGGAAAAGGAGATGAGCCTCATCGAAGAAGAATACGAGCCTGGGCTTTTCGGGGTCGCCGGCTTCGGGCATCTGCTCGAATAATTCGGAAAGAAGCCAGAGAAGAAAGGTAGCATAGATAGCCGGCGACTGGATAAGCCTGTCGGCGGTGAGGATGTTGATCACCCCGCGCCCGTTTGCGCCTGTCTGCAGGAAATCGTCGAGGTTGAGGGAAGGCTCCCCGAAGAATATATCCCCTCCTTCGTTTTCAAGCGCGACGAGGCTCCGCTGTATGGCTCCTATGCTCGCCCGGGAGATGGTCCCGTATGCAGTGGTGTAGGAGGAGGAGTTGTCCCCGACATAGCGGAGCATCGATCTCAGGTCTTTCAGGTCGAGGAGGAGGAGCCCGCCATCATCGGCGATCTCGAATACGAGCGTGAGTACCCCGGTCTGGGTGTCGTTCAGGTTGAGGAGGCGGCTAAGGAGGAGCGGGCCCATTTCCGATATAGTCGTGCGGACCGGGTGGCCATGTACACCGAAGACGTCCCAAAAGATCACCGAAGATTCACCGAATACGAAACTTGAGAGGCCTATTCGGTTTATGCGCTCCGTAATTTTCGGGTTTTCGTTGCCGGGCCGGGAGAGCCCCGCGAGATCGCCCTTGACGTCGGCCATGAATACCGGGACGCCTATCATGCTGAAGTTCTCGGCCAGGACCTGGAGCGTTACGGTTTTGCCGGTCCCGGTCGCTCCCGAGATAAGGCCGTGCCTGTTCGCCATTCCGGGGAGTATAAAGAGCTCGTGTTCTCCTTTCGCAGCCAATACAGGCTCGTTCATGCCTTTATAATTCCTTTTATGGCCGGCGTTGTAAAGCGGGAACGCGAAGCGCTCTGCGTTATCCGGACCGGGGTTTAAATTTCACTTTCTCATGCGCTTTAAAAGCTTTATATCCGCTGCGACTTCCTCGGGCGGTATCTCGACTATCATGTCGAGTTCTTTCAAGGCCGGGCTGCCGAGTATGGCTTTGAAGCCCTCTTTTCCGATCTTCCCTTTCCCTATGTGCTCGTGCCTGTCCTTTTTCTCCCCCAGGCCGGCTTTGGAGTCGTTTCCGTGAAGGAGCTTCACGCGGCCGGGGTTTATGACCGAGAATAGAGCATCGAGTGTGTGCCTGAGGGAGGCTTTGGTTCTTATGTCGTAGCCCGAGGCTATGAGGTGCGCCGTGTCGAGGCAGACGCCGAGCCGGGGGTTCCCGGCCTCGTCGAGAATCCTGGCCAATTCCCCGAACGTGTCCCCGATGGTCTCTCCCTGTCCCGCGGTGTTTTCGAGGAGAAGCTCCGTCGAGAGGCCGTCTGAACCGTCGAGTATCTTAGTGATCCCGTCAATAACCATATCGACGGCTTCCGCGCGGTCGAGACCTTTCGAGCTTCCAAGGTGCGTCATGACGTATTTCGCGCCGATCAGGCTCCCCCTTTCGAGCTCTTCCCCGATTATGGCGACCGACGAGCGCCTGAGCTCCTTTTTCTCCGAAGCGAGGTTGATGTAGTAGGGCGTATGTATGTAGTAGTCCGGCAGCCCGCAAGACGAGCATGATTTCAGGAAGGAATCGACGAGGTCTTTGCCGAGCGCTGGGGGCTTGCCGCCCCGGGGCGACCTCGTGAATATCTGAAAGCACTCACAGCCGAGGGCGCGGGCGCGCTCCGGGGCCTTATCTATACCGCCTGCGATAGAAACGTGAGCGCCGAATTTCATAACGGTTTGTAATTTTACCGGATCGGGAGGAAAAGCACCTTCGGATGGCGGAATCTTAATTCCGCTATTGCAAATCTTCTTAAACCTATATAAAAATACATGTTTTTAAAAACGAATTTTTGAGGGCGCGGGTTTGATATTTTTTAAAAGACAAGGGAGAGCAATAGCGGCATTAGGGGCGCGTTTAAGCTCCCGGCTTTCTTAAAACATTATACATCCGATAATGAGTCTTATGTAAACTACATATTCTCCACGGCTTCCGGTGAGGCATGCCCCAGCCGTAATCCTGCAGAAGAGGCGCAAGGGATCTGTACGACCTTTAATCCGCTTATAATTGCGTTATCCATGCCCTCGAACGCCGATAATCATATCTTGATCCGGACTAGGTATCGCGGCTGGAAGCCGCTCCTGCAAATGAAACGGATTCCCGATTCTTTTTGGCTTGAGTCGCTTAAGCAATAGGATAAAGATGCATAATTGCCATCAGCTAAGGGCGACCGAATTAATTTGGCTTCACCGGATTGTCCCGAGGAAATGAGCGGTTTTGCACTCAACCAATAGCGACCAATCGCTTACTTGCTCGCAATTGTTGCGCGCTTGCATTCGTTATTCGGGAATGACAGGCAGGGATAAAAGTGAGATTGCCGCGGTCCCTTCGGAACCTCGCAATGACAAGAAGAGTATGGTAAACCCCCACCCGAGCCCTCCCCCTTTGAAAAGGGGGAGGGAATTATGGAGACACTTCGGCGGATTCAGTACAATCAGGGCTTGTTCCCGGTGTTTGTATAGGCCTAGGAAAGACCCGCTAAATTTGTATCCGCAGGCCTATTTCTATAACCCGGTTAGGGGGGACGTTGAAGTGCGACGTCGCGGGGAGCATGTTCTGGGATAAAAAGGCGAAGAGCTGTTTTCTCAGCCCGGTTATGCCCCTCGGGTCGCGGACTACGATGGTTTCCCGTCCGAGGAAGAACGTTATCTCTTCGACCCTGCATTCGATCCCGTGGTCCTTCAGGTGCCTTATCACGTGGGAGATGTCGGGCGTCTCCATGAACCCGTAATAGGCTATGACGCGGATGAAGTTATGGGAGAGCTCCTCCACCTTGAACTTTTTAGGCCAGGGCACGCGCGGGACGCCTTCCGTGTATATGGTCAGGATTATCATGCGCTCGTGAAACACTTTATTGTGCTTGAAGTTGTGAAGCATCGTCCGCGGGACGCCTTCCGGGTTCTTGGACATATAGACAGCCGTTCCGGGCACGCGCATGACCGATTTTAAGCCGGGGTCGGACAGGAAGAGGTCAAACGATATCTCCTCCTTCCGGAACTCCTCCGCGAGAGCCCTCCTCCCCCTCGTCCACGTGAGGACGATTAAGTACACAATCAGCGCTATAAGGAACGGGAACCAGCCGCCCTGGTTAATCTTGATTATATTCGCGCCGAAAAACGCCAGATCGGCTATCAGCAAACAGGACGTCACGGTAATGGCTATAATCGCGTTCCACTTCCATATCGAAACCGAGCATACGTACATGAGGAGCGTGGTTATGACCATCAGCGTTACTATGGCCGCGCCGTAAGCGCTCGCGAGGTTTCCGGATGAGCGGAATATGAGGACGAGAAAAATAGTGCCCAGAAACATAAGCCAGTTTACGAAGGGGATATATATCTGCCCCATCTTGTCGGGGGACGTGTATACGACCCTGACGCGCGGCAGAAAGTCCAGCTGAAGGGCCTGGGACGTGAGGGAGAACGCCCCCGAGATAACCGCCTGAGAGGCGATAATCGTAGACATGGTCGCGAGGACAATAAGCGGATAGAGGCCCCACGAAGGCGCCAGAAGATAGAACGAATTCTCGGCGGCTTCGGGCCGGGCGAGCAGCAGCGCCCCCTGGCCGAAATAGTTTAAGACGAGCGCGGGCAGTACGAGCGCGAACCAGGCGAGCTTGATCGGAAACCCTCCGAAGTGTCCCATATCGGCGTAAAGGGCCTCTCCGCCTGTCACGACGAGGAACACGGCCCCCAGCACCAGGAACCCGTGGACCTTGTTCACGATGAAAAACTCCGCGCCGTAAAGCGGGTTAATCGCCGCCAGTACCTCAGGCTGCTTTATAATCCATACGATGCCGAGAACCGAGAGCGTGAAAAACCATACGAGCATGACGGGACCGAACAGGGCTCCTACGCGCCCCGTCCCCCTGCTCTGGTAAAAAAAGAAAAGGGTCAGTATGACGAGCGTGATGGGGATGACGTAGTCATGGAATATGGGGGACGCGACCCTGAGCCCTTCGACCGCGCTCAGCACCGATATCGCCGGGGTCAGCATGGCGTCTCCGTAGAAGAGGGCCGCTCCGAAAATGCCGAGACCGAACACGACACGGTTAAATTTTCTAATCATGCCATTTCTGGAAATGAGGAGAGCGAGGAGAGCGAGCACGCCCCCCTCCCCGTCGTTGTCCGCGCGCATTACATAGGTTGCATATTTCAGAGAGATAACGATTATCAGGGACCAGAAAATCAGGGAGAGAATCCCGAGTACGTTGTCATGTACAACATCGAGGCCGTACTTGTGAGAAAAACATTCGCGGAAGGCGTAAAGCGGGCTCGTCCCTATATCACCAAAAACAATACCGAGAGCGATTAGAACGAGAACGTAGTTCTTACTGGATAATGATTTCAATTTCCTGAGGTTCTCCGTCCGGCCCGGTGATCAGTCTAATCGCGTACTTATGATACTATAAAAATAGAAAATCGCTAATGACGTATCACGGGCGCATAAAACGGGCGGCCCGCGTGGAAAAAAATTTTTCAACCACTGTCAAACCAGATGCGGACGTGATAGAATTAGGTTGAGACATCGCAGAAGGCAAACGGCCGGTTACCGCTTTCCCGTTCCGCCCCGTATGCGAAGTCTGCGGGGACCCAGATAAAATTGACAGTACGGAATTGAGCGGGTGCGACAGCTGTGCCGGTGGCCGCATTCAGGCTTTTTATTCCGGCGCATCGGCGGCTCAGGGACTTTATAGTGCAGACGGAAAACGTAAACCTCCATCCAAAAAAAATTGTATCCGAATACGGCGACCTCCTCTCTCTGATAAACGAGGAGGATAACCCGGAGCTCCTTAAAATCCTTCCGGGCGCTCTCCCTGAATCGCTTCTCCCGTTTCCGCAGACCGTTATAAGACACGCGCTCTCCATATACCTCCTGCACCAGGACTATATAGAAGAGAGGGACATAATCGAAGACGCTTACACGTTCCTCGACAACTTCATTCCGGACGAGGAGTACAGCCTTTTCCGCTCTCTTCAGACCACAATGTCCGCGAAGGGCCGTCTCGATTACCCCGGATGGGTAGGCGATACGGACCTCTCGGAGGCGATGATACTCCTTAGGGTGAGGACGAGGCGGCTGAAGAAAAGGAAGAAGCACGCGGCTCAGGAGCTCAAGTCCTTAAGGCGCATCATAGGTCTCCCCGACAAGATATTTCCGCAGGGGGACGACGAAGCGGACGAGGCTCAGGAGCTCGAGCTGAATCTGTAGATGTAATCCGCCCCCTACCCTTCTGTTTTTTTTCCCTAATTAACGTTCTTCGACCCTTCGACGAGCTCGGGGCCTCGTCGAGACTACGCCGGACAAGCAGGGCGAACGGGGCGGTGAGTCACCGCTGGCATACGAAATTACCGCTGTAGCTGATATTGGCTGAGGAGATTGGGAAGGATGTATATGAGCACACACTGTATGCCGAAGGGTGAACGGGTTGAAAGATGAGATTGCCGCGCTTCACTTCACTGCGCTCGCAAGGACAGCTTTCTTTGTAGCAGGATGCCGCTCCTACAGTTTTATCCGCATAGGAATCAATTGCGGATCCGTTTTATGTTCAAAAACGTCATAAAATAAAAAAGCAGGACTCCCCCGTAAGAGGGAGTCCTGCCCTGATTGACATCTTTATTTCCCTGTTCGCACGGGGTCGATAAATTAACCCTGTGAGTACATCGGCACCATGAAGCGGTGGCGCATCGTGTACTTGAACGGAGTCGAGTACAGAAGAGCTCCGAAATCCTTGTCGGGGTCTCTCTTCACAACCCTGGTCCAGATAGTCGATGCCGGCGGAATTATGAGGTTAAACGTGAAGCTGATGATGCCCACAACCTCTTTGGCCGGAATCTGTCCGCCCATGTAGTCGAACGGTGTTCCGTTCAGGTACCAGGAGCGGATATCAGCACCTGTTGCGGTGCGGATACTAGCCGGATTCAGCTGGAAGCGATGGCCTGTTCCAAATCCCGGGGGAAGCTCGGACGGAAGATAAGTAACCTCATGGGTGCTCGTCGTTACGTCCGGTCTGGTGGTAATACGATAATTCATACGACCCCAGTCGGTCTTTCCATAAAACGTGGGTCTTGTGGAAAGGGGCTTGTCGGAATAGCGGCCGTTAGCGGTATGAAGAATATAACCGCGGCGCTCCATCAACATGTTGAAATAGTTGTTATTCGTTCCGTGCTCGTAAGCTGCGATGTAAGCGGCTTTCTTCGGGAATCCGAACGGCTCCTTTCCTGCGAAAATCGGGGAGTCGTTGGAAAGATACATGTATGGATAGTATCCGGCTTTATGGATCTTGCCGTCTCCGGAATCAACCGTAGCGGAGAACGTTACACCCATTTCCATGTATGGCCCAAGCATGGTGTTTCTGTGAATAACATACCAGAACTCGATTACGTCATCGACGATCTCGATCGGTTCCGGCGTGACTGCTTTCATAGCTTTTAGATCCGCGCGCATTACATAAGCCATCCAGCGGCTTTCTGTATAGGTAAGCGGAATAATGTCATAGTCGAACACAGGGTCAGCTACGCCCTGGCTGATGATGTGAATTCTGTCTCTGTCTAATGGTAGTGGCGGTACTTCGCCCTCTGCCAACCACGGGTAACTATATTCATTTGCCTGTAAACCCATTGCAAATACCTCCTGTAATTTGATGGTTCTTCGTTTTCCTTACTCAACTGCTCAAGACACAAAAGCCAGACCGCTTATGATCCCTGGCTGATCGGGAACTGCTGACGTAGTCCATACTTGTATGGAGTAGCATATCCCCTGTAGCTGGCTGGGCGCTCATAAGTCTCGGTCCACAGAACTGCAGGAACCGGGATAATAAGGTCAAATACGAACGAAATAAGACCAGTAATTTCCTGGATCTTGATTTCAGCGCCCATGTTATCAAACGGGGTCGCCTGTGCGAACCAGTTGATAGCATCGCTCGAAGCCGTGCGTGTATGCTCGGGCTTAATCTGGAAGCGATGGCCCTTGATGTTGAATGCAGCCGGCAACTCCGAAGGCAGATAAGTAAGCTGCCACTCTGAGCTTGAAACATCCGGTCTGGTGACAACCTTCATGTTGAATTTGCCCCAGTCAGTCTTTCCATAGAAAAACGGAGGTGTTACCTGCTTGTCATCAAACTTACCTGTTGCGCTGTGCAAAAGGTAACCATTACGGGTCATTGCAAAACCAAAGAAATCGGTTCCCTTTTCACCGCCATGGGTGGTGATTCTGATGTATGACATCTTTTTCGGGAAACCGAGTACACGACCGGCGTCAACCGGAGCGTCGCCGGTGAGGTACATATATGGATAGTAACCAGCTTTCCATACATTACCTTTCGGGTCTTTGTATGTAGCGGAGATAGTTACGCCGAATTCGAGGTATGGCCCTAACATCGTATTCTTGTGGTCAACATACCAGTATTCGACCAAATCTGCGTTCTCTCCGTCCCAAACCGTAAGTGGCGGGTTCGGGCAAAGACGCTGTCTGGTAGCCGCGTCTACTCTTACAACAAAAGCAGACCAACGGCTATCAGTGTAGGTGAGAGGGAGAACATCGATGTCCCATAGCGGGTCCGACGGGTTCGCTATGATCCACGTATTTATGTCTCTCTCTATGGGAGGTGGTGGAACCTCCTTAGTGAGCTCCCAATACTTCAAAGGGACATTTAGATGACTTGGCATATTACAAACCTCCTTATATAGATTTTTAATACCGGATTGTTGCCAACCTCAAGAGTAGAAACGTAGATAACTACGATTCAAAACCCCATCATACTTACTTATATCAAAGTTGACGGGGTGTTGTCAAGGGGTTTTTTTAAGAATCTGAAAAAATATTAAGCGGAGAGCTTAATTTCACCAGAGTGAAAATAATAAATTAAGTTTTATGCCTTTGAAGCACCGAGAATCCCCGATACGGCGGAGGAGAATTCCCCTATTTTTTGTCTTACTATGAGCTCCGCGTCCCCGTCGAAGGGGGTAGGCGTAAGATTCAGTATGACGAGACGGGCGCCCCCATGGAGCGCGATATCGGGCAGGGTATTGGCGGGCGAGACCTGGAGCGAGGAGCCTATTGCGACGAAGAGGGAGGCGCCGCGGGCGAGCTCGAGGGACCTCTGCCAGGGTACGTGGGGGAGCAGCTCCCCGAAGAAGACGGCATTCGGCTTGAGGACCCCGCCGCAGTCACGGCAAAGCGGAGGGTTTTCGCCGGAAATGACCCTTTCCATCACGTCTTCCATGGGCTCGAGCACGCTGCAGCCGAGGCATACGGCCTGCCGGAGCGAGCCGTGGAGCTCGCGGACCTCTTCCGATCCTGCGTCCTGGTGGAGCCCGTCCACGTTCTGCGTAATTACACCCTTTAGGAGCCCTCTCCTTTCGAGCTCGGCGAGCATATAGTGGGCGGGATTGGGCTTCGCCGACTTTCTGACCGGGTAGAGCTCAAGGGCGTAGTCGTAGTAGCGGTGCGGGGCCCTCCTGAAGCCTTCGAGCGATACGACGGACTGATCTATTTTCTCCCACAGCCCCGTGCCGGGGGAGCGGTAGTCCGGGATCCCCGATTCGGTGCTTATACCCGCCCCCGTGAGGGCAACCGTGCTTTCCGACGACAAGACCAGGCGGACGAAAGCCCCGGCCGCCTCTTTTATTTCTTCCGGTTCACTCATGATTGTCCCCGCAAATAAAAAAGGGGTGAGCGATCACCCCTTTTCTTCTTAAATGTATTTTAATAATAAATTTATTGTGGGGACTAACCCCTTTTGAGATTGCCGCGGTCGCCCCCGTCTTCGCCAAAGGCTACGCCGGGATAAAGCGCTCCCTCGCAATGACAGTCTTATTTGCCCAATATGCTTACGACGCAGGTGATACCGTCCATGGCCGGCTGGGCCCCGCCCATGGTTTCGATAATCCCGACCTTCGCGTCCTTCTGCTGGCGAGCGCCGGCTTCCCCGCGGAGCTGCCACACTATCTCAGCCGTCTGAAGGAGGCCCGTCGCCCCCACGGGATGGCCTCTCGAGAGCAGGCCGCCGCCCGGATTGACGGCGACTCCGCCGCCGTTCACCCACGTGGTGCCGTCCTCTATAAGCCTCACACCCTCCCCTTTCCCGCAGAACCCGAGCGCCTCGTAGACTATCATCTCGGCTATGGAGAAAGCGTCGTGTATCTCGGCCACGTCCATGTCCTCAGGGCCGAGTCCCGCCATCTCGTAAGCCATTCTCGATGTCCTCGTTACGTTCTCGGAAGGGTCGCACGTGAGGCCCTTGGGGCTCGAGTACTTCCCCGACTGCGCGACGCACCCAAGCACTTTTATGGGTGTTTTGGTCGCGAGCTTGTCGACGAGCTCGGCCGAGCACAGGACCGCAGCCGCGGCCGCATCCCCTACGGGGCAGCACATGTTTCGCGTGAGGGGGTCCGCTATCATAGGCGAATCCAGGACTTCTTCTATGGTCATTTCCTTTCTGTACTGGGCTATAGGGTTCATCGCGGCATGCTTCCTGCTCTTTACCACCACCTTTGCGAGCTGCTCGGGCGTCACGCCGTATTCCATCATGTACCTCTTCGCCCTGATCGCATATAAGCCCGGCATGCCCATTCCCAAGGCAACCTCGATATCGTCATCCTCAAGCGGCAGCGGGCCGCCCGACATTACCCTGCTCAGGTTCTCCACCCCGAGGGCGAGCGCTATGTCGTACTGTCCGTACGCGATCGTCCTCCACGCCTCCCAGAACGAGAGCGTGCCGCTCCCGCAGGCGCCTTCGACGTTGATCGTGGGCTGTCCGACGAGCCCTATTTCCTTGAGGGTCCTCTGACCTACGCCCATGCCCTGATATACGTGTCCGCAAAAAGCGATCTCTATCTTCCTGGGATGAATCCCCGCGTCTTTTATCGCCGCCCAGCACGCCTCGCGGCCGAGCACATGGGCCGCCTTATCGGGGAACCTGCCGCAGGCAGTCGTCCCCACGCCAAGAATATATACGTCTCTCATTGTCAAACCTCCTTGGGAAAAGCCTACTCTTATTTTAAAAATTCTAATTATAAAGGCAAGGGAGATATGTTTGGGGATGGGCAATAAAATAAAAAGGGGGATCGTCACAACATGATCCCCCTTTTTGTAGTCGCAATTACAATTACAATACTTGCTTAAGCCGGTATTCCACCGAACGGATTCCATTTTTCGGTAAGGAGGAACATCCCAGGGATGAGCAGCGTTACAAATGACTCAA
>JAHKKQ010000215.1 GCA_020027805.1 Candidatus Dadabacteria bacterium
TGTTCACTTGGCCTTCTCGACAAACTGCCTCCCTTCCATAACGCATATATCACGGGGATGATCAAAAGGGTCAGTATGGTCGAAGTAATGAGCCCCCCGACCATAGGGGCCGCTATCCTCTTTATCATGTCAGCTCCGGTACCCGTGCTCCACATGAGGGGCAGCAGCCCGAGGAGCGTCGTCCCGACGGTCATGACCTTCGGCCTTACCCTCTCCGCCGCCCCCTCTATTATTGCTGCTTTTAAATCCTCGGGACTGTTCATGGCGTTCTCCCTTAGCCGTCTTTTATAAGCTTCGTCGAGATAGATTATCATGACCACGCCTGTCTCGGCGGCAAGTCCCGCAAGGGCAATAATCCCCACCCAGACGGCTATGCTCATGTTGAAGCCGAGCAGGTAGAGGAGCCATACGCTCCCGACGAGTGAAAAGGGAACGGAAAAGAGCACTATCAGGGTTTCGGTAACCGACTTGAAGTTGATATATAAGAGCAGGAATATGATGAATACGGTCACCGGTACGATGTACTTCAGCCTTTCTTTGACCCTCAGCAGGTACTGATACTGCCCCGCCCATTCGAGGTAGTAGCCCGGGGGCAGCTCGACTTCTTCGGATACAATTTTCCTGGCCTTGTTGACGTAGCCCTCGTAGTCCTTGCCCTCCACGTCGACGAATACGTAGCCCACCTTCTGCCCGTCCTCGTTCCTTATCTCGGGCGGGCCGGAATTGAAGCTGATGTCGGCGAGAAGCGTGATAGGCACCTGCGCCCCTGAAGGGGTCGCTACCAGGATCCTGTCCAGTTTTTCGAGGTCGGTCCGGAAATCGCTCTGATACCTGACGTTTATCGGGTATCTCTCCTGCCCTTCGACAGTCTGCGATATGTTCTTTCCGCCTATCGCCGTCTCTATCACGTCCTCGACATCCCCGACGGTGAGACCGTATCTGGCGGCCTTTTCCCGGTCTATGTCGAAATCGAGGAAATACCCCCCGGTGGTCCTTTCGGCAAACGCGCTCCTCGTACCGGGAACTGTCGTTAGGGCTTTCTCTATCTCAACAGCTATCCCCTCGATGGTTTTAAGATCAGGGCCGAACACCTTTATTCCGAGGTTGCTCCTGAAGCCCGAGGTGAGCATCTCTGTCCTCGTCTGAATGGGCATCCAGAATATGTTCGCCATGCCGGGGAATTTCATGGACCGGTTCATCTCCGCGACGAGCTTGTCCCACGTCATCCCTTCCCGCCACTCGCTTTCGGGCTTGAGCGTCACGACCGTCTCCACCATGCTGAGTGGGGCCGGGTCCGTGGGCGATTCGGAGCGGCCAATCTTGCCGAAGACCCTCTCCACCTCGGGGAATTTCATGAGCATTTTGTCCTGGATCTGAAGGATCCTCCCGGCCTCCGTTATAGACATTCCGGGGACGGCCGTGGGCATGTACAGGATAGTCCCCTCGTTCAGAGGCGGCATGAATTCCGAACCCAGTTTAAGGAACGGAAAGATGGTGATTATAAGTATTATTATCGAGGATATTATCACGGTCTTCTTAAAGCGCAGAACGGAATCCACGACAGGTTTGTAGATTCTTATTAGGAACCTGCTTAGGGGGTTCTTCTCCTCCGGCTTCACCCTTCCCCTTATGAACATTGCGGCCAGCGCCGGGGTCAGGGTTATCGCGAGCACGGATGCGAAGAACATTGAGAATGTCTTTGTGAACGCGAGCGGTTTAAAGAGCCTCCCTTCCTGGTATTCGAGCGCGAAGACGGGAAGGAACGAAACGGTGATCACGAGGAGGGAGAAGAATATGGGCCTTCCCACTTCTTTCATGGCGTCGAGCATGATATCGAACCTCGACCCTTTCTCACCTTCCGACTGCCATTTCTCGAGCTTTTTATGCACGTTCTCGATAATGACAATCGAGGCGTCCACCATGGCTCCTATCGCTATGGCGATTCCTCCTAGCGACATTATGTTTGAGGTGAGGCCCATATAGTAGATCGGTATGAAGGCCATCAGCACCGCAATGGGTATGGTGAGTATGGGGATAAGCGCGCTTCTGAAGTGAAGGAGGAAGACAATGATAACGATGCTGACTATGACCATCTCTTCAAAGAGGGTCTCTTTCAAGGTTCCTATAGCGCGCTCTATAAGGCCTGAACGGTCGTACGTCGTGACGATTTCGACCCCTTCAGGGAGCGAAGGCTTTATCTCCTCTATCTTCTTCTTGACGTCCTTTATTACTTCGAGCGCGTTCTGCCCGTAGCGCATCACTACGATACCGCCGACCGTCTCGCCCTTCCCGTCGAGCTCCGCAATGCCCCGCCTCATATCGGGCCCGAGCGTGACGTCCGCGACGTCGCGTATGAAGACGGGCGTCCCGCTCCCGTTTAAGCTCACCGGGATATTCTCTATATCCTCTACTGACTTTATATATCCTCTCCCCCTCACGAAGTACTCGGTGGCGGCGAATTCGACGACCCTCCCGCCGACGTCGTTGTTGTTCCTCCTCACGGCTTCGATCACCCCGTTTATCGGCACGCCGTAGGCTATGAGTTTATTCGGGTCGATTTTCACCTGATACTGTTTCACGAAGCCCCCGACGCTCGCCACCTCTGCCACCCCCGGTACTGACTCGAGCCAGTATCTCAGGTACCAGTCCTGAAAAGACCGGAGATCGGCGAGGTCGTGCCTGCCCGTCTCGTCCAGAAGCGCATACTCATAAACCCATCCGACGCTCGTAGCATCTGGTCCTAATGTCGGGTTTACTCCTTCGGGCAGCTTGCCGCTCACCTCGTTCAGGTACTCGAGCACGCGGCTCCTCGCCCAGTATATGTCCGTCCCGTCCTCGAAAATCACATAGACGAGTGACGTGCCGAACATCGACTGCCCCCTCACGTATTTCACGGCGGGGGCCGCTATCATGCTCGTTACGATAGGGTACGTTATCTGGTCCTCTACAAGGTCGGGGCTTCTCCCGTCCCAGTCCGTATATACGATGACCTGGACGTCCGAGAGGTCGGGGATCGCGTCGAGCGGGGTCCTCATCATCGCCCAGTATCCCCAGAAGGCGAGAAAGGCTACGAATATTATCGTGAGGAACCTGTTCTTAGCCGAGTATTCGATTATTTTTTCAATCATCTGCCTTCTCCTGAAAATCTGCTCAAACCGGGTCTTATTCTGCTGGTCGCGATGTCATCGATCATTGGTCTGCCCTGCTCCTCATAGTTCAAAAGTCATTCGTCGGGGTTATGTCCTTCGTGTGATTCCATGCCCTCTT
>JAHKKQ010000216.1 GCA_020027805.1 Candidatus Dadabacteria bacterium
TTGGGACTCGACGTCACGATAATCGACCCCGAAAATAATCCGGGGGGCGTGTGCCTTTACAGGGGCTGCATCCCGTCGAAGGCGCTCCTCCACGCGGCCCGGGTCATAACCGAGGCGGAGCAGGCCTCAAGCTGGGGAATCGCGTTCGAGAAACCCGTGATCGACATCGACAAACTGAGGGATTGGAAAAACGGGGTGGTCGATAAGCTCGTCGGCGGGCTCGGACAGCTAGCGAAGCAGAGGAAGATCAAATACATCGAGGGCAGAGCGAAGTTCGTCGATCCGCATACACTCGAGATTAAAACGAACGGGGGAGGGACGGAGTTACTGAAGTTTGAAAGCGCAGTAATTGCAACGGGCTCGCGCCCGGCGGTAATCCCCGGACTGAACGCATCTCAAAACATTCTTGATTCCACGTCAGCGCTCGATCTCCCCGACGTACCAAAAACGATGCTCATTGTCGGAGGGGGGTATATAGGACTCGAGCTGGGCACGGTTTACTCGGCGCTCGGCACCGAGGTATCGGTGGTCGAGATGACTTCGGGGCTGATGCCCGGGGTGGACAGGGACCTCGTGAGGGTGCTTCAAAAACGGATTGAGACGATATACAAGGACATAATGCTCGATACGAGATTGACCGGCGTGAAGGAAACCGGGAACGGGATTCTGGTCGAGCTCGAGAGGGGAGGGAAGGAAAAGCTCGAATTGGTTTTCGACAAGGTGCTCATTTGCGCGGGCAGAAAACCCAACCGGGAGGGGCTCGGCCTCGAGAACACGAAAGTTGAAACGGATTCAAAGGGGTTCATACGGGTGAACGAGGAGAGGAGGACGACCGAGCCCAATATATTCGCTATCGGCGACGTCGCGGGCGAGCCCATGCTCGCACACAAGGCTACCCACGAGGGGAGGGTGGTCGCCGAAATCCTCGCAGGCAGGAAGTCGGCATTCATGCCGAACGCGATACCGGCCGTAGTATTTACAGACCCCGAGATCGCGTGGTGCGGACTCACGGAAACCGAGGCCAAAGAAAAAAAGATAGCCGTCTCCGTCGCGAGGTTCCCCTGGGGGGCGTCGGGGCGGGCCGCCACGCTCGGCAGACAGGACGGGGTTACGAAAATCATTGCGGACCCGGAAACGGGGCGTGTGCTCGGCGTGGGCATTGCGGGACAGGGGGCGGGAGAGCTTATAGCGGAGGGGGTGCTTGCAGTCGAAATGGCGGCGCTCGCCTCGGACATCGCCCTCAGCATACATCCTCATCCCACGCTCTCCGAGACTCTGATGGAAGCGGCCGAGGCCTTCGAAGGATCGAGCACTCACATATACAGGCCGGGGAAAAAATAATCGCCCGCCGGAACCGACACTGAAATGAACCAGTCACCACCCGAAGAAAAAAACATCGAGTCTGAGCTCGCGCGCATTACGATACTGCCTGAAAAGGCGCTGATAAAAGCGCTCGCTGATATGGTTACGGACATCGCTGAGTCGTGCGGCATCGGCAGGAAAGAATCGGAGAACCTCGACAGGGTGCTCGCCGATATAATGGACAACATCGTGAAGTTCGGATTCGAAGGGGAGAGGCGGAAGCCGATAGACGTCGTCATATCGAGGCGCCTCCATGAGCTCGTTATAGCGATAGAGGACAAGGGGCTCCCCTTTGACTACGAAAAGCTCGAGCGGGGGGAGGAGAAGAGGTTCAGCTCGTACCTGTCGAGGCAGTACGCGGACGAGGTGCATTTCGCGACCCTCGGCGCGGGGGGGAACAGGACGGAGATCGTGAAGAACCTCCCGGCGACGGACATCCGCAGCGTCATGGACATATCGGAGCATCATGAGCACGTGAAGAAGAAAGAGGCCCCTGAGCATGAGGAAATTACGATCGGGATGCTCGACGCGGGCGAGATCCACGAGCTGGTCAGGCTCGTTTACAAGTGCTACGGCTATACGTACGCGAACGAATTCATGTATTACCCGGAGCAGATAGAGGCGCGGCTCGAGTCTGGCGTGATGCTCTCCGCCGCCGCTTACAACAGCAGGAAGGAGATCATCGGGCACGTGGGCTTCATATTCAGCAGGCCCGGGGCGAGGGTGGCCGAATCGGGCGAAGCGGTAGTCGACCCACGCTACAGGGGGAGGGGCATATTCCAGATGATGAAGAATCATTTGACAGACTATGTCGCTTCCATGAACGTGGCCGGCATATACGGGGAAGCCGTAACAGTACACCCTTACAGCCAGAAGGGGAGTATCGAATTAGGGGCGAGGGAGACCGGGTTCTTACTCGGCTACAGCCCGGGGTCGGTCTCGTTCCATAACATTTCCGAGACCGAAAGGCCGAGGCGCCAGTCGGTCGCCCTGATGTTCACGCCCGTGTCGGGGAGCGCGCGCGAAACGGTCTTCGTCCCGGGCGTCTATAAGGACCTGATCGGCAGTATATACGAGCGGATAGGTTTCGACAGGGAATTATCGGTCGAAGACGAGGGGACGGGGATTAAGGGCAGGCAGAACGGCAGGACGACTTTATCCATCAGGCACGACCACAACCAGGCGCTCATCCAGATAGACAGGGTGGGGAGAATGACCGTGAAAGAGATCGAGTTCCAGCTGAAGCACCTGACACTCGAAAGATTCGACTGCATCTACGCGGACATCCCTCTCAAACAAAGGGGAGCGGGATACGTCGCCTCCGCAATACGCAGGCTCGGATTCTTCTTCGGATGCGTAATCCCGGAGTACAGGGACGGAGACGTGCTCAGGCTCCAGTATTTGAATAACGTCGAGATATCGAGGGACGACATAAAGACCGCGTCCGGGTTCGGAGAGAAGCTCCTCGATACCATAATGGCGGATATGTCGGAAGCTGCGGGCTAACCGTTACCGTCCGACAAATCAGGCACCCATCCTTATGACTTTCCGTACACCGGTACCGCAGCGCCGCTCACGGCGCGGGCGTCGTCCGAGCAGAGGAACGCGATGACCCTCGCTATGTCCTCCGGGGCTACCCATCTGGAGAAATCAGCGTCGGGCATGCTCGTTCTGTTAGCCGGCGTGTCTATGGTGCCCGGGATAATCGCGTTTACGTTTATATTAAAGTCCTTCAACTCCTCGGCCATCGACTGAGTGAGGTTGAGCACCCCCGCCTTTGAAGCGCCGTATGCCGAGAGGCCGGGCGAGCCCCTGAGCGCGGGACGCGAGGCGATGTTTACGATGCTCCCCCGGCCCTGTTTGATCATATGCGGGACTATGCTCTT
>JAHKKQ010000063.1 GCA_020027805.1 Candidatus Dadabacteria bacterium
AATGTGTTGAGCTGAAGTGTACTAATTGACCGTGTGGCTTAACTGCGAGGTTTTGAAAGTTACCGCTAATTTCACGCTGGAACTCAGCACAATATGTGATTGTCGAAGATCTTCTTTGTTTGTATCTTCTGACGTCCGGCTCATAACGCGTCCGGATATTCCCTAACATAAATAATTCCTGTAATCTCTTTGCATGGATTATTTTATCTTCGAGAGGGGGGTGTCCCGATGTCCGTATATCTCATTACGTATGAGCTCCATTATGATAAGGACTATCAGAAGATTCACGAGGCGATCGAATCCCTGGGCGGCTGTATTCACTGCCTCCGGTCGATTTGGCTCGTCAGCACGGGTTTCTCTATTTCAGAGATTCACGAGATACTCAAGGACAAGATCGATTCCGACGATTCCCTCCTCATAATTAAGCCCTCCCGCGAGTGGGACGGTCTAAACCTTCCAATCCAATGTAAAACCTGGCTCAAACACCATTTGTGATGCAGATTTGAAAACTATGAAATCCCTAACAGAAATTTTACGCCTGTATGAAACTGCATATAGAGATTTAGTAAGATCCAAGAATTGGAGTTCTAAACAGAGCGTAAAAGAATCTATTAGACTTAATAAAGATCAAGATTGGTATTTTATTTATACGGCCTTAGACGTGATAGGTGATACCACTCTTGCCATTAAAAATTTCTTACAATATGGATTAGAAGGTGCCGTTGATGGAGATGATGACGGAGAAAAATATTTACGTCTTTATGGAATACTAAACACGACATATTTACAACAAGAAGCTGTATATGTCTTATATAAATGTAATAATCTAGCTGATCCTCAGAAGATAACAGAAAAGATCAAGAAGCTTAAGATTTTCGAGATTAGAAATAAAATCGGTGCTCACAGTAGTGCGTACAAAGCAAATAAAGGAAAACTATCTTCTTTGCAATCATATGAGTCATACATACCAACTAGACATTCTTTAGCAGGTTTTACGTTTGAGTATTTAGATAACGAAAGCCTAGATATGGAAACAGTAAATCTAGTTGAATGCTTAGAACAACACTTAACATTAGTTGTCGATTTGTTAGATAAAATCTACGAAAAATCCATTGTAACGTTGTATAAAGGTAATCAAAAGAAAAGAAAGGAATTGTTGGATAGGTTGTCTGCTTTGCGTAAACTAAAACTATAAATAATTTTAGTCAATTAAGTGTAATCATTCTCTTCCCATCCCCCCATTCAAATGCTATTCTGTAGTCACTCATATGGTCATCGGCATCCCGAAAGAGAGGAAAATTCAGGAATATAGAGTCGCTCTGACGCCCCAGGCCGTGCGAGTGCTCGTGGAGCGCGGGCACAGGGTCTTCGTAGAAAAGGAGGCCGGCGCCGGGAGCGGGATACCCGACAGCGAATATAAAAAAGCCGGCGCGCGCATCGTGCAAACTGAAGAAGAGCTTTTCAAAAAGGCCGAGCTCATAGTAAAAGTAAAGGAACCTCTCCCCGTCGAATACCCGTTAATAAAAAAACATCACACTATTTTCTGCTACCTCCACCTGGCGGCCGATAGTAAATTAGTCCAGGCCCTCAAAAAGAGCGGATGCCGCGCGATAGCCTTCGAGACCGTAGAGCTACCCGACGGCTCACTCCCTCTTCTAGTTCCCATGAGCAAGATAGCCGGCCGGCTCTCAGTCCAGGTAGGCGTCCATTTCCTCCAGAAGTCGAAGGGAGGGAAGGGGGTATTGCTGAGCGGCGCGGCAGGGGTCAGGAACGGCAGGGTAACCGTGATAGGCGGCGGGACTGTGGGGCTTAACGCCGTGCTCTCGGCCCTCGGTTTGGGCGCGGAGGTGACGGTCATAGATAACAAACACCAGAAGCTCGAATTCTACTATGAGCATTTCGAAGGCAGGGTCAGAACGCTCCCCTCATACCCGGAGGTGATTTCGGAAGAGCTCGGGAGTGCCGACCTCGTCGTGGGCGCGGTGCTCGTGACTGGAGCCAGGGCCCCGAGAGTGATAACGAAGGAGATGATAGCCGGTATGCAGCAGGGGAGCGTATTCGTGGATGTGGCCATAGACCAGGGGGGGTGCTCGGAGACCAGTATACCGACCACGCACGACTCCCCGGTATACAAGACACTCGGGGTGACGCACTACTGCGTTACGAACATGCCCTCGCTCGTCTCGGGTACTTCGACCTATTCCCTTTCCAATACGATACTCCCTTATGTGGCGGCGCTCGCCTCAGGCGGGATTGAGCAAAACGATGCGCTTTCCAGGGGAATTAACGTAGATAACGGCGAGCTCAGGATTAATGTCGGCTAGAATTTCGCGTTCAAACGGATAACGGATAGATAGTGTTTCATTCAAGATAAATTGCGTGAAATTATGGATAATTACAAGAATGTTGACAATTTGTGTCACATTGCGACAAATATTGGTCAAACGGGATTTTCCCGGGGCCGATTCTTGCCGCTTAACTATCTTTGTTTGTTGACAATTTGGGTTGCCGGAAGGTGGCATAAACATTGCAACTTTTAATTCAAAGGGGTTATTCTAAAAATCTCACCGGTAATCGCTTGACTGGAGGAAAAATATGATGGCTTGCAATGGGGGGATTCCGACAAGGTTCTTGATCGCCTTATTTCTTTTTCTTGCTCTCTCTTCCGTCGAATACCTTGCGTATGCGGAAGAAGAATATGTGACCGACGAGCTTATCGTAAAAATGAAGAGCGACGCCGGCCAGTCGAGGGCCGAATCATTGGCAAGTTCGAGAGGCGCTCGCGTTACGAAATCTTTTTCCGATCTCCGCATGGTCGTAGTTCAGCTCGCCCCGGGGGATACGCTCGAAGATATGCAGCGGTCGCTCGAAAACAACCCCGATGTCGAATACGCAGAGAAGAATTACATAGTTTATGCGGACCTCACCCCTAACGATCCAAGATACGGCCAGCAGTCTTATTTGAGCGTCATAGACGCCCCTCAGGCATGGGGCACCCAGACGGGCAATTCGAACGTAGTGATCGCGGTTCTCGATACCGGTGTGGAAACGGGGCACGAGGACATATCGGGCAAGACGCTTCCGGGCTGCAGCGTAATAGGCAGCTTCACCGAAAACAGCTGCGGCACGAACGTCGACGATAATCACGGGCACGGAACAGGGGTAGCGGGCACCGCGGCTGCCAAGACGAACAACTCGCTGGGAGCCGCAGGCCTCTGCTGGAATTGCCCGATTCTTCCCGTGAAGGTGTTGAGCGACAGCGGATCGGGAACGCTTTCGGACACCATAGAGGGAATCAATTTCGCCCGTAATTACGCCCTGAATAATCCAACCAAGAAAGTAGTGATAAACATGAGCCTCGGCAGGGACTGCCAGGCCTCAGGGGTTTCGCTGGCAGAGCAGGACGCCATTACAGCCGCGTGGAACGCCGGCGTTCTGGTCGTTGCGTCCGCCGGGAATTCAGGGAACAGCAATCTTCAATGCCCCGCCGCCGCAGACCACGTTATAGCGGTATCCGCGACCGACAACAGCGATGCGCTTGCGGGCTTCTCGAGCTTCGGGAGTTTCGTCGATCTGGCCGCCCCGGGCGTAAATATCGTCAACGCGGTCGGGACGTCCAACGTAGCCGGGAGTTTTTACGCCTCCTGGTCGGGCACGTCATTCTCCTCTCCCATAGTCAGCGGCGTTGCGGGCCTTGTCTGGTCCGCGGATACTACGCTGACCAACGCGGAAGTGGATCAGATATTGAAGGATACGGCGGAGAATATCGGTTCTTCCCTGTACTTCGGGGAAGGGAGGGTAAATGCTGATTTCGCGGTGGACCTGGCCTCCTCGGGCAGTCCTGCACCTCCGACGCCGGCTCCTACGCCAGCTCCTACGCCACCCCCGGCGGCGAGCGGCACACTGAGCGGATTTAACCCGGGAACGGCGGGTATCAAGAATTCGTTGAGCGTGACCGGCGCTCCCAAAGGCGCGGTCGTGAAATTCTACTATTCGAGGACTACGGGCACGACCTCCATTACCACCGGGGTGTGCAAGGGGAAAGCGCTGAATTTAAGCAGCCCGATATCGCTTGGCTCTGCCGTCGCGGATTCGACGGGAAAAGCCACCATAAACCCCACGCTGTCGAGCACCCTGGGCGGAAGGACTGTATACGTTCAGTCGAGGGTGGAGACTTCGGCTTCGTGCAAGATTACGAACCGGGTTACTCAGTCGATCAAGAGGAGATCCGGGTCTTCTTCGGGCGGCGGGTCGTTCTTTCCCTGGTAGATCCCGGCCGTAATTTGATCCGAGTCCGGGGTCCGGCACGATACCACGGTCATCCGGAGCGGCAAGGGGTATCTTATCCGGCAGAAATATCGGCAGGCTGAATTTTTTCGAAAATTAATTATCCAGTCCCGGCTACCGCAAACTTTCTGGTTAAATTTAATAATCTGATAGCCATACATATGGCCCGGCGGCTACATGTCTGACATTTGCCAATTTCCGTCGGAACTTGACACGGATATGTTTATCTAAATACTATAAGACTTCATGACGAAAATTCTCGCGGTCCTGATTCTCACCGTTTCTCTGCTCTTCGTAATAAATTGCGGCTCGAAAAAAGTTCCGAAGGACCTTACGGACGAGCAGCTCTATGACGCCGCGATAAAGGAACTCACGGCGGATAAAGGCGGTTTCCCGTGGATTTTCAGGGGCAGGGATTATGATATGATCTTCACCTACTTGAAAGAGATACAGCTGAGATACACATACAGCCCGTATGCGGCGCTCGCCGAGCTCAGGACAGGTGACGCGTACTTTGAAAAAGAAGAGTATGAACAGGCGGCGATCGAGTACGAGGAGTTCCTGAAGCGGCATCCCGGCCACGCGGAAGCCCCATATGCCACGTACAGGCTCGCCCTGTCCTATTATAAGGGGATAAAGAGCCCGGACAGGGACCCCCTCAATACCAGGCTCGCCCTTCAATGGTTTAATACCTTTATTGAAAAATACCCGGATTCCCCGCTCGCGCCCGACGCACGCGAAAGGGCCTTGAGATGCCGGGACAGGCTTGCCCGTAGAGAGATATATATAGGCAATTTTTATTCACGACGTGATAATTACAAAGCCGCGGCATACAGGTATAAGACCGTGGTAGACGATTATAACGATACTCAGAGATACCAGGAAGCGCTCTATCTCCTCGGCAAGTCGTACGCAAAATCAGACCAGTATGATCTTGCGAGGCAGACCCTCAACCGCCTCGTTCAGGAATTCCCCAATGAAAAGTATTCCGGCAAGGCCACCTCGCTCTTGAACGACATACAGGGCAAGACCGCGCCTCCCCCAAAGGAAGAAAAGAAGGAAGAGCCCGCGGAACCGCAGCAAGGATGAGAATTCTCCACAGTGTCTTTCTCGTTTTAACGTTCTTTGCCGTCTCTTGCGGCAGCGATCAGGACAAGGCGATCGAAGAAGTCATGTCCCTGAGGACGCAGGCTTTCGAGACGAAGGACGTGGATCTTTACATGACGCTGATCGCGCCCGGTTACAAGCAGGAGAAGAAAGGCAAAATCATCGGACCCGGGGAGATTAAAAAGAATTTCGAGGTAAACGTAAAGCTCTTCAATACTCTGCATATCACTCATACCGACAGAACCGTCTATCAGGACGGCGACAGGGCCGAGGTCTTTCAGAAAACACTCGTCGACGCCCAGGACGACGAAGGCAAAAGCAAGCTGAGGCTCAAGGAAAAGATATTGCTGGCCAGGGAAAACGGTAAATGGGTGATAGTCAGGGAGTCGGACGAGGATTTATTTTACGGGTACGTTTTTGGACGCAATAAAGATTAGCCGTACTGCTTACATGCCGAATTGCCTTTCCACCTCTTCCTGTTCTTCTTTACAGCTGATGCAGAGGGTGGTCTCCGGCCTTACCTCGAGCCTGACTTCACCGATTTCCTCCCCGCATATCTCGCACACGCCGTAGCTCCCGTCTTCCGTTTTTTGAATCGCTTTTTGTATCTTTTGTATCAGCTTTCTTTCCCTGTCCCGTTTCCGGAGCTCTATCGTCTGGCTGGACTCCGAGAGCGCCCTGTCGAGCGGATCGGGAAACGTGCCGTCGCCTTCGCTCATTCGCGTAACGGTATCGTCGGCGATACCCAGCAGACCGCCCATCTTCTTAATAAGAATTTCCCTGAAGTGCTTGAGCCTTTGCTTATCCATCAAAAAATTATATCACTTATGGCAAATACTGTAAAACGCGGCCCGGGCCTGTGTTCGGTCATCGATCAAACGCATTCGCATATCGAGTATCCCGGAAGGGAGCTGAATCTTGCTGATTATGCAGTTGGGATTTCTCTGTTATTATAATGGACGATACGGAAAGACCTCACGGGGGATTATTGTACAAATTATCTAAAATCAGGTTCAGGACGTCGGAAAACTCGGTTGCGCTCTTCTCCGACTTCCTTCTCGGGCTGGGCTCTCTCGGAGTTTCCGAAGACGTGAAGGAGGACGGGGTCTATGAGATCTCTTCATACTTTCCTATGGAGACCGATTTGTCGTCTGTAATGAGAAGCATCGGGGACTATGCGGAGTTTGTCGAGGACAGCGTTACCGGGGCAAAATTAGTTACTTTGGGGGTGGAGCATATAGACCGCTCCAGCTGGGAGGTTTGGAAGACGGTTCTGACCAAGGTAAGGGCCGGCGAAAAGGTCGTGATCGTGCCGCCGTGGGAGAAACACACGCCCGAAGCAGGTGAGGTGGTAATCGAGATAAATCCTTCGCTTGCATTCGGGACGGGACACCACGAGACGACAAGACTTTGCATCGCTTTCATCGAGGAGGTCGCCGGGACGAAGAAAGTCAAGAGCATGCTCGACGTCGGATGCGGGAGCGCGATTCTCGCAATTTCCGCTTATAAGCTCGGTATTGAAGACGTGACGGGCTTCGATACCGATCCTATCGCTATCTCGGAATCGAGAAAGAACGCGGAAAGGAATTCGGTGCTCGACAAGATAAAGTTCTTTTGCGGCTTTATTCAAAGTGTCCGCGGCGTTTATGACCTTATCGTCGCTAATGTCTATCTGGAGCCTATATATCACATGAGAGGGGAATTTAAGTCCAGGCTCGCTCCGGGGGGCACACTCGTTATTTCAGGTATTCCATGCAAAAGAAGGGACGAGGCTTTAAGATGCCTCGTCGGCGCCGGATTCAGGCTCGACAAGGAAACGATAGAAGGCGAGTGGGTCGCGTTCGGGTTCAGGCTCGATTGATAACAAGGCACGCTCCGGTATTCTTCCAGGCGAATCCATGATAAAACTTGATGGGTGGTATACATGCCTTCTTTTAATACGATAGAGTGGAAAGAGAACACAGTGGTGATGATAGACCAGACCGGGCTGCCCGGAGAGGAGTCGTACGTCGTATGCAAGACGTACGAGGACGTGGCGGATGCGATAAAACGCATGGTCATCAGGGGCGCCCCCGCTATAGGTGTCGCGGCAGCCATGGGTGTCGCGCTCGGGGCGATTAGCCTGCGGACGACGAAGAGAGACGAATTCACAGCCGAAGTAAAAAGGATCGCGGGGGTGATACTGCGGACGAGACCCACGGCGGTTAACCTTGCCTGGGCTGTAAAAAGGATGCTCGGGATTCTCGACGAGGCTGAAGGGGATGTGGAGCAGCTAAAGTCGAGACTTGTCGGGGAGGCCCGGTACATACTTGAAGAAGATATAGATACCTGTAAAAGGATCGGACAAACCGGAGCCGGGCTCATTAAAGACAACTCAATAGTCCTGACCCACTGTAATGCCGGCGCCCTGGCGACCGGGGGTTACGGGACCGCTCTGGGCGTTATAAGGGCGGCTGTAGAGGGGGGTAAGAAGATAGAGGTCATTGCCACCGAAACAAGGCCTTTCCTTCAGGGCGCCCGGCTCACCGCATGGGAGCTCGACAGGGACGGCATCCCTGTTTCTCTGATCACCGATAACATGGCGGGTTATATAATGAGTAAGGGTATGATAAACGCCGTTGTCGTGGGGGCCGACAGGATTGCCAGGAACGGGGACGTCGCGAACAAGATAGGGACTTACACCCTATCGGTTCTCGCAAGATCCCATAATATCCCATTTTATGTGGCGGCCCCGGTGTCGACTATTGACTTCGATTGTCCCGGCGGGGAATTCATTCCCATCGAAGAAAGGAACCCCGATGAGGTCACCCATATATCCGGCATCAGGATAGCGCCCGAGGTGAATGTCTATAACCCGGCCTTCGATATAACACCTAACGAGAATATTAGCGCGATAATAACCGAAAAGGGTATTGTAGTGAAACCGTTCGCTGTGAATCTCCTGAAGTTGCGTGAATAGCCATATTACTATTGCCTTTCCAGGTCTTCCTGGCAGGAAAGGCATAGCTTCGTGAACGGCATGGCTGCGAGCCTTTCCCTGTCGATTTCCTCTTCGCACGACTCGCATATGCCGTAAGTCCCTGTCTCGATCCTTTTTAATGCATCGTCGACATAAGTGAGCTTCTCCCTTTCTCTGTCGGCGAGCATGAGGGCTAGTTCCCTGTCTCTGTCCGTTGAGGCGTGGTCGTAGAAATCTCCTATGTCGAACTTCAGATGGTCGGATTCCGCTCTCATCGTTTGTGTTACTTCCAAAAGGAGTTCCTTCCGCATCTGGAGGAGCATCTTTTTAACATCGTCCCGCCAATCCTTCCTTGGTTTTCTCGTTACTTTCTTCTTCGGGGGTGCTTTTTTTGTGCTCTTGGCCATGGTGATAAGGGGTCTCCTTATTCATTACTAGATTACTTAAACGCCTATAACGGCTTCTATATTAAGACCGTACCGTGAAACCAGATCCGAATAAATCACTCGTCGGTCAATCTGAAATCAAAAGCAAAGGTGTATTAAGATAAGTACATTAATCGGTTTGTCAAGAGTAAATTTCCCCCCGCAGAGGCTTATACCGCCTTCATGTGCGCCGTCACTAAAGGAAAATTGATGGATCGCCCGGACTTGAACGATAATATATTTTTTACATCCGGGCGGCTCGTATTATTGAAAGCGTCTTGGGACATAACTCGATCAGGCGGGCAACCTCCGCCTTTCAGCACATAGCGCATGGGACTATCGATATCGGGACCGTGCGCGGACAGGGTCTGCGTACCGCCGGTGTTTCGCAGGCGGTAATGAATGATTCCCGCTTTGCCCGGCGGATATGTTTTCTTACCCGCGAAACTTACAGGTTGGGGTGCTTCCGATACGCGTTATCCCTCTTACTGCTTGTAAAACTTCTTTTCCCAATCCTTGTGCCTGGCTTCCGCTTCTTTTATCAAGGGTGCGAATGACGCGGCATTTATGAGGAATTCGTTCAGCATGTTGAAAGGGAACCTCACCGGACGGACGAAGTCTACGAACAATACCGCCCTGAAACCGTTTGTGTCGTTCCAGACCTCGTGTTCGAACGTGTCGTCGAATATAATGCTGTCTCCCTCGTCCCAGTGTGTCACTTTATCTTCGATACGGATGCGGCACTGTTCTTTGGGTTCCGGCACTATCAGGCCCAAATGATAACGCAGGACGCCGTTATAAGGTCCTTTGTGCGCGGGGATATGCTTTTTCGGGGCGAGGATTGAATATAATGCTGTTTTCATGCCCGGTATCTTCTTTAAAATGCGGGTCGTTTCGGGACATCTCTTCGAATTTTCATTGCTTTCGAGTCCGTATCCGGCGAGGAAAAATGTTTTCCACAGGTTATCGGTTGTTATGGTCCTTACTTCCGCCATAATCTCGTGAAAACTGGGCAGGTCCTCCTTTCTCTCCATCACCCTGTCGAGTTCTGCTCTTATTTTTGTCCATTCCTTTTCAACCTCTGCGACCCACGGAAAGGTCTTTTTTTCGTAAATCGGGAGGTTGCCGTGTTTGGCGAACAGGATGTTTGTTCTTTCCACGAACTTGATGACCAGGGTCATCAGTCCCGGCATGTACTCCTTCACTTCGTAATCCGCCTGGAACTTATTGCCGTTTCCGTCTTTTGTTGTGTTGCTGGTGTTGTTTGGTTCTGTATCTGCCATGTCTATTTCCTTCCTGGACGATATTATTTTAAAATACTGTCTTCCGGATTA
>JAHKKQ010000217.1 GCA_020027805.1 Candidatus Dadabacteria bacterium
GAGTCGGTAATTTATACGGCTGATATGAGATACTCCCAATACTTTATTCCGACGCTCAAGGAAGACCCGGCGGACGCCGAGGTCGTGAGCCAGAAGCTCATGATAAGGGCGGGCATGATAAGAAAAGTCGCGGCCGGCATATACAACTACCTTCCGCTCGGTCTCAGGTGCATAAGCAAGGTCGAGAACATAGTCCGGGAGGAGATGAACAGGGCAGGGGCGATAGAGCTGCTTATGCCCGCCGTTGTGCCGGCAGAATTATGGAGAGAGAGCGGAAGGTGGGACTACTACGGTAAGGAGCTTCTAAGGTTCAAGGACCGCGCCGAAAGGGAATTCTGCATTGGGCCCACACACGAAGAGGTCGTAACCGACATAGTGAGGCGGGACGTGCGCTCATATAAGCAGCTCCCGATAAACCTCTACCAGATACAGACGAAGTTCCGGGACGAGATACGCCCGCGCTTCGGGGTCATGCGCGCCCGCGAGTTCATAATGAAGGACGCCTACAGCTTCGACGCTGACGCCGCCGGGGCCGAGAAATCATATCAGCTCATGTACGACGCATACGTCCGCATATTCGAGAGGTGCGGCCTCGAGTTCAGGGCGGTGCTCGCCGACACGGGGAACATAGGCGGGAGCTTCTCCCACGAGTTCATGGTGCTTGCGCCCACGGGCGAGGACGTGGTGATGAGCTGCGGCAACTGCGGATACGCGGCCAACCTCGAGCTCGCCGAGATCGACTGGCACGATAAAGGGGTTAAGGGCACGAAGGAAGACAAGGTCGTCGTTGAGGTCCACACCCCCGGCATGAGGACGGTCGAGGAAGTGGCGGAGTTCCTGAAGGTGAAGCCATCCAACCTGATAAAAACCATGATAGTGACGGCCGACGGTCAGCCCGTCGCGGCGCTCGTCAGGGGGGACCACGAGCTCAGCCTCACGAAGCTCAGGAAAGCGCTCGGCGCGGAGATCGTCGAGCTTGCGACCGCGGCGACGATAGAAGAAGTAACAGGCGGCAGGATGGGGTTCAGCGGCCCGGTCGGGCTCAGTATCAGAACTATAGCCGACAGGTCGGTCGCGGGGATGGGCAGCTCCGTAACGGGGGCCAATAAAGAGGACTACCACATCATCAACGTGCTTCCCGGAAGGGAATTCCAGATTAAAGAGTCGGGCGACATAAGGGTCGCGTCCGAAGGGGACAAGTGCCCCAAATGCAAGGAAGGCACGCTCATCTCGACGAGGGGCATAGAGGTCGGGCACATCTTCATGCTCGGGACGAAGTATTCGGAAGCGATGAACGCGGCGTTTATAGACTCCGACGGGAAGGAGAAGCCATACATAATGGGGTGCTACGGCATAGGGATCGGCAGGACCGTAGCCGCTGCCATAGAGCAGAACCACGACGAGAACGGTATGATCTTCCCGAAAGCGCTCGCGCCCTTTCAGGTCTCGGTGCTCCCGCTCAAGATAAAGGACGAGGAGATAATGAACGCGGCCGAGAATATATACAGGGAGCTTACGGACAAGGGTTACGAGGTCATCATAGACGACAGGGACGTAGGGCCTGGGTTCAAGTTCAAGGACGCCGAGCTCATAGGCATTCCGATACACATAGCCGTGGGGCCGAGGACTATAAAGGAAGGGGAGGCCGAGCTGAAACTCCGGAAGGGCGGTATCTCGAGGAACGTCAAGCTCGAAGAAGTGGCGAAAGAGGTAGAGTCGCTCCTATCATAGATATATAATTCTATCCACATGGCCAGACCCGATCTAAAACCGAAGGAACGAATAATACTCGCGCTCGATTTCTCAGAGCTGAGGATAGCCAAATTCTGGGTCGAGAGCCTGAAACACAAGATAAAGACGTTCAAGGTAGGGCCGATATTGTTCCTCGACGCGGGGCCGATTGGGATAAAGGAATTCCGCGACATGGGGGCGGACGTATTCCTCGACCTCAAGTTCCACGATATACCGTCCACTGTAGAGCACTCGGCTAGGCAGGTGGTCAGGTTCGGCATAAAGATGTTCACGATCCATGCTCTCGGCGGATTAGAGATGATGAAGGCGGTATCAGATGCAGTCAGTGATGAATCGGGAAAGAGCAATAAGCGGAAACCGATGGTGTTAGCCGTTACAGTGCTCACGAGCCACGACGAGGCGAGCCTGAAAAATATCGGAATAAAAACATCAACCAAGGATACGGTGTTGAGCCTCGCTTCACTCGCGGATAAAGCGGGGGTGGACGGGCTGGTCTGTTCCGGCATGGAGGTCGAAATGCTGAGGAAGGAGTTCGGGGACAGGTTCACGCTCGTCGTTCCCGGCATACGCCCGGCGGGAGACAAGCACGATCAGAAGCGCGTAGTGACCCCGGCGAAAGCGGTCGCAAGCGGTGCAGACTACCTCGTCATCGGCCGCGCTATAACCGAAGCCGATAATCCCGAAGCAGTTGTGGATGAGATCGTTAAATCCATTTCTTGATTTTTTAAATCCATCCGTAGGAGCGGCTTTCCTGAATCGAGTTCAGGACAGGCCAGCCGCGATCCTTTATTCGTTGAAATCGGATTATTTAGACTAAGCTTGGAAGTTGAAAACCGGTGTTTCAACAAGCCGGGAAGGCTTTTTCTTACTCCATACAGTTTCCTGAATCTTTTCAACTGTTTCGGGAGAGAAAAACTTCTCGCCCGTTTCCAGACATACCCTTGCAGGCACATTCTCGATGATGATAACCCTTTTATCCAATTCGAGCACATAAGTCACTTTTTTCTCAATCATTGTTTCTTTATGCATAGCTATTAATTCTAATTTCTTCTTACCCTATTTTCAACCCATTGATTTTGATCAGGCTCATAAAGTGTTATGACCTTTATAATAGATCGTGACGGATAACTACAGTGAATGTGTATCGGTCTGCCCAATTTAGTGATACCCAATATTAAACAGCTAGGTCCGCGGTTGTCGTCTGGATAGTCTTCGATCATTTCACCGGTAGAGAATGCCTCCCGAATCTCCTCGACGGTGATATGACGAAGAATCGATTGATCGACGGCATGCTTCGAAAATTCAAATAATCCCTCTGCAATTTTGGCTCGAATATCACTGATCATTCTAATAATGAGTAGAGATTGATAAACGGCTTGTCAAGTTTTCTTGTCAAAATAGGGTAGGGTGGATTTGCATTAAGGAACCCCAAGC
>JAHKKQ010000064.1 GCA_020027805.1 Candidatus Dadabacteria bacterium
ATAGCGTCCCCAGCTGGAATGCGAGTACGAGGGGCATGGCGCTCTTCCCGCTGTTGAGCTCCCGTAGCGAGTCCACGAACAGGTTGAACATGTCCTCGTTGGGAGATTCTTTGGGAAGCAGTATTTCCGCGGACTCTGTCATGAAACTGCCCCACATAAAGAGCTCCAGGTCTTCCATCAGGTGCCGGAACACCTCTACCGTCTCGAGGTCCTCCAGGAATTTCATATCCCCCGGCCTTTCGCGGAACCGCGCCCGGAAATGGACGAAGGGCTCGAGCCTCCCGCCGAACCGCTTGCTGCTCGATTTCGCGTTCTTGGCGAAAGCGCTTATCTTTCCGAACTCCTTCGTGAAGAGCGTTATAATGTAGTCGGCGTCGCCGTAGGGCCTCTTGCGGAGCAATAACGCTTCTGAGCTTTTCATTAAACTGATATTATTCCTAAAAACTGGGGAGTTGGCGAATAGCTGACGATTTGCCCCCTGACTCTTCATCACGGACAATACAGGCGTTGACGGTATAGCCCGGACGGGAATTCATCCGCCATCGGGGGGTTTCGGAGAATATCCGGAAAGATTTACTAGAGTTGAGCATTTAGTTCTTATATAATATTATCCGCTGCGTAGAAACGCGGATATCGAGGGTGATGGAATCGGATCGTTCGGGAGCATGTTATGTATAAACTATCCTTTAGCAAAAAAGAGGGGATTCGGGCAGCCGTTCGCTCTCTTTTCATTCTGTCGTTATTTTTAACAGTCCCGTGGCTTCCCGGGAAATCGCTTGCCCAGGGCGTATACAGCTCCGCCGAGCAGATATATCTTAAAAATATTACCCCCCTGCTGTACGAGTTCTCACAGGTGGCGTCGGAGGTGAGCGCTTCCGTGCTCAAGCTCCAGTCGTCCCCCCCCGAAGAGTGCTCGTCAAAGCTCGCCGATTACAGGGACATAGTCGGCTCGCTCGGAAATCAACTCGGCTCATTGACCCCTCCGCCAAGGCTCGAATCCGCGCACGAATACGCAATGCAGGCCCTTAACGGCTATTCGAGCGGGCTTGAGCTTTATTTCAATGCCTGCACTGAACCGGATTTCGGCGTTAAGGAGAGCCTTGTCAGCCAGGGAGGAATATTTCTCAATAAATCCGCCGGGTCTGTGGGAAAAGCCTACGATGAGATAGAAAATCTCAAAGCAGCCGGGCCTGCGGTAGTAAAGAAAGAAAATAAAGAAGAGATCACGGAGGGCGATATTACGGATGCGGGATTAGCGGAAGGCACTTCACCCGGTGAAAGCGGCCTGCAGGGAGAACCGGTGAAAACCGCCGATTCGGGCCCCCCGGCCGAGGGCGTGAAGACTAAAGCGGAGGTGCTCGAGGAGATCTCCAGGAAGGTGCAGACCGAGATGGAGGCTGAGGACTCTTCTCAGTCCGAGGTCCCCGTGGAGGATAACGCCGTCAGTGAAGCGCCGGCTGCATCTGAACCCGGGGAGGAGGCATCCGGTGAGCCCCTCAGGGAAAAAATCGAGGTAAAAACAGTTGAAAAAACGGATATTCCCGAAGCTCCGGCGGCTCTGACCCCCGCTCCCCCATCGGAGACCCCGGGAGTGAAAACCGAAGAAGCGCCTTCCGGGGAGGTCTCTGCGATTGAGAAGGACAATGCCGATGCCCCTGCGGATGTAAAAACGGAAGAGGGGACCGAAGAGCCTGAAGAAGAATCCGACGAAGAGAAGATAGAGAGGCTCAATCAAAAGATAATGGAGCAGACTGAAACCGCTCGGCCGGCTGAGGACACGGTGGAAGCGAGCGCGGGTGATACCAAAGCTGAAACTCCGGAGGCCCGGGTATCGGATAAGGGAAAGGCGGCTGAAGAATCTCCCGGGAACCCTGCGGCCGACACCCCTGAAGCCGGAGACGCAGCGCCGGCTGCCGACAATCAAGAGGTCGCGGCTATGCCGCCGGGCGAGGCGGCCGAAGAGCTCAAGGAAGAGGAAGTCCCAGTGGACGACGTGAAATCATGGTGTCAGGATCGGTATCACACCCCCGACGAGCAGGAAAATTGCATGAAAAGCAGGGCTGTCGCGAAGGATAAGATCGACAAGCTGACGAGCTCATTTTCAGGCGGGACCAGGGAAAGGGAGGTGCTGGACAAATGCATGTCCGACTGGAAGGAAGGGGGCACATACAATTACGAGATGGCGATTTACTGCACTCAGTTCTTCTGCGCGCAAAACGGCATAGAAGGCTGTAAGGAGCTGAGCAAGTAGAGGCCCGGCCGCTCATTACCCCGGAAACCGGATCGAGCCGCATGCCATCGGTAGGGTTGAAGGTTAGCCTGTTAAAAAATCAGCATCGCAATGAAGAGATAAAAAACCGACCCGAAAATATCGTTGAACATGGTGAGGAAAGGGCCCGACGCCGCGGCGGGATCGAACCTGAACTTGTGGAGCAGTAAAGGGGCCGCGACCCCGATGAAGGAGGTGGCCATCGTAGCCGAGACCATCGCGATCAATACTGCAAGCGCTATTTTTATTGCGTCCGGCTGGTCGTAGCTTATGAGACCCCCTATCAGCGCGGCGATTACCCCGCAAATGAGTCCAAGCGATATGCCCACTTTCACTTCCGAGAGAATAATCCTGAGTATGTGCCTGATATTTATAGTCCCCATGCCGAGGCTCCTGATGATTATAGTCGTCGTCTGAAGCCCTACATTCCCCCCTGTGGCCATTATCGCCGGCATGAATGCCGCCAGTATCGCTACCTTCTGGAGAGTAGGCTCGAACGCGTAAACGATTATGAATGCGATGAACAATTCGCCTATCAGGGTCATCAGCAGCCACGGCGTGCGGAGCACGATCCTCATCCGGGTCGGCGTATATAAGGGGTGGAGGGATTCTCCCACGCCCGCCATCTGAAGGATGTCCTCGGACGCTTCTTCGGTAACGACGTCCATTATGTCGTCGGCTGTAATCCTCCCCAGGAGCACCCTCCTGTCGTCAACGACCGGGAGTGACAGTATGCCGTACTTCTGGAAGATCTTGGCGACTTCCTCCTGGTCCATGTAGGGCGTCGCCTCATGCTCGACTGGCTCCATTATATTCATCACGCTGGTGCCCGGGGTAGCGAGCACGAGCCTGCTCAGAGATATCTGCCCGAGGAGGCTGTCGTCCTCATCGGTGACGTATATAAGATAAAAGTCCTTGATTTCGTCTGCAATCAGCCTGATCCAGTTGATCGTATCCCGCACCGTGAATTTTTCCGAGACCTTCACGAGCTCGGTCTGCATAATACCGCCGGCCGAATCGTCCGGGTATTTGAGGAGCGGCTCGACGTCCCTCAAATCCTCCGGGTCCATCCTGGCCATCACGTCGCTCGCGGTCTGCTCGGGGAGCTCCCCGATCAAATCCGCCGCGTCGTCGGATTCCATCTCTTCAACTATTTCTGCGATCTTCTCCGCGCCGAGCTCGCCCAAGAGCTCCTCCCTCTGCTCGGGGCCCAGCTCGAGGATGACTTCGGAAGCCGTGTCCGTGTCGAGCGCTTCGAGGATTCTCTGGTGATCTTCGGGGTCGAGGGTCTGGAGTATGCCGGCTATCTCCGAGGGATGGACCTCTTCCAGGAGGTTCTTGATCTCCTGGATATTGCCCTCGTGGAGACTGATGGAAATTTTTTCGGCGAGTTCGGGTCTCGGCACGATTTTCTCCGCCCCGCTGGAATAGAGGGTTAGTGTATAGAAGAGGGAGTAAAAGTAAAGTAGAATGAAGCCTCACCCGGAGTAAAGTGGGAACATCCGATGGACGGAATAAGGAACTTCACGAACTTTATCAAGTTCGAGCACACGCTATTTTCGCTCCCGCTAATTTTTGCGGGCGCTTTCCTGGCCTGGGGAGGCGTCCCCGAGCTCCATTTGATCGTCCTGATAATACTGGCGGGCACGGGCGCAAGGACTGCCGCGCTTGCCCTTAACCGCATAATCGACAGGAAGCTAGACGGTCTCAATCCGAGGACCGAGGGCAGGGAGCTGCCCTCGGGCAGGATAAGCCTCTTTTCCGCCCTCGGTATCACCGCCGCGGGCTTGATCCTCTACTTCGTCTCGGCTTATTTCATATGCGATCTCGTCCTTTATCTCTCCCCCATACCGATAATCGTGTTTATCGTTTACCCGCTGATGAAGCGGGTCACTCCTCTCTGCCATTTCGGGGTGGGGCTCGGCCTTGCCCTCGGCCCTCTCGGCGGATGGGTCGCGGTCACATGCTCTTTGTCGGGAATATTCCCCGGGGTAATGCTCTCTTTATTCACCTTCTTCTGGGTATCGGGTTTCGATATCATATACGCCACGCTCGACGAGGAGTCCGACAGGGGGAGCGGTGTGCGCTCCATGGTCTCGGATTACGGCAAAGAGACGGGACTCTACATAGCGGGCCTCCTCCACTACGCCGCGTTCTTCTGCATAGCGTTCATTTACTTCTTTATGTTCAAGTCTATCGCGGCCGGCGCGCTTCTCGCCGTCATCGGTTTTCTGCTCTATATGGAGCACAAAAAGTCGGAAAACGTCGACCTTGCGTTCTTCAAGATCAATATCGTGGTGGGCCTCGCTGTCTTCCTTTTTATCGTCTCTGGGATATACTTACCATGATGCGGACTATTGTCGGATTTACGGGCGCTTCCGGGGTGGCATACGGCGTCGATTTCCTCAGAAGGTGCCCCGAGGACAAGTTCCTTGTAGCGAGCAAATGGGGGAAGAGGGTGCTCCATGAGGAGCTCGGTCTCAAGGTGGAGGAGCTGAGGCCCTGGGTCAGGGATATTTACAGCGATTCCGACCTCGCGGCCCCGTTTTCGTCGGGCAGCAACCATTTCGATTCACTGGTCATCATTCCCTGCTCGATTTCCACTCTGGCGAAGATAGCGAACGGCATCGCCGATACGCTCATCACGAGGATAGCGCAGGTCGCGCTCAAGGAGAGGAGGAGGCTTGTTATAGCCCTCAGGGAGACCCCGTTAAGCTCGATCGCTCTCGAGAACGCGCTCAAGCTTTCGAGAGAAGGGGCAATTATAATGCCTATAAGCCCGCCACATTATTTAAAAGTGAACACAGTCAACGAACTGATTGAGGGTTATGTCGACAAGGTTCTGAATATAAAAGAAAATTGAGAGACTGGCGGAAGAAGCTCTTGAAGATTCAACAGCTCCCCCTTATATAAGAGGAGGGAATTAAGCGGGTGCGGGTCTTTCTACCTGATTTTTTAGCGACGATTCTGTGTATGTCGGGGGAGGAATTTCTTGATTGATTGGACGGCTAAGTTGACACCCCCACCCGAACCCTCCCCCCTTGAGGGGGAGGGAAAAAGCAAAAGATAGATTTCTCACGCTGCTCGAAATGACGGGGTATGGTTTGTCCATGGACGGTCGCGGCGGGAGCCGCTCCGAATTAAAGACTCTTCGTCCATTCTGATTTCTTAGTCTATAACAGCGTATTTCGCCGATAATGAAAAAAAAGCAATTCTACGACCTGCAGGAATACATAAGATATCTCGAAGCGATAGGGGACCTCGTGCGTGTAAAGGCGGAGGTCGACCCGATACTCGAAATCACGGAGATTTCCTCGCGTGTAATCAAGGAAAGGGGCCCGGCCCTCATATTCGAGAACGTCAGGGGCGCGGCATACCCGCTCGCGATTAACCTCTTCGGGACGGAAGAGAGGGTGGAGCTTGCGCTCGGCAGGAGGCCGAGGGACGTCGGCGAGGAGCTGGTCGAACTCTTCCACAAGGTGAACCCCCCTTCGCTGAAATCCTTTTTCTCGGTCCTTCCAAAAGCATACGATCTCCTGTCCATGAGGACGAAGGGGGTCAAATCAGGGGCGTCTCAGGAGGTAGAGGAGCGCCCGGACCTCTCGAGGCTGCCGATCATAAAGTGCTGGCCCCTCGACGGAGGGAGGTTCATCACATTGGGGCTGGTCCTCACACAGGACCCCGTTACCAACAAAAGGAACCTCGGCATTTACAGGCTCCAGATATACGACGAAAAAACGACCGGCATGCACTGGCACCCCCACAAGGGCGGAGCGGCCCATTACCACGAAGCCGGGAAGCTCGGCAGGGACCTCGAGGCGGCGGTAGTCCTCGGGGGCGATCCGAAGATGATTTTTACCGCTATAGCCCCTCTGCCTGAGGGTATGGACGAGCTCGCTTTCGCGAGCTATTTGAGAGGTAAGCCCATCCCGATGGTGAAGGGTAAGAGCATTTCCCTCCCCGTCCCCGCCAATGCCGAATTCGTCATCGAAGGCGTCGTCCCGCAGAACGAGCTCCGGGTCGAAGGCCCGTTCGGAGACCACTTCGGGCATTATTCGATGGAGGCCGATTTCCCGGTATTCCACGTGAACGAGATAACGCACAGGGTGAATCCGATTTTCCCCGCGACTGTCGTGGGCAAGCCCCCGAAGGAGGACATTTTCCTGGGCATGGCCGCGGCCGACATGTTCTCGCCCCTTGTGAGGATAATTCACCCCGAGGTGAAGGACATGTGGGCCTATCCCGAAGCCGGGTTCCACAACCTGCTCGTCGTCTCGGTCGACGAGCGCTACCCCAAAAACGGCATTAAGGCGATGCTCGCGCTCTGGGGCACGGGTCAGCTCCTCCTGACGAAGGTCATGATTACTGTTTCAAGCGATATCAATCCCCGGGACTGGAATGCTGTGCTCACGGAGATTGGCGAGAACTTCGATCCGAACGAGGACTTCCTCATGATCCCCTGGGCGCCCCTCGACACGCTCGACTTCACGAGCGGCAAGCTCAACGTCGGGAGCAAGATGGGAATAAACGCGGTGCGCGGGAAGGAGGGCGGCAGGAATAAACGTAAGGCCCCCGGGCGCGTACCCGACCCGAGGGAGAAGCATAAGGAAATACTCGACTGGAGACTCCTGCCGGGCGGCGTTCTGGCGATCAAGCTCGAAAAGAATCCAAAGGAAATGCTGAAGAAGATGTTCGGGACCCCGGGGTATGAAGACGTGAGGATAATCGCCGCCGTGAGCCCGGATATAGACGTTCACGACGACACGGAGCTCATTTGGGGCATATTTACCAGATTCGACCCTTATCTCGACGTTATATTCGAGCGGACCGAGCTCAGGGGCTCGGCTGTCGTTTACGGCGGCAGGATGGGGATAGATGCAACCATAAAAAACTGGTATCCTCTTGTGATCGAAATGTCGGAGGACGTGAGGGAGAAGGTAACCGAAAGATGGAAAGAATACTGGATGAAGTAGAAAAGCTGTGTTTCGACAAGGCGCTCTTCCCGATACTGAGTAAGGTCGCGGACGGCGAGCGTCTTTCATTTGAAGACGGTCTCACCGTAATGAACACAGCCGATCTCAACACAGTCGGCATGCTCGCTGATTACGTCAAGAGGAAAAGGGTCGGGGACAAGGTCTATTTCGTCGTTAACAGGCACGTGAACCCCACGAACATCTGCGCGATATCGTGCAAGTTCTGCGCCTTCGGCACCACCAAGAAATCGGCCAACGCCTACGAGCTTTCGCACGAGCAGATACTCTCGCTCCTCGACGACGACATACGCGAAGTGCACATAGTGGGCGGCCTCCACCCGGACTGGAAGTTCCAGGACTACCTCGACATAGTCAGGCTCGTCAAGGATCACTACCCGAAGACGCACGTCAAGGCCTTCACGGCCGTGGAGATAGACTGGTTCACGGAGATTAGCGGCATGGGTCTCGAAGAGGTGCTCGAGACGCTCAAGGAGGCCGGGGTCGACGCGCTCACGGGCGGCGGGGCGGAAATTCTCCATCCCGATATCAGGAAGAAGATATGCGCACCCAAGACCGTTGCCACGAGGTGGGAGGAGATACACGGACTCGCGCACAGGATGGGGATACCGACAAACGCGACAATCCTCTACGGGCACATTGAAGAGCCTTTCCACATAGTCGACCATTACGAGAGGCTGAGAAACATAGAAGACGAGTCGCCCGGGTTCTTCGCGTTCATACCCGTGTTGTTCCAGCCCGAGAATACGGGGCTCAAGAAGCAGGTGAAATTTTTCCCGGCTTCGTACGATCTGAAAATACACGCGCTTGCGAGGCTCTACCTCGACAACTTCCCCCACATCAAGTCATACTGGATAACGCTCGGGGAGAAGATGGCCCAGGTCGCGCTCCATTACGGGTGCAGCGACGCGGACGGCACGATAATGCGGGAGAAGATAATCCACGACGCGGGCGCGCCGTCGGAGCTCGGACACACGCGCGACTTCATGGTCAACATGATAAAGAACGCGGGATTCATACCCGTCGAGCGCGACGCGCTGTACAACGAAGTCAGGGTTTATAATTAGATTTTCTGTAATCTGTCCTCCTGTGCCCTGAAACAAGTTCAGGGCAGGCTTGTTTCAGTATCTCATCTTTTAACTCTCCTCACACCCACGATATAAAATTTTCACTTGCAAACCCGTTCGTTTTAATTAATCCTTTTACGTATCACAGGGGGTGAAAGTATATGAGAACTAAAAATACCCTTCGTTCGTCATACGCAATCCTGGCAATCTTGTTAGCGGCTGGATTATTCTACATAGGCAACCGGCCGGCAGAATCACAGCAGCCGCAGGACGTGAGCTTCGTAAGTTCCGGGTTCGATCTTGATTCATATACGCTCGAGGAATTGACGCCGGTATCCGGCACCGTGGTCGCCATGGCCAACTGCGGGAACGATACCTGCACCGACAGCCAATGCTGCTGCCTCAATACCGACACGGGCGCACAGTGCTGCAGGCCCAACAGCGCGGGCAACTGCGTAGAGTCCTGCAAAAAAAGCAGCCCCTGCTAGCCCGAGAAGCAAAGCGGCCGTCTGTTCAACGTAAAAGATAAAGGCAGTACTAATATATGGGTTCGTCCATGTCTTTAGTAATGGCTATGCAGTTCGGAGATCGTACCTGTATCCTCTCGGATTCGATGATTTCCGATACCAACACAACCGATCACGATGTCATCCCCGGGCAGCTCAAAACGATAGTCCTCAATAATGAGGTATCCGTCTCGTACTCGGGTTCGACTAATAAGGCCATATCCAAGATTCGGGAGATCCGGACGGCGTTATCGAAGAGGATATATTTCGAAGAAATCCTGGAATCCCTCAGCGAGTTCACCGCGGATGAGAATGGAGATGTCGGTTTTATAGTCTCGTCGCACATGGGCATACCCAAGCTGTATAAAATTGCGGACGGGCAGATTCACTACGGGCTCGACATGTACTGGATCGGCAACGAGGCCGCAGCGGGGCGCATGCTCGAGGAATTCGAGAAGGACGACCGTGTTATCGGCGAGCTGCCGAATAATATGACGCGTGAGGAATACAAGCTCAGGGACGCATTTAAAAATGCGGTGTACGGGAAGGAGTCGCCCTATGCCGGGGGGCTGATATTTGATTGTATAGGGACGCCCGGGGGCTACCGTTATAATAATCATGCCACGGTGCATGCCGGAGACAGGATGTCTCTCGACATTACTTTCGATAATACGGCTCAATCGGCTCATGAAAATCAGGGCCCGGAAAGTTATTCGTTAAGTCTTGTTTCCCCGAATGAGCGGAGCCTTGCCGTTACCGGGGCGTTCTTCGAGCGGAACAATATGGGTTTCATCTATTCCCCGCTCGACCCCGATTTCGATCTACGAGGCGAAGATGTGCTCGGCAAGCCCGAAGCTATTTATCCGGTAACTCTCAAAGGGTTCGTCAACGAAGTGGAGAAATACGCATCCCGTCTGGAAACGTATCTGGGGGGATAAACGTTGTGAGAGCCGAAAGCCTGACATCTGGGACTGATCGTTGTCTTATCATCTGCGCTCAGTCCTGTAGCGTCAACCTGTACAGGTCAAATGTCGAAATAAAAAAAAATTATTTCGGTCTCATTTCAAGATGAAGGATTTCTTAAGGGTCTGTTAAATTTCCCCAAAATCCAAAATTCCCCCTTGAAATCTGAGAAATAGTACTTATTATATCCATAATTAATTTCCGTGAATGGGGTGAAATAAATGATTAATACGGACAATTTAAGTCATACGGGTACAAAATTCTCCCGCAGCTTTTACGTGGGAATGATAAAAAGGGCCACCCTCAACAAGCCCGTGGACGACCTGAACGAGAAGGAGCAGCATCAATTCACCTGCCTTTCCGAGCAGATGAAATGGGGCAAAGAGAACGGCTACAACCTCGTCCTCACGCGCGACAGCGAACAGATCGACTGCTGGATGATAAGGGACACTTCCATGCACGACCTCAACCCGCTCTTCAAAAAGACAATCCTCCAGGTTTTCTGATACCACATAACAGCTAAAAGATAGAGATGCCGTTTACGGACCGGGGCTGAATGCCTCCGGGCGATGCCGTATTATCCACCGTGCCGCCCCCGCGGTTGAAATTCGGTTATATTGTGATTTTACGTGATACGGGGTTGCCGCTATTCTAAATCCTGAAATAGTGTTAATATGTTGGGTAGTTTATCGCAATGCGCGACGGAGTAATATATGAGTGATTATGACGGCATAATCGAGAAATTGAGAATAAGGAAGGCCGAGCTTGAGAACAGGCTGGGCAGGGTCGAGACGTCCATGAGAAAGACCTATGCCAAGGACTGGCAGGAGCAGTCGATCGAACGTGAGAACGACGAGGTCGTGGATGCCCTCGACGAGACCCTCCGCACCGAGCTTAATCAGGTAAACTCCGCGCTCGCGCGAGCAGAAAAAAACGAATACGGTACATGCGCAGTCTGCGACGAGCCGATCCCGGTGGCGCGTCTCGATGCGCTCCCCTACACGGACCGCTGCGTGAGTTGTGCGAGCGAATCCGAGTAGCTTTATACCCTCCCAAAAAACTGTTTATCCGCCCATTAAGTACATTTATCACCCCTATTGTTAAGCCACGGTTAACTTTTTTGACTTAAAAATGCTTTCCGTTTATAAAATTCACCGAATATCGCCCGGTCGATTTTTCTCGTTCAGGCGGAGGTATAGCTCAATGGACATGAAGGTCATAAGGGAAGACGACGATTTGACTCACGTGAAGCTTTCCGGCAGGGTCGATCTGGAAGGCATCGGGGGCCTCGACCTCGAGTTTACGAGGCATGCGGTCACCCGCAGGAAACCGACGCTCGTGGATATATCCGATGTCGATTATATCGCCTCCATAGGTCTCAGAATGCTCGTGACCGCGGCCAAGGCGCTCAATAAATTCGGCTCCAGGCTCGTCCTTCTGAACCCGCATCCGGACGTCGAGGACGTGCTCAGGACTGCGGGCTTCGATAAAGTAATGCCTATCGAGCACGATTACGAGAGAGCGCTTGAGACCCTGAAGACGGCCGCCTGACCCCCGGTGGATTCAAAATAACCGTTTCGCCGGATAAAAAAAGCAGCTATTCCCGGTATTCGCAAGATGCGGAGCGCGCCTGGCGTTCCATTACATTTTGGACCCGGTACTGAACAATGGAAAATCAAATTTCAGATGACCCGGTTGCGGTGACTGACAATGTACCTGCGACCATACTCGTCGTAGACGACGACCCGGATCTGGAGCTCCTCGTAACTCAAAAGTTCAGGAGGCAGATAAGGAATGACGAGTTCCATTTCATATGCGTCCGCAGCGGGGAGGACGCGCTCGAAAAACTGAGGGAGAACGAGATCGATGTCCTCGTCACCGATATCAAGCTCCCGGGCATGGACGGCCTCTCCCTGGTATCGAGACTCAAGACCGAATACCCGCTTATCAGGTCGGTCATCATCTCATCCTATGGGGACATGAGGACTATAAGGAGGGCGCTCAACCTGGGCGCGTTCGATTTCCTCACGAAGCCGATAGATTTCGACGACCTCGGTATCACTATTACGAAAACTATAGAAGAGGCGCTCGTCCTGAAACGGGCCGTGCATGACAGAGAACGCCTCGCCGCGATACGCCGGGAGCTGGACATTGCCCGGAGGATCCAGCTCTCCATGATCCCGGGGATATTCCCGGCGTTCCCGGAACGGGGGGAATTCGAGATTTTCGGCGAGATAATTACTGCCCGCGACGTGGGCGGCGATTTCTACGACTTCTGTATGATCGACGACGACAGGCTCTATTTCGCGATCGGGGACGCCTCGGGCAAGGGGGTGCCGGCGGCCCTTTTCATGGCCGTCACCAGGACCATGGTAAAGGCGGACGCGGTGAAGGGCCTCCCGCCTGACAGGTGCCTTTCCGAGGCGAACAAGATACTCTGCATGGAGAACGAGTTCTCTATGTTTATTACCGTCTTCACCGGGGTCCTGGATACGAGGACGGGGGAAATCGTCTATTGTAACGGCGGGCACAAACTACCTTTCATTATCCGCGGGGGGAGCGGGCCCGAGCCCGTCGAGAACACTCCGGGCATCGCGCTCGGCGTTATCGAAGGCGATTCGCTCTACGGGCTCGGGAATGTGAAGCTCGAGCCGGGGGACGGTATTATTCTTTACAGCGACGGCGTGACCGAGACGATGAATAAGGCCGGGAACCTATTCACGGACAAGAGGCTCAGGGACCTGCTTTCCGGGCAAAGCCTCGAAGGCCCCCGCGATACGGTCGGAAGAGTGCTGAGGGACGTCGAGGAGTTTTCCCGCGACGTCCCTCTGAAAGACGATATTACGCTGCTCGCGATAAGATATAATAAGCCATGAGCTCCGATCTCTCGATCAGGATCAAGAACCGGTTCGGTGAATTATCACATCTTAAAGACGCGCTGCATAAATACTGCGAGTTCAGAGAGCTGCCCTCAAACATAGTCTTCGCCATTACCCTCTCGCTCGACGAGGTAATAACCAACGTCATTTCATACGGGTACGACGACCACGACGAGCACCACATAAACGTGACGCTGCGGTCGGGGAAGGGGGTGATAGAGGTGTCGGTCGAGGACGACGGGAAGCCGTTTAATCCCCTCGAATTCAAGACCCCCGATCTCAAATGTCCGATTGACGAAAGGCCCGTAGGCGGGCTCGGCATCTATCTCGTCAAGACTTATATGAACGAGCTTGAGTACGAGAGGGTGGGGGGAAAGAACCGGCTCACGATGAGAAAAATCATCTGAGCCGCCTGATTTTAAAATTCCGGTATTCGGACTCTTCCACTCGACACTCGAATGGCTACGGTATCCCGGCGGGTCATCTCACCCGGTTGGAAGACTGCTGGAGGGGTCAGCCGCGGAATTCAAGCCTGTAGTCTCTTTCATGGGCCGCGTTAGGGGAATCGAGACCGTCTACCGGGTACGACCTTTCCGAAGGTCTATCCCGTCCCGGGGAGAACTCCTTGCTCTCGAACGTCATCTCTATGATCGCGGGTATTCCCCGCTCGTCCGTCCCGCCGAAATTATTAACGTGAACGTGAACGATATGGAAGCGTTCCCCGAGGTCGCCGACATGGCGCCTGACCGTATCCATCATTGTGGTAAGATGACGAAACTCGACCGTTATCCCGGTTAATCTCTCATAATAGCCCCTGAGTCCGTGAAGCGCGCGGAATTCGGACCCTTCTATATCCATTTTAATAAAGACCTTGTCTCGATCGGGAATCCTGGAGAATATTTTCCTGAAATCCGTATAATATTCCGGGTCGTCGCCGATTTTTTCCTTGAAATGCCTTCTCTTTCCGGAGAAAAATATTCCGTATTGCAGCGGCAGTAAAATGTTCCGGATAAAAAGTGCTCCGTTGTTTCTGATACCCGGGGTCGTGAGGAACAGCCTTATGTTTCGTATTGCATCTCTGGTGAACCGGCCCAGGCCCATGGTGTGGTCGTAGCAGTGCAGGGGGATGCCTTTTCGCTTATAAAAATCAGCCTCGAAAGCCCAGTCGGTCCCGATCCCCAGGCCGACCAGAAAATCCGTAAGCCCGATTATATTTTCAGTTACGATATACCCGCCGTCGTGATCGGAGCCGAGTCTCACGAGGTTATCGCGGTGCCTGGGCATCCATGCGGAAGGCAGATACGCGACACCCGATTGCCCGGAAGTATTTTCATTCATGATTGAGGACCTCACGTGCATTATACTCTCTCAATGGCCGAGGAGTAAATTCCTGGCGGCGTCGGACGAAATCCTCGCGGCTAACTGAGGGAATTTATCGGGTTCGCTCCTTTTGGTTTCCCTCTATTGATACTATAATTACCCGGCATTACCTATTTTCAAAAGCGGAGGTTGTTCACCATGGCCAAATCAGCAAGAACAAAACCAAAGAAGAATAAGGGGAAGTCCGGCGAAAAATCATCATCGGGAAATCCGTTACGGTTTACGTACGACCTCGAGGGTCAGAAGCCCGCGGTATGGAAGGCGGGGAATTCGAGAGAGGTCTCCGTAAGGGAGCTGCCCATTTCGAAGGGAATCGCGGGCGTTTCGATGCGTCTCAAACCGGGCGGCATAAGGGAGCTTCACTGGCACGCTATTGCCGCCGAGTGGGGTTTCTTTATCACGGGTAACGCGAGGGTCACGGTCCTCAATCCCGACGGCCGGTGGGATACGCAGGAGTACGGGCCGGGGGATATATTCTTCATACCGATGGGACACGCCCATTATATAGAGAGCATAGGGGAGGGCGAATGCCATTTTATCCTCGCGTTCAACAACGGGGCTTTTAACGAGTTCAGCACATTCAGCGTTACGAAGTGGATCGCGCAGACCCCGAAAGAGGTGCTGGCCAAGAATTTCGGAGTCCCCGGAAAGCTGTTCGATAAATTTCCCAAAAAAGAGGTTTACATGGCTCAAGGACCAATCCCCGGCAAGAAGTCCCTGGGGCGGAGGGGCGCGCAGAATACCGCCAGGCTCAGCCATAAGTTCCCCCTGCGGGCTCAGGAGGGGGAGGTCTATGCGGGTGGGACGGTAAAGCTGGCCGAC